>JBQCJF010000077.1:0-22492 GCA_051953015.1 Luteimonas sp.
CCCGACGGCTGGGGGTGGCGTCCGCGCCCACCGCCCCCGCTTGAACTGCGCAGGGGACCGCGGGCGGCGCGCCGACGCCGTCGCACGCCGAAACGCCGGCCGCGGGCGCGTCGCAGGGTGCACCGGCAAACGGCGCTTCTCCGCCGGCGTCGCCCGGATCCGCGCCCACGCCCGCCCCCCATGCGACGCCCGACGCGCCGCCGCCCACCGGGCTCGCCCGCTACGACGGCTACGGCGACATGCGTTTCGGCATGACCGAGCAGCAGGTGCGCGACGCCTGGGGCGGCGCGCTCAACGGCGAGCCGGGCGACGGCTGCCACTACCTCAATCCCGCCTGGGAGAAGGCGCCGTCGTACTTCGCCTTCATGTTCGACGGCGGCAAGTTCGTGCGCTACGACGTCGGCAACGACCGGGAGGTCGCGCCGGGCGGCGGGCGCCGCGGGATGAGCGAGGCGCAGATCGACGCCGCGTATCCGGGGCGCGTCGCGAAGTCGCCGCACAAGTACGTCGACGGCGGGAAGTACCTGCGGGTGAAGGCCGACGACGGCAGCGACGGCGTCCTCGTGTTCGAGACCGATGCCGGGGGCAAGGTCACCGAATGGCATGCGGGCCTTGCGCCGCAGGTCGACTGGATCGAAGGCTGCTCCTGACGGCGTCGGCGGGGACGCGCGCCCGCGCCGGCGGCGGGCGCGGCGTTGCTAGACTGGCGCGATGGCCCAGCCCACCCTCGCCAGCCGCGCCCTCAACGCACTGACCGACTTCCTGCGCCTGGAAGCCGCGGGCGGCATCGTGCTGATCGCCGCCGCGGCGCTCGCGCTGCTGTGCGCCAACTCGCCGCTGGAGGAGTTCTACGACGGGTTCCGCGAACTGCCGGTCGCGGTCGTGTTCGGCGACCTGCAGATCGCCAAGCCCCTGCTGCTGTGGATCAACGACGGGCTGATGGCGGTGTTCTTCCTGCTGGTCTCGCTCGAGATCAAGCGCGAGTCGCTCACCGGCCAGCTCGCGGGCCGCGACCGCCTGCTGCTGCCGATGGTGTGCGCGTGCGCAGGCGTGGCGGTGCCCGCCCTGCTGTTCACGGCGCTCAACCGCGGGGACGCGGCGGCGATGCGCGGCTGGGCCGTGCCGACCGCCACCGACATCGCGTTCGCGCTCGGCGTGCTCTCGCTGCTGGGGTCGCGCGTGCCCCCGGGGATGAAGCTGCTGCTGTCGACGATCGCGGTGGTCGACGACCTGGTCGCGATCCTGATCATCGCCCTGTTCTACTCGCACGGTCTCTCGCCGGTGGCGCTGGGCTGGGCCGGCGCGGCGCTGCTCGTGATGTTCGCGCTGAACCGTCGCGGGGTCACCGCGCTCACGCCCTACCTGCTGCTCGGCAGCATCCTCTGGATCGCGCTGCTCAAGTCCGGCGTGCACGCCACGCTCGCCGGCGTCGCGACGGGGCTGATGATCCCGCACGTGGACAGGCGCAACGCGATCCCCGACGAGATCGAGCACTCGCCGCTCGAAACGCTGGAGCACGCGCTGCATCCGTGGGTGGCCTACGCGATCCTGCCGCTGTTCGCCTTCGCCAACGCGGGCCTGGCGCTGGGCGGGCTGCAGGCTTCAGATGTGCTGGCGTCGCTGCCGCTGGGCATCGTCGCCGGGCTCGTGCTCGGCAAGCCGGTCGGCATCGTCGGCGCGGCGTGGGCGATGCGCAGCTTCGGCGGCGTGCGCTGGCCCGACGGCATGGACGGGCGCGCGATGCTCGGCCTCGGCCTGCTGTGCGGCATCGGCTTCACCATGAGCCTGTTCATCGCCTCGCTGGCGTACACCGACGTGCGCTACGAGGAGGCGGTGCTCGGCGTGCTCGCCGCATCGGTGATCGCCGCGATCCTCGACATGCTGTGGCTGCGCGCGGTGCTCCCGCGCGAACAGGCCGGCGCGCGCTGATGCGCACCGCGCTCGTCTTCGGCGGCAGCGGCCCGATCGGCGCCGCGCTGCTGGCGCGGATGGCGCCGGCGGGCTGGACCGCGCTCGCGGTGTCCCGGGATCCGCAGCCCGATCGCCCCGGCGTGCGCTGGCTGCGCGGCGACCTCGCGCGCTGCGATGGGCTGCCGATGGCCGTGGACGCGATCTTCAGCTGCGGGCCGCTCGACCATTTCGCGCGCTGGCACGCGCACGCCGGCATCGATGCGCCGCGCGTGATCGCGTTCGGTTCGACCAGCGCCGCGGCGAAGGAATCGTCGCCGGATGCCGCCGAGCGCGCGCTCGCGGCGCGGCTGCGCGAGGCGGAGACGAGGCTGCTTGCGACCGCATCGGCGCGCGGCGTGGCGGCGACGGTGCTGCGTCCGACGCTGGTGTACGGCGACGGCCGCGACCGCACGGTCAGCCGGATCGGCGCGATGGCGCGGCGGCTCGGCTGGTTCATGATCCCGCGCGGCGCCACCGGCCTGCGCCAGCCGGTGCACGTGGACGACCTCGCCGCCGCCGCGCTGGCCGCGGGCGACGCGCCCGCAGCGGCAGGCCGCATCTACGATCTTCCCGGCGGCGAAGCCCTGCCGTGGCGCGACATGGTCGCGCGCACGCTCGCGTCGCAGTCGCCCCCGCCACGTCTGTTCGAAGTCCCGATGCCGCTGTTCCGCCTCGCCCTCGGTGCCGCGCGCCTGGCCGGCAGGGGCGACGGTTTCGGCACGGGCGCGCTGGCGCGCCTGCGCGAGGACCTGGTGTTCGACGCCTCGCCCGCGCGCGCCGATTTCGGCTACGCGCCGCGCGCGTTCCAGCCCTAGATTTCCTCGGCCGGCGGCATCGGCCGCGTCTTCGCGAGCGCGCGCAGCGCGATCAGCAGCACGCCGCCCAGCACCATCGCGCCGCCGATCCACAATTGCGGTCCCGGCCGGTCGCCGTAGACCCACACGCCCAGCAGCACCGCCATCACCGGCGACAGCAGCAGCCACGGCGTCACCTGCGCGACCGGATGGCGCTGCACCAGCACGTAGTACAGGCCGTGGCCGAGCAGCGACGAGCCGATCGCGGAATACGCGGCGCCGCCCCAGCCGACCCAGGTCGCGTGGCGCAGCGCGGAGAAGCCGCCCGGCTCGAACCAGGCGCTGAGCGCGAGCAGCGGCAGCAGCGCGACCACCGCGGTCCAGCCCTGCTGGCTGAACATGTCGAGGCCGCGCAGGCGCCGCATCAGCACCGTGCCCGTCGCCAGGAACACCGCGGACACGAGCATCAGCAGCAGCGAAGCCGGCTCGCGCAGCACCAGCGGATCGAAACCCAGCACGAGCACCCCCGCGAAGCTCACCGCGATCGCGAGGCCCGTGCGCCAGCCGAAGCGCTCGCCCAGCCACCACCAAGCGAGCAGCGCCGCCATCGGCACGTAGCTCTGCATCACGATCGCCGGCGACGAGAGGTTGCCCGCGAGGTGCAGCGACCAGAAGCTCAGGCCGAAGTGGAGCACGCCGTTGCACAGCGCCACCGCCAGCAGCAGCGGCCATTGTCCCGGCGCGGGCCGGCGCAGGAACGCGCCGAGCAGCAGCGCGAGGATCGCCAGCCGCACCGCGGTGAACAGGAACGGCGGGATCTCGCGCAGCGCCCACGCCGAAGTGAGGAAGTTCAGTGCCCAGGCGACGCAGATGACGAGCGCGATGCCGAGGTCGCGGCCACCGAGCCCGTGGCCGGCGCGCGGCGCCGTCATTTCAGTAGCGCCAGCCGAGCTTGCGGTACAGCTTCGCCAGCACCCAGGCCGGGCCGATCAGCAGGTAGGTGAGGTCGGTGAGGAAGCTCGGCTTGCGGCCCTCGAGCTTGTGACCGACGAACTGCGCGATCCACGCGACGACGAACACCCCGACCGCGAGGTACAGCAGTTGCGTCGTGCCCAGCCTTTCGTGCAGCCAGCGCGTCAGCCACGCCATCAGCACGAACACCACCAGCATGCCGTAGCCGAGCCGGCGCGAATTGCGGAAGTAGAACGACCACGCGAAGAACATCGCCAGCGCCGCCCACAGCCCCGGCCGGAACCAGGTGCCGACGACCGGGATGCACCACAACAGCGCGACCACGGTCCACAGGATCAGCGGCACCGCGACCACGTGGATGCGCTGGTTCGCCTCGTTGCGGTGGTCGCCGGAGTAGTGGGCGAACCAGCGGTCGATCGGGCGTTCGTCGGTCGTGGACATGTCGCCTCCAGCGTTCGGTCAGTCGACGGAAATGCCGGCCAGGCGCTGCAGCGCCTCGGCGTACTTGGCGCGGGTGCGCGCGATCACGTCCGCCGGCAGGCGCGGGCCGGGCGCGGTCTTGCCCCAGTCCAGTGTCTCCAGGTAGTCGCGGACGAACTGCTTGTCGAAGCTCGGCGGGCTGGTGCCGACCGCGTATTCGTCGGCGGGCCAGTAGCGCGAGGAGTCCGGCGTCAGCATCTCGTCCATGACGTACAGGCGGCCGTCGGCGTCGGTGCCGAACTCGAACTTGGTGTCGGCGAGCAGGATGCCGCGTTCCGCCGCGTAGTCGGCGGCGTACGCGTACAGGCGCAACGTCGCGTCGCGCACCTGCTCGGCGAGGTCGGCGCCGACGGTGCGCACCATCGTGTCGAAGTCGATGTTCTCGTCGTGGTCGCCCACCGCGGCTTTCGTCGAAGGGGTGAACACCGGCTGCGGCAGCTTCTCCGCCTGGCGCAGCCCGTCGGGCAGCTGGATGCCGCTGACGCGGCCGGTGCGCTGGTAGTCCTTCCAGCCGCTGCCGATCAGGTAGCCGCGCGCGATCGCTTCGACCGGCACCGGCTTGAGCTTCTTCGTCACCACCGCACGCAGCGCGTAGAGCTTCGCGTCGACGCCGGCGGGGAGCACCGACGCGACGTCGATGCCGGTGAGGTGGTTGGGCACGATGTGCGCGGTCCTGCCGAACCAGAAATTGCTCACCTGGCACAGCATCTCGCCCTTGCCGGGAATCGGATCGGGCAGGACCACGTCGAAGGCGCTGAGCCGGTCGGTCGCGACCATCAGCATCAGCGGGCCGGCCGAAGCGTCGCTGCCGCCGGCGCCGGCCGGCAGGTCGAACACGTCGCGGACCTTGCCGCGGTGGCGGAGGGTCAGGCCGGGCAGGTCGGCTTCGAGCAGGGTGGTCGCCACGCGTGTTCCGGTTCCGGTGGAAGGCGGGCCGGCCAGTGTAGGGCTTCCGGCGCCAGCGGGTACACTGGCCCCATGCAGCCGACCGTCATCGCCCCCTCGATCCTGTCCGCCGATTTCGCCCGCCTGGGCGCCGAAGTCGATGCGGTCCTGGCCGCCGGCGCCGAGTGGGTCCACTTCGACGTGATGGACAACCATTACGTGCCGAACCTGACGATCGGCCCCATGGTCTGCGAGGCGCTGCGCAAGCACGGCGTCACGGCGCCGATCGACGTGCACCTGATGGTCGAGCCGGTGGACCGGATCGTCCCGGATTTCGCCAGGGCGGGCGCCACCGAGATCAGCTTCCATCCCGAAGCGACCCGGCACGTGCATCGCACGATCCAGCTCATCAGGGCCAGCGGCTGCCGCCCGGGCCTGGTGCTGAACCCGGCCACGCCGGTGGACGTGCTGGACTGGGTGCTGCCGGAACTGGACCACGTGCTGCTGATGTCGGTGAACCCCGGCTTCGGCGGGCAATCGTTCATTCCGGCGACGCTGGAGAAGCTGCGCGTCGTGCGCGGCATGATCGACCGCTGCGGCAAGCCGATCCGCCTGGAGATCGACGGCGGGGTGAAGCCGGACAACATCGGCGAGATCGCGGCCGCCGGCGCGGACACGTTCGTGGCGGGCAGCGCGATCTTCGGCCAGCCCGACTACGCCGCGGTGATCGCCGCCATGAAGGGCGCGGTTGCGGCCGCCCGCAAGTCCCCCTAGAGTGCAGGCCATGAGCGCGCGCGCCCATTGCGTTTCCTCCGAAGGCCAGCATGGCTGGCGATGGTGGCCCGTTGCCGCTGTCGTCGCCCCCGCCTGCCCGTCGAAGGAAGCCCCGCGTGAGCCCCTCCCCGAGTTCGTCCCCCAGCCCTGAGCAGTTCGCGGCGCTCGCCGCGCAAGGGCACACCCTGGTTCCCGTCGTCCGCGAGGTCCTGTCCGACCTCGACACGCCGCTGTCGGTCTACCTGAAACTGGCCGACGGCCCGCACACCTACCTGTTCGAATCGGTCGAGGGCGGCGAGCGCTTCGGCCGCTACTCGATCATCGGCCTGCCGGCGAAGCGCGTGTATGCGTTCGCGGGCCACACGCTCTACGCGACCGAGCACGGCGAGCTGCTGGAAGCGCGCGAGGTCGCGGATCCGTTCGCCGAAGTCGAGCGCCTGCGCGCCGCGCATTCGGTGCCGCGCGTCGAGGGCCTGCCGGCGTTCACCGGCGGCCTGGTCGGCTGGTTCGGCTTCGAATGCGTGCGCTATCTCGAGCCGCGGCTGCGCGAGACGCCGGACGCGCGTCGCGACGAGCTCGGCACCCCCGACATCCTGCTGATGCTCAGCACCGAAGTCGCGGTGTTCGACAACCTCAAGGGCCGGCTGTACCTCGTCGTGCACGCCGATCCGTCCGAGCCGCAGGCGCTGGCGCGCGCCAACCGGCGCCTCGACGAACTCGTGCACCGCCTGCGCCAGCCGGGCCCGGGCTACCCGCCGACGCTGCGGCCGGAAACCGTGGACGAGGCGCATTTCGTGTCGGGCTTCACGCGCGAGGGCTTCATCGACGCGGTGCGCACCGCGAAGGAGTACATCGCCGCGGGCGACGTGTTCCAGGTCGTGCTGTCGCAGCGCCTGTCGATCCCGTTCGCCGCGCGACCCGTCGACGTGTATCGCGCGCTGCGCGCGCTGAACCCGTCGCCGTACATGTACTTCCTCGACATCGGCGACACGCAGGTGGTCGGCAGCTCGCCGGAGATCCTCGCGCGCCTGGAATACGACGACGCCGGCCGCGGCACCGTCACCGTGCGCCCGATCGCCGGCACGCGCCCGCGCGGCGCGACCCCGGCGCAGGACGCGGCCCTCGAAGCCGAGCTGCTCGCCGATCCGAAGGAGCGCGCCGAGCACCTGATGCTGATCGACCTCGGCCGCAACGACGTCGGCCGCATCGCCGAGCCGGGCACGGTGGAAGTCGGCGAACGCTTCGGCATCGAGCGCTACAGCCACGTCATGCACATCGTCAGCGAAGTGACCGGCACGCTGCGGCCCGGCCTCACGTACGCCGACGTGCTGCGCGCGACGTTCCCGGCCGGCACGGTGAGCGGCGCGCCGAAGATCCGCGCGCTGGAGCTGATCGCGCAGCTCGAGCCGCTGAAGCGCAACGTCTACGCCGGCGCCATCGGCTACATCGGCTGGCAGGGCGACGCCGACACCGCGATCGCGATCCGCACCGCGGTGATCGAGGAGGGCAAGCTGCACGTGCAGGCGGGCGCCGGCATCGTCCACGATTCCGATCCCGCCGCCGAGTGGGACGAGACCATGAACAAGGGCCGCGCGCTGTTCCGCGCCGTGGCCGAGGCAGCGAAAGGCTTGTGACCACCAGGGAGGAGTGCCGATGAAAGCTCTCGGAATGCTGGCGTGTGCGTTCTTGCTCTGCTGCGGGTCAGCGGAAGCGCAGGTTATGGATGGTGCACCCTTCGTCGCCGTCCATGGCGAAGCCCGCCAGGAAGTCGTGCCCGATCTTTTCCCGCTGGAGGTTTCCCTGTCGGAAACCAGCACCGACGCGGCGGGGACGCAGGCCAAAATAGAAGCCTTGGCGAGCCGGATTCTGGCGATCGCCGATCGCATGAAGATCGACGAAGCGGACCTGACGGTGGCGAATCTGTCCATCACACCGCAATACGACTACGACGACGATCAAGACAAGCAGATTTTCCTGGGAAATTCGTACGAGCGTGACATCGTGGTTCGATTCCACGCATTGGACCGGCTGCGCGAATTCGTGTCGGCGATGCCCGAGGACAGGGCAGTCAGAGTGGGCACCAAGACCTTCGAAACGACACGGGCCGATGAAGTGAAGCGAGGCTTGATGAAACAGGCCATCGCGGACGCGAGGGCGACGGCGGAATCGCTGGCCGCGGGCGTCGGCCGAAAGCTTGGCCCCGTCCACACGATTTCCAACCAGGGTCTGAATGTCAGGTACTCGCAGGGAGGCGGCACGTCCTTGGCATCCGTGAGCGTGAGTGGAACGATGGCACTGCTTGCCCCGGGCGTCGCTGCATTGCGGGAGGGCCGCATCACGCTCGACCAGGACGTCTACATCATCTACGCGCTCGAGTAAGGATCCTCCGTGCTGCTGGTCATCGACAACTACGACAGCTTCACCTTCAACCTCGTGCAGTATTTGCAGGCGCTGGGCGCGGAGGTCGAAGTCGTGCGCAACGATGCGCTGACCGTGACGCAGGTCGCCGCTCGCGCGCCGGAGCGCATCGTGATCTCGCCGGGACCGTGCACGCCGGACGAAGCGGGCATCTCGCTCGAGATCGTGCGCGAGCTCGGCCCGCGCATCCCGATCCTCGGCGTGTGCCTCGGCCACCAGGCGATCGGCCAAGCCTGCGGCGGCAGGGTCATCCGCGCCGGCCGGATCATGCACGGCAAGACCTCGCCGATCCGCCACCGGGGCGAGGGCGTGTTCGCGGGCCTGCCCGATGGCTACGAAGCGACGCGCTACCACTCGCTCGTGGTCGACAAGACGGCGCTGCCCGATTGCCTCGAGGTCACGGCCTGGACTGAGAACGAGGACGGCAGCGTCGAGGAAATCATGGGCCTGCGCCACCGCGAGCACCCGGTGCAGGGCGTGCAGTTCCATCCGGAGTCGATCCTGACCGAGCACGGCCACGCGCTGCTCGAGAATTTCCTGAAGTCCGGGAGCGCCGCGCGATGAACGCATCGAATACGGGCGCGACCATCGATCCGCGCGAGGCCCTGCAGCGCACGATCGAGCACCGCGAGATCTTCCACGACGAGATGGTTGGGCTGATGCGCGCGATCATGCGCGGCGAGGTGCCGCCGGCGCTGACCGCGGCGATCCTCACCGGCCTGCGCGTGAAGAAGGAGACCGTCGGCGAGATCGCGGCGGCCGCCTCCGTGCTCCGCGAATTCGCGCGCCCCGTCGGGATCGAGGACCGCACGCACCTCGTCGACATCGTCGGCACCGGCGGCGACGGCGCGCACACGTTCAACATCTCGACCGCGGCCATGTTCGTCGCCGCGGCGGCCGGCGCGCGCGTGGCCAAGCACGGCAACCGCAGCGTCTCGTCGAAGTCGGGCGCGGCCGACGTGCTCGAGGCGCTCGGCGCCGACATCGAGCTGCAGCCGGAGCAGGTCGCGCGCTGCCTCGACGAGACGGGCATCGGCTTCATGTACGCGCCGATCCACCATCCCGCGATGAAGGCGGTGGCGGCGGTGCGGCGCGAACTCGGCGTGCGCACGCTGTTCAACATCCTGGGCCCGCTCGCCAATCCCGCGAACGCGCCGGCGACGCTGATGGGCGTGTTCCATCCCGACCTCGTCGGGATCCAGGTGCGCGTGCTGCAGGCGCTCGGCGCGGAGCGCGCGCTGGTGGTGTGGGGCCGCGACGGCATGGACGAGCTGTCGCTCGGCGCGGCCACCCTGGTCGGCGAACTGCGCGACGGCCAGGTCCGCGAATACGACGTGCACCCCGAGGACTTCGGCATCCCGATGGCCCATACCCGCAACCTGCGCGTGGCCGACGCCGCGGAGTCGAAGGCGATGTTGCTGGCGGCGCTGGACGACGCCCCGGGCCTGCCGCGCGAGATCGTGGCGTTCAACGCCGGCGCGGCGCTGTACGCGGCCGGCGTGGCGGACTCGATCGCCGACGGCATCGCCCGGGCCCGCGCCGCCATCGCCAGCGGCGCCGCGCGCGCGCGGCTGGACGCGTTCGTGGCGGCGACGCGGCGGCAGGCCCCGGCGAAAATGTTTCCGGCTTAGAATCGGGACCGAGCCGCCGCCACCCCGCACCATGGAAACGCAGCACTTCGCCAGCACGCCCGAGCCGCCGTACTACGCCGTGATCTTCACCTCGCGTCGCAACGAGTGGGATCCCGACGGCTACGCGGAGGCGGCCGCGCGCATGCTGGAGCTGGCCGGGAAGCAGCCCGGCTTCCTGGGCGTGGAAAGCGCGCGCGACGCCACCGGCTTCGGCATGACGATCAGCTACTGGCGCGACGAGGCGTCGATCGCCGCCTGGAAGCGACAGACCGACCACGCGGCGATCCGGATCCGCGGCCGGAAGCTGTGGTACCAGCACTTCGAGGTGCGCGTGGCGAAGGTCGAGCGCGCCTACGCAGGCCCCGTCGACGCGTCCGGCGACGGCGCGGCATGAGCGCCATCCTCGACACCATCCTCCGGCGCAAGGGCGAGGAGGTCGCCGCCCGGCGCGCCCGCGTGCCGCAGGCCGAGCTCGAGGCGCGCGCCGCCGCGATGCCTCCCGCGCGCGCATTCGCCGCCGCGCTCGAGGCGCGCGCCGCGGCGGGCGAGGCCGCGGTCATCGCCGAGGTGAAGAAGGCGAGCCCGTCGAAGGGCGTGATCCGCGACGACTTCGACCCCGCCGCGATCGCGCGCAGCTATGAAGCCGGCGGCGCCGCCTGCCTGTCGGTGCTCACCGACGCCGACTTCTTCCAGGGCAGCGAGGCGTACCTGCAGCAGGGCCGCGCCGCCTGCGCGCTGCCGGTGCTGCGCAAGGATTTCACGATCGATCCCTACCAGGTGGCCGAGGCGCGCGCGATCGGCGCAGACTGCATCCTGCTGATCGTGGCCGCGCTCGACGACGCGCGCCTGCGCGACTTCGCCGCGCAGGCGATGGCGCTCGGCATGGACGTGCTGGTGGAAGCGCACGACGCGGCGGAGCTGGAGCGCGCGCTGCGGATTCCGCCCGTCGCGGGCCGCGAACCGATGCTGGGCGTGAACAACCGCGACCTGCGCACGTTCGAGGTTTCGCTCGACACCTCGATCCGCCTGCGCGCCATGCTGCCGCCCGGGCGCAGCCTGGTCGCCGAGAGCGGCATCGCCGCGCCCGCGGACGTGCGCAGGCTCCGCGACGCCGGCATCGGCGCGTTCCTGGTCGGCGAAGCCTTCATGCGCGAGCCCGATCCCGGCGCCGCGCTGCGCGCGCTGTTCTTCGAAAGCGCCGCCGCGGCATGAGCGCCTTCGCCGAGACCTCGCTGCCGTACCGCCAGCTGGTGGTGTTCGACTTCGACCACACGCTGTACGACGGCGACTCCGGCGGCCACCTCGTCGCCTGGCTCATCAAGCGCGCGTGGTGGCGCCGCGCCCTCGCGCTGCTGGCCGCGCCGCTGCTGCTGCCGCTGGTGGCGTGGCTGCCGACACGGCGCCGCGGCATCTCCGGCTTCCTCTGGATCGGCACGGTCGGCGGGACGCGCCCGATCGAGACGCTGATCGACGCCTACGTCGCCGCCGACGCCCCCGCGATCCGCGCGCGATTGCTGCCGAAAGCGCTGGAGGTGCTGCACCGCCACCGCGTCGCCGGCGATCGCGTGCTCGTCGCCACCGGCGCGCCGCCCGAGCTGGCGCGCGCGATCCTCGATTTCGTCGCCCACCAGGACCTGCCGATCGTCGGCAGCCTCGGCGAGCGCTTCCTCGGCGGCTACGTCACCACCGAGCACTGCCACGCGCGCAACAAGATGCGGATGATCTGGGACCGCGGCTACGACCGTATCGAGATCGCGTATTCCGACAGCGTCGCCGACCTGCCGCTGCTGCAGGCCGCGAACCGGCCCGTGGTGGTGAACCCGAAGCCCTCGCGCGTGGCCCATTTCCGGAAGGTGCTGCCGTCAGGCACGCCGATCCTGAACTGGGGATGCGAATCGCGCGGCGGGGATCGCGGCTGACGCCGCGCTCAGTCGCAGAGCATCTTCACGAAGCGGCGCGAATCGTCGCTGTAGCCGCAGTCGCGGTAGAACGCGTGCGCCTCGACCCGGCGCGCGTTGCTGGTCACTTCGATGCGATGGATGCGGTGGCGCCGCGACAGTTGCTCCACCTCGCGCAGCAGCAGCCGGCCGACGCCGCAGCGCGCGCGCTCCGGCGCCACCACCAGCGCGGTGATCCGCGCCAGCTCGCTGCCGTGCGCGAGCGAATACATCGTGTACAGCGCGATCAGCCCGCAGGCCTCGCCGTCGATCTCGGCCAGCAACAGGTGCTGGCGATGGTCGGCGATCACCACCGCGATGCGCTCGGCGGCGTCCGCGTCCTCGCAGGGATAGCCGAGATGGCCGAGCAGGCGCGCGACGTCGCTGGCGTCGCCGGTCGCCGCAGGTCGCACCCGGGCGCTCCCGGCGGCGAATGCGGCGGCGGTTCCCATCGCCTCAGCGGGTCCCGTACAGGACCAGCGTCTTGCCGTGCGCGTGGAGCACGCCGTCGGCCTCGAGCTTCTTCAGCACCCGCCCGGCCATCTCGCGCGAGCAGCCGACCAGGCGCGACAGCTCCTGGCGCGAGATGCGCAGCTGCGTGCCCTGCGGATGCGTCATCGCCTCCGGCTCGCGGGTGAGGTCGTGCAGGGTGCGCACGATCCGGTCGGTGACGTCGAGGAACGCGAGCCGGCCGGCCTTGCGGCTGGTGTCGAGCAGGCGCCGCGACAGCTGCGCGCCGATCGCCCACAGCAGCTTCGGCGCGTCGGCCTGCAGCGGGCCGGCGAACAGCTGGTACAGCTTGTCGTAGCCGATTTCCGCCAGTTCGCAGGGCACGCGCGTGCGCAGGATCACCTCGCGGCGGTCGGACTCGATGAACAGGCCCATCTCGCCGACGAACTCGCCGGAGCCGAAGTAGCCGAGCGCGAGCTCGCGCCCGTCGTCTTCCTCGGTGATGATGCTGGTCGAGCCGCTGATCACGTAATAGAGCGTGCCCGCCGGATCGCCCGGCCGGAACACTTCCGTGCGCGGCGGGTAACGCCGCCGGTGGCAATAGCCGAGGAAGCGCTCGATCGTCGCCGCGTCGGGCGCGAGCGGATTGTTGCCGGTCTGGCGGTGCAGGCCCTGCAAGGCGGGGGACATGGGCGTCCGATCCGTAGGGTGTCGACGTGCGAGGGTAGTGCCTTGCCCGGCCGGCGGCAAACCCGGCGCGGGCCGCGGGGGCGCCCCCGGGCGTTTTGGCCCATAATCCGCCCCTTGCCTGCCCCCGGAATGCCGATGTCCCTCGTCAAGCCGCTGCCCCGCCTGAAGCTGCAGGGTTTCAACAACCTGACCAAGGCGCTGTCGTTCAACATCTACGACGTCTGCTACGCGGTGTCCGAGGACCAGCGCCGCCGGTACATCGAGTACATCGACGAGGAATACAACGCCGACCGGCTCACCCAGATCCTGACCGACGTCGCCGAGATCATCGGCGCCAACATCCTGAACGTGGCCCGCCAGGACTACGACCCGCAGGGCGCGTCGGTGACGATCCTGATCTCCGAGCAGCCGGTGGTCGACAAGTCGCAGGCCAAGGGCGTGATCTCCGACGCCGTGGTCGCGCACCTCGACAAATCGCACATCACGGTGCACACGTACCCGGAAACCCACCCGGACAACGGCATCGCGACCTTCCGCGCAGACATCGACGTGGCGACCTGCGGCGTGATCTCGCCGCTGAAGGCCCTGAACTACCTGATCGAGTCGCTCGAGTCCGACATCGTGGTGATGGACTACCGCGTGCGCGGCTTCACCCGCGACATCAAGGGCCGCAAGCACTACATCGACCACAAGATCAACTCGATCCAGGACTACCTGGCCAAGAACGTGCGCTCGCGCTACGAGATGCTCGACGTGAACGTGTACCAGGAGAACATCTTCCACACGAAGATGCACCTGAAGGACTTCGACCTCGACAACTACCTGTTCGAGGAAAAGGCGAAGAACCTGTCGTTCAAGGAGCGCATGAAGATCGAGGCGCGGCTCAAGCGCGAGATCGAGGAGCTCTACCACGGCCGCAACCTGGTCGAGTGACCCGGCGCGCCGCGCTGCGCGGCGCTCAGATGCGGTAGGCCACCGTCTTCATCAGCTTCGACGCCGCGGCCATCAGCGACGGGATCGGCGGCGGCAGCACGCGCGCGCCGGCGGCCTCGGCGTTCGCCGCGTGGCGCGCCTCGTCGGCCTTCATGGTTTCCAGGATCGCGCGGCTGCGCAGGTCGGCTTCGGGCAGCGACCGCAGATGCTCGTCGAGGTGCGCCTCGACCTGGCGCTCGGTCTCGACCACGAAGCCCAGGTTCCAGCCGTCGCCGCGCAGGCCCGCGACCACGCCGATCGCATGGCTGCCGGCGTACCACAGCGGGTTGAGCAGGCTCGGGCGGCTGTCGAGCTCGCGGAGCCGGTCGGCGCACCACGCGAGGTGGTCCGTTTCCTCCTGCGCCGCGCGCAACAGCTGGGCGCGCGTGGCGGCGTCGCGGGCGACCAGCGCCTGGCCGACGTAGAGCGCCTGCGCGCAGACCTCGCCGACGTGGTTGATGCGCATGAGGCCGGCGGCGTGGCGGCGCTCGGCTTCGTCGAGGACCACGTCGGCGCGCGCGCCGGCGGGATTGGGCCGTTCCGCGCGCGCCCCGCCGAGCACGGTCTCGAGGGCGTTCTGGACGCCGTCGAGCAGGCGGTCCACCGGGGTCAGCGCGCGTTCCATGCCCGCATTATCCACCCGCGGAGCCGACCGTGGCCGGCTGCGCACAAGCCGACCATGGGTCGGCTCTACAGCAGGCCGGCGAGGAACTCGAGCGGATGCTGGACGGGCACGGCGGCCGCGTTGGCGAAGTGCAGGCGGCAGCCGATGTTGGCGCTGAGCAGCCGCGTCGCGCCGCTGGCCGCCAGCTGTGCCAGCAGCGGCGCGCGGAACCGCGCCGCGCGCGCCGGGTCGGTCGCCATCTGCGTGCCGGCGGCGCCGCAGCAGCCGAAGCCCGCGTCGAGCTCGACGATGTCCAGGCCCGGCACGCGCGCTAGCAGGACCCGCATCGCGCCGTCGCTGCGCACGACGTTGCGCTGCGTGCACGGCACGTGCAGCGCGACCCGCTCGCGGCATTCGCGGAATCGCAGCCCGCCGGCGCACCCGGCGAGGAAGGCGATCGCATCCGCTGCGCGCGCGCCCGCCGGCATCGCGGCGGCGACGGCTTCGTGGCAGCCGCTGGCGAGCGTGAGCACCTGCGCCGCGCCGGCGAACGCGTCGCGGTTGCGCGCCGCGAGCCGGCCGGCCGCGGCGACGTCGCCGGCGTGCGCGTGCAGGGTGCCGCAGCAGCCCTGGCCCGCCGGCTCGGCGAGCCCGATGCCGACCGCCGCGCACAGGCGCGCGGTGGCGGCGCGCAGGCCGGCTTCGTAAGGGCCGGCGACACAACCCCGGAACAGTGCGACCTCACCGGCGGGCGGCGGCAGCGCGGCCGCCGGAGCCACCGGCCAGACACCGGCGCGGATCCTCGGTGGCCGGGGCAGCGCACGCCAGGCCCGGGGCAGCAGCGGGTGGAGTGCGCGATAGGTCCCCAGCGCGATCGCCAGCATCCGCGGCCGCGCCGCCAGGATTTCGAGCGTCCGCTGTCGCAGCCCCGGCGCGCGGCGCGCGCGCTG
This sequence comes from Luteimonas sp., assembly GCA_051953015.1. Taxonomy (GTDB): domain Bacteria; phylum Pseudomonadota; class Gammaproteobacteria; order Xanthomonadales; family Xanthomonadaceae; genus Cognatiluteimonas. The sequence goes on from JBQCJF010000077.1 coordinate 15,508, forward strand.
CGCCGACCTGGCCGCGACGAGCAGCGCGCCGTATTCCACGCCCGCCGGGCAGACCGCTTCGCAGCTGCGGCAGCCCAGGCACTGGTCCAGGTGGGCTTCGCCGGCGGGGTCCGGCGCCACCAGATCCAGGGCCCAGCCCCGGGCCAGCGCGATCCGGCCGCGCGGGGACTCCGGCTCCAGCCGGTCGAGCCGGTAGGTGGGGCACGCGGGGAGGCAAAGCCCGCACTGGACGCAGCGGTCGGCCAGGGCCACCAGGGGGTCGGGGGGCAGGGGGCCGGCGGGCGCGTTCACCGGCAAAGTCTAAGCCGGGTTGCCCGCGGGCGCGGTCCCCGCTATCATTCCGCCTCTTGTGTTCCCACAACGCGTGGCGACGTTCCGGCGGCCCCGGCCTCCGCAACCAGCCCGACAAGGTATCCATAGCAGACCGCCATGAAGACTTTCAGCGCCAAGAACGAGACCGTCCAGCGCGACTGGTATCTCGTCGATGCCGAGGGCAAGACCCTGGGCCGCCTCGCCTCCGAGCTCGCCCGCCGCCTGCGCGGCAAGCACAAGCCCGTGTTCACCCCGCACGTCGACACCGGCGACTACATCGTCGTGATCAACGCCGAGAAGGTCGCGGTCACCGGCAAGAAGCTGCAGGACAAGATGTACCACCGGTTCACCGGCTACATCGGCAACCTGAAGTCCGAGAACCTCGCCCAGGCGCTGGAGCGCCACCCGGAGCGCGTGATCGAGATCGCGGTGAAGGGCATGCTGCCGAAGAACCCGCTCGGCCGCGCGATGTACCGCAAGCTCAAGGTGTACAAGGGTGCCGAGCACCCGCACGCCGCCCAGCAGCCGCAGCCGCTCGAGATCTAAGGTAACCACATGGCAACCCAGCAGAATTACGGCACCGGCCGTCGCAAGTCCTCCACCGCGCGCGTGTTCCTGCGCAAGGGCAGCGGCGCCATCACCATCAACGACCGTTCGATCGAGGACTTCTTCGGCCGCGAAACGGCGCGCATGATCGTGCGCCAGCCGCTCGAGCTGACCCAGTCGACGGACAAGTTCGACGTCAAGGTCACGGTCGAGGGCGGCGGCACCACCGGCCAGGCCGGCGCGATCCGCCTCGGCATCGCCCGCGCGCTGGTCGAGTACGACGAGTCGCTGAAGACCGAGCTGCGCAAGGCCGGGTTCATGACCCGCGACGCGCGCGAGGTCGAGCGCAAGAAGGTCGGCCTGCACAAGGCCCGCCGCGCCACCCAGTTCTCCAAGCGTTAATCGATTGGGTCGCCCGAGCCTGGCTCGGGCGCTACAATCCCGCCTCATAGCCCCGTCGCCAAGCGGTAAGGCACCTGACTCTGACTCAGGCATTCGGTGGTTCGAATCCATCCGGGGCTGCCAGACCCGAAGAAGCCCGCCCGCAAGGCGGGCTTCTTTTTTGTCCGGCGCGCGGCCGCACGCGGCGCGCACGTGGCGCCGGCAGGCGCGACAATGGCCGCTGCCCCCACACGCGCCGCCACCCGCCGATGTTCCCGCCGCCCTACACGCCGCCCGCCGCGTTGCTGTCGCAGCTGCGCGGCCACGGCTACGCCGTCCTCGAGCCCGAATCCGCCGCCGCGCTGTGCGGCATGCGCGTCGCCGACCTCGCGGCCCTCGCGCCGTCGTGGGACGACCTGCCGCCGGACACCTACCTGCGCGACGGCGGCCACTACCGGCGGCGCCGGCACGCCTGCTACGTCGTCGGCGCCGACGGCGTCGAAGCGGCGCCGCGCCGCGCGCACTGGCAATCGCTCGACTACAACGCGCTCCACGGCGGCATGCAGCGCTGGTTCGAGCCGGTGTCGCCCGCCGTCGCCGCGACGCCCGCCTGGAACGCGCTGCTGTCGGGCCTGGCCGGCCTGTGCTCGCGGCTGCGCGACGAGCCGCGCTGGTTCGTCGAGGCGCACCAGTTCCGCATCGACACCGCCGGCGGCATCGGCCGGCCGACGCCCGAAGGCGCGCATCGCGACGGCGTCGACTTCGTCGCCGTGTTCCTGGTCGCGCGCGCGGGCATCAAGGGCGGCGAGACCCGCGTGTTCGCCGCGGGCGGCCCCGAAGGGCAGCGTTTCACGTTGACCCGTCCATGGTCCCTGTTGCTGCTGGACGACGCCCGCGTGATCCACGAATCCACGCCGATCACGCCGGAACATCCGCCGGAGGACGGCGAGGCCGCCGCGCCGGCGCATCGCGACACGCTGGTGCTGACCTTCCGCGCCGGCGGCTTCCAGGGCGACGACGCTACAATCCCGGGCTGAACGGAGGAATTCGATGAAGCTCGGAAGTCTCAAGGAAGGCGGTCGCGACGGCACCCTGGTCGTGGTCTCGCGCGACCTCGCGCGCGCGGTGCGCGCCACCGGCATCGCCCCGACCCTGCAGCGCGCGCTGGAGGACTGGGAGAACGCCGCGCCGCGCCTGGCCGCGCTGGCCGGCGCGCTCGAGGATGGCAGCGCCGACGGCGCGTTCGACGTGGACATGCAGGCGCTGGCCGCGCCGCTGCCGCGCGCCTACGAATTCGTCGACGGCAGCGCCTACCTGCCGCACGTGGCGCGCGTGCGCCGCGCGCGCGGCGCCGAGGTGCCGGAGAGCTTCTACACCGACCCGCTGATGTACCAGGCCACGAGCGCCGGCTTCAACGGCCCGCGCGATCCGGTGCGCGTGGTCGACGAGGCTTACGGCATCGACCTCGAGGCGGAGATCGTGGTCGTCACCGACGACGTGCCGATGGCGGCCACGCCGGAACAGGCCGCGTCGCACATCCAGCTCGTCGGCCTGGTCAACGACGTCTCGCTGCGCAACCTGATCCCGCCGGAACTGGCGAAGGGCTTCGGCTTCCTGCAGTCCAAGCCGCGTTCGACGCTGTCGCCGGTGTTCGTGACACCCGACGAGCTGGGCGACGCGTGGCGCGGCAACAAGCTGCACCTGCCGCTGCTGACGCACATCAACGGCGAATGGTTCGGCGCGCCCGAAGCCGGCGTCGACATGCAGTTCGACTTCGCCCAGCTGGTGGCGCACGCGGCGAAGACGCGGCCGCTGTCGGCGGGCACGATCGTCGGCTCGGGCACCATCGCCAACGAGGACACGAGCCTCGGCGCGTCGTGCTTCGCCGAGAGGCGCACGGTCGAGGCGCTGGAAACCGGCAAGCCGGTGACGCCGTTCATGTCGTTCGGCGACCTGGTCCGGATCGAGATGCTCGACCGCGCCGGCAACAGCATCTTCGGCGCGATCGAGCAGCGCATCGAACGGCAGCAAGCCCCCTGAACGCAGGCGCCCCGAACGCGCGCCGACGAGGAGAGTCGATGGACAAGCTGGTCCTGTTCTCGTACTGGCGATCGAGCGCGGCCTATCGCGTGCGCATCGGCCTCAACCTGAAGGGCCTGGCCTACGACATCATGCCGGTGCACCTGCTGCGCGACGGCGGGGAACAGCACGCGGAGTCCTTCCGCGAGGCGAACCCGCAGGAGCTGGTGCCGGTGCTGCAGCACGGCCAGCGCATGCTGCGGCAGTCGATGTCGATCCTCGAATACCTCGACGAGATGTGGCCCGAGCCTTCGCTGCTGCCGGCCACGGCGCGCGACCGCCAGCGGGTGCGCGCGCTCTCGCAGGTGGTCGCCTGCGACATCCATCCGCTGGGCAACCTGCGCGTGCTGCAGTACTTCGACCGCGAGTGGGGCGTGCCGCAGGCCGAGCGCGACGTGTGGTCGCGCCACTGGATCGAGACCGGGTTCGCCGCGCTGGAAGCCATGCTGCACCAGCACCCGTCGACCGGCCGCTTCTGCGACGGCGACACGCCGACCATGGCCGACTGCTGCCTGGTGCCGCAGGCCTACAACGCGCGCCGCTTCGGCATCGACGTCGCCGCGTACCCGACGATCGCCCGCGTCGAGCAGGCGTGCCTGGCGTTGCCGGAATTCGACGCCGCCCGCCCCGAAAACCAGCCCGACGCCCCGCAAACGTAAGAAGCCGAAAAGCTTTTCAGCCACAGATTCCACAGATTTAAAAGGATTTGTTCGTGGCGCCTTGGGTGCCCTGGAACAAATCCTTTTAAATCTGTGGAATCTGTGGCAAACGCTTTTTCAGCCGTTGAACACGTCCGCGTAGGGATCGTGCTCGCCGGTCGTGCCCTCGGACAGCCGGAACTTCAGCGCCAGGCCCTCGCGCGAATCGGCGGCGCGCAGCGCCTCCTCCATCGCGACCTTGCCTTCCTTGTACAGGCGGAACAGGCACTGGTCGAACGTCTCCATGCCCGGCTCCAGCGATTCTTCCATCGCCTGCTTGAGCTCGTGCACCTGGCCGCGGCGCAGCATGTCGCGGATCACCGGCGTGTTGATCAGCACTTCGGCGGCGGGCACGCGCCGGCCGTCGGTGCCGACGACCAGGCGCTGCGACACCACCGCCTTCAGGTTCAGCGCGAGGTTCATCAGCACGTTCTTGTGCGCGCCTTCCTCGAAGAAGTTGAGGATGCGCTCGATCGTCTGGTCGGCGTTGTTGGAGTGCAGCGTCGCCAGGCACAGGTGGCCGGTCTCGGCGAAGGCGATCGCCGCCTCCATCGTGGTCTGGTCGAGGATCTCGCCGATCAGGATGACGTCCGGCGCCTCGCGCATCGCGTTCTTCAGCGCGTTGTGGAAGGTGTGGGTGTCCATGCCCACCTCGCGCTGGTTCACGATCGACTGCTTGTGCCTGTGCAGGTACTCGATCGGATCCTCGATGGTGAGGATGTGGCCGGGCGACGTGCTGTTGCGGTAGTCGATCATCGACGCGAGCGTCGTCGACTTGCCGGAGCCCGTGGAACCGACCAGCAGCACGAGGCCGCGCGGCGCCATGATGATCTGCTTCAGCACCTGCGGCAGCTGCAGTTCCTCGATCGAGGGGATCGCGCTGCGGATCGCGCGGATCACCATGCCGACCTCGCCGCGCTGCTTGAACACGTTCACGCGGAACCGGGTCTTGTCCGGCAGCGCGATCGCCATGTTCATCTCCAGGTCGCGCTCGAACGCCGGCACCTGGCCCTCGTCCATCAGCGAATAGGCGATCTTCTTGACCATGCCCGGCGGCAGGCCGGCGTTGCCGAGGGGGTACATCCGGCCCTCGACCTTGATGTATACGGGCGCTTCCGCGGTCAGGAACATGTCCGACGCGTTCTTTTCCACCATCAGCTTGAGGAAGTAGCTGATATCCATCGGAACCCCCTGTTCTGTTCCCGTATGTCCCGCCGGGGCGCGCGATCGTTGCGGAAGACGCGCCAGCTGGCGAGAATCGAGCCGCATCCCCACCGGGCACGGACATGAACCGAAGCTTCGCACACTCCCGGGAACGGCGTCATCGCCGGCTGGCGCCGCTCGCGCGGGCCGCCGCGCTGCTGTCCGCGCTCGCGCTCGCCGCATGCGCCACCCTGCCGCCGCCGACCGCCGAGCTGGCCGCCGCGCAGCAGGCCGTCGCCGCCGCGGGCGACGCCGACGCCGCCCAGTACGCGCCCGACGACTTCGACAGCGCGCAGGCGGAACTGCAGCAGGCGCAGGCGGCCATGGCCGCGGGCGACGACGCGACCGCGCGCACCGCCGCCCTGGTGGCGGCCGCGGGCGGCGACCTCGCGCGCGCGCGGAGCCGCGCCACCGCGCTCGACAACGATTACGCGCAGCGCCGCGACGAAATCGCGCGCCTGCGCGCGCAGCTCCAGGTCGACGACGCCGCCGCCGCGCCCGTCCCGCCGGTACCGGACGGGCAGGTGATGGATCCCGGCTTGCGCCTGCAGGCGCTGGAAACGGACCCGCGGTTCGCCGGTACCGGCGCCTACGAGCGCCTGCGCGCGCAGCAGGCGGTACAGGCGCTGGCCGCGGCGCGGCAGCGCGATCGCCCGACCGCGCTGGTCCTGGCCGCGCGCCGCGTCTCGATCGCCGAGCTCGCGGCGCACACCGAGCTCGTGCAGCGCGAGGTCACGCGCCTGGACCAGGTCCGCAGCGACCTGCTGCTCGAGGCGAGCCGGCGCGACGCCGACCGCGCGCGCCAGGAAGCCGAGCGGCTTCGGCTGCAGGCGCAGATCCCGGCCGAGGAGGCCGAGCGCCTGCGCGCGGCGGCCGAGGCCGAGGCGGCGGCCCGGCAGCAGGCCGAGGACGTGATCCTGGACGTCGGCGGCGAGCAGGCCGCCAAGCTCAAGGCCGCGCGCGAACGCGACGCGGAGCTGGCGCGCCAGGAGGCCGAGCTGCTGGAAGCCCAGCAGGCCGCGAAGGACGACGCCCCGCCGGCCCGGCCGAAGAAAAACAAGTGAAATCATTAAGTTATGTGAAAGTCCGCGCAAACGGCGGCTGGCGCCGCGGCGGATCCGGCGCCGAATCAGTAGCTTGCGATTTCCCGCTTGCCGGACCCGGAGGGCAGGAGTAGGGTCGGGTTACCGGATGGCGAAACCGATCCCATCCGGGCCATCGAGCCAAGCCCATGATCCACGCCTTCGATGACCGGGAACACGTCGCCGCGAGCCAGGCCGCCAACCGCCTGATGCCCGCGGGTCGTCCCGAGGGAGGCGATGTGGTCCCGGGCCTGGCGGCCGCAAGGACGAACGCCCCGAACCGCAAGGTCGGGGCGTTCCTGTTTTCGGGACGCATGTCCCCGGGAAGCACGTCCCTGCGCAGCGCGTTTCTACAGCGGTAAGTTTCTGCAGGAGGATTCCATGTTCGAAGGGCAACCGCAGGCGGAAGTCGAAGCACTGATGCACAACCCCGAGTTCAAGCAGCTGTACCAGCGCCACAAGCAGCTGGACAAGCAGGTGCTGGACGCCGAGCTCGGGGTCCTCGCCGTGGACGACGCCACCCTGTCCCAGATGAAGCGCGAGAAGCTCGCGGCCAAGGACCGGCTCACCCGCCTCTTCGACCAGCGACACTGAGTCTCGACACGGGCGGGGGGGGGGGGGGCGCGGGGGGGGGCCCGCCCCGCCCGCGGGGGGGGGGGGGGCGGCCGCGCGCCCCGCCCCGCC
>JBQCJF010000078.1:0-9356 GCA_051953015.1 Luteimonas sp.
GACACCGCCGCGCGCGACGCGCACGGCATGAGCCCGCTGCACCTGGCCGCGGCGCTCGGCCGCGAACCCGCGTTGAAGCTGCTCGTGCGCCACGGCGCCGCGCCCGACGCGCGCGCGCCCGATGGGCAGACGCCGCTCGGCGTCGCCCTGTCCAGCGGCAGGCGCGACCTCGTCGACTGGCTCGAATGGCACGGCTGGCCGCTGCCGCGCCGCGCGCTGCAGGCCTCCGACCTGCCCGCGGCCGCGATCGTCGGCGACGCCGGCGCGGTGCGCCGCCTGCTGGACCTCGGCTTCGCCATCGACGCCACCGACGCGCAGGGCTGCACCGCGCTGCTGCGCGCCGCCGGCGGCGGCCATCGCGAATGCGTCGAGCTGCTGCTCGATCGCGGCGCCGACCCGCGCATCGCCGCGCAAACCGGCGCGACGCCGCTGTCGGCCGCGGTCAGCATGCGCCATGCCGCGATCGTCGACCGCCTGCTCGCCGCGGGCGCCGGCCTCGAGCAGCGCCTGCCCGGCGAAGTCACCGTGCTGATGCTCGCCGCCGCGCTGGGCCTGCCGGACCTCGCAGCGCGGCTGCTGCAGTCCGGCGCGGACGTGCATGCCAGCGACGCGCAGGGCCTCACGCCGCTGCACTGCGCGGTGCTGTTCGCGTTCACCGCGCGCGAGAAGCCGCGCGTGCTGGCGCTGCTCGACACGCTGCTGCTCGCCGGCGCCGAACCCGACGCGCGCGCGGCCGGGCAGGTGACGCCGTTGCTCCTGCTGCTCGGCTCGCGCGCCGAGCCGGGCACGGCCTGCGACGAGGACGTGGTGCTGACCGCGCTCGAACGCCTGCTCGACGAGGAGGTCGCGCTCGACGTGCAGGACCAGCGCGGCTTCGGGCCGCTGCACCTCGCCGCGCTGCACGGGCTCCTGCGCGTGACCCAGCGCCTGCTCCGCGCCGGCTGCGACCCGGGCCTGCGCGACGGCCTGAACCGCACGCCGCGCGAAGTCGCGGTCATGCGCGGCTTCGTCGACGTCGCGGGCGAATATGCACCCGCGCAGCCCGGCGCCGCCTCGCTCGCCCGTTTCCTGCGCCCGCCGCCGACTTCGTAGGGCCGGCTACGCGGACGCGTCGCGCTTCTCGACCATCCCGCCCAGCACGCCCTCGCCGCGATCGGCCGCGAACAGCTCCTCGAGGTCGCGCCGCGCCTCCTGCGAGGTCTGGATCAGCGCGACCTCGTCGTCGTACACCTGGTGCTGCGCGCGCAGCAGCGCTTCGTCGTGCTCGCGGAAGCGCTCGGCGCGGCGCGCGGCGACGTCCTCGCGCTCGCCCAGCGCGACCAGTACGCGCTCGCCCATCTTCAGGCTGGAGTGGAAGGTCTCGCGCACGACTTCCACGCCGAGGTCCATCAGCTCCCACGCGTGCCGGCGGTTGCGGGCGCGGGCGAACACCGTCGCCTCCGGATACAGCCGGCGCACCGTGCGCACCACGTCGAGGTTGGCCTCCACCTCGTCCACCGCGACCACGAACACGCGCACGCCGCCGGCGCCCGCCGCGCGCAGCAGCGCAGGCTGCGCCGGATCGCCGTAGTAGATCTGGCTGCCGAAGCGGCGCACGAAGTCCACCTGCTCCGGGCTGTGCTCGATCGCCACGAACGGCACGCGCTGCGCCGCCAGGAGGCGCGCCACGACCTGGCCGAAGCGGCCGAAGCCGGCGACGAGCACCTGCGGGTGCGTGTCCGGGATGTCGTCGAACGGACGCGGCGGCCGCCGCGCGGCGGCGTCGCCGAGCAGCCGCGCCATCGCGATCAGCAGCAGCGGCGTCAGCGCCATCGAGACGCCGACGATCGCGACCAGGCGGTCGTGGAGCACGGCGTCCATCACCGTGGCTTTCTCCGCTTCACCGAACACCACGAACGCGAATTCGCCGCCCAGCGCCAGCACGCTGCCCAGCAGCAGCGCCTCGCGCGGCGCCAGCCGTCCCGGGCGCAGGCCCACGGCGAACAGGATCGCGAACTTCACCGCGACCAGCGCGAGCACGCCCAGCGCGATCGCGCCCGGTTCCGCGACCACGCGGCCGAGGTCGATGCTCATGCCGACGGCCATGAAGAACAGCCCGAGCAGCAGGCCCTCGAACGGCTGGATCTGCGCCTCGAGCTCGTGCCGGAACTCCGAATCGGCCAGCAGCACGCCGGCGAGGAACGCGCCCAGGCCCATGCTCAGCCCCGCGAGCTGCATCAGCCAGGCGCTGCCGAGCACCACCAGCAGCGCGGTCGCGGTGAACACCTCGGGCATGCGCGTGCGCGCGACGATGCGGAACACATGGCGCAGCAGCACCCGCCCGCCGAACACCAGGGCGGCGATCGCCGCGAGCGCGCGCAGCACCGTCCACCACGGCGTTTGCGCATCGCCGGCGCCGGCCGCGGCGACGTGGCCGAGCAGCGGGATCGCCGCCAGCAGCGGGATCGCCGCCAGGTCCTGGAACAGCAGGATCGCGAACGCCAGCCGCCCGTAGTCCCCATTCAGCGCCTTGCGCTCGGACAGCAGCTGCAGGCCGACCGCGGTGGAGGAGAACGCGAGCCCGAAACCGACGACGATCGCGGCGCGCCAGCCGATCCCCATCGCCAGCGCGATCGCGCCCAGCGCCAGGCCGCTCGCCAGCACCTGCGCGCCGCCGGCACCGAATACCGGCCGCCGCATCACCCGCAGGCGCGCCGGCGACAGCTCCAGCCCGATCACGAACAGCAGCATCACCACGCCGATCTCGCTCGCCGCCAGCACCGGGTCCGCGTCGGCGACCACGCGCAGCGCATGCGGCCCGAGCGCGACGCCTGCCGCGAGGTAGCCGAGCACCGCCCCGAGCCCGAAACGCTTGAACGCCGGCACCGCGATCACGGCCGCCAGCAGGAAAACCAGCGCGAGTTCCAGTCCGCTACCGTGCATGCCCCCTCCCTGCGCCGATTATGCGTGGGATGCGCGAGGAAAACGGATACATCGCGCGATGGCGCGGCGCGGGTGCCGGATTCCGGATTGACACCCGCGCACGCCGGAAGGCATAAAGGCCGTTCATCGGGGATGAAAGGGGAAGCGCCGTGAAGGGAAGCCGTATTGTGAATGGGGCGATCGCTGGCGCGGCCCGCAAACGCAAGATGAAGGTCTCACCGGTCACGCGCGCGGTGCGCAGCGCGCTCGCCGCCTCGGCCGCGATGCTCGCCCTGGCGGGCAGCGGCCCGGCGCTGGCCGGCGACTGCACGGCTCCGGCCGACAACACCATCCGCTGCAACGGCGACTTCAACGACACCCTGAACTTCGCGGTCGACGACCTCACCCTCGTCGTCGGCGACGAGGCGCCGAGCAGCATCGCTCCCCCCGCCGGCAACCCCGGCATCCTCGCCGACTGGGCGGGGAACATCGGCGTCTCCAGCGCGGCCGACATCACCGCGTACGCCGCCGACGGCATCCATGCGTCGGGCAGCGGGGACATCGACGTCTCGAACGACGGCGCCATCGACGCCTACGGCGCGGGCCAGATCATCGGCATCTACGCCTACTCCGACGGCGGCGACGTCACCGTGACCAACGGTGGCACGGTGTCCGCCTACTCCTACGACGGCCTGGCCGACGGCATCTTCGCCTCGGGCGACAACGTCGACGTCTCCAACGTCGGCGGCGCGATCGACGCCAACGGCTACGGCTGGGCGGCGGGCATCGAGGCGCAGGGCGCCGGCACGACGAACGTGTCCAACGACGGCGCGATCACCGCCTACGCCTACGCGGCCGGCGGCTACGCCTTCGGCATCTACGCCACCGGCGAGGACGTCACCGTCGCCAACGGCGGCACCGTCGACGCCCAGGGCTACTACGCCAACGGCGTGTTCGTGCAGTCCGGCGGCGACGCCATGGTCGAGAACGCCGGCACCGTCACCGCCGGCGGCCTCTACACCAGCCTGTACGCCACCGGCGTGCATGCCGCCAGCGGCGGCCTGGACGGCAACGTCTCGGTGGACAACGCCGGCAACGTCGTCGTCAACGGCTACGCGGGCGCCACCGGCATCGAGGCCCTGGCCACCGGCGCCGGCGGCACCGCCAGCGTCAGCAACAGCGGCGACGTCTACGCGAACTCCTACTACAAGTACGCCTCGGGCTCGACCGGCATCGTGGCCTCGGCCGACGGCGACGCGACCGTGGACAACAGCGGCGGCATCACCGCGATCGCCTCGGGCTCGGCCTACGGCGCCATGGCGCTGTCGTTCAACGGCGAGGCGTCGGTGACCAACTCCGGCGACATCGCCGTGTCGAACACCGCGATCCTGTACTACGCCGCGACCGGCATCGTCTCGTCGTCGCAGAACGGCGGCGCCTACGCCGGCAACAGCGGCAGCATCGACGTTTCCAGCAAGTACATCGGCACCGGCATCGACGCCAGCGGCATGACCGGCACGACGGTCGCGAACGACGGCGACGTTTCCGTCGACGCGTGGTACGCCTACGGCATCCGCGCCAACTCGGGCGCGGGCGACGTCTCGGTCGAGAACAGCGGCTCCATCGACGCCGTCTATTCCGGCGCCTACTTCGCGGGCAAGGCCTGGGGCATCCTCGCGCTCAGCACCGCCGGCGACATTTCGGTCGACAATTCCGGCGACGTCTACACCAGCGTCAGCAGCCAGTCGGTCGGCGTCTTCGCCCGCGCCGCGCAGGGCAGCGCCGCCGTCGCCAACAGCGGCTCGATCACCGCCCTCAGCTACGACGGCACCGCCGCGGGCGTGTTCGCCCGCGCGGACTACGGCGACATCGCGGTGGCCAACGCCGAAGGCGGCGCGATCACGGCGTATTCGGCCTATGGCTACGCCTATGGCGTGCTCGGCTCGGGCGTCAACGCATCCGTCGTGAACGACGGCGCGATCGCGGCCTACGGCTTCTACGCCGCCGCCGGCATCAACGTCTACGGCGACGAGCTCGTGACGGTCTCCGGCAGCGGTTCGATCGACGCGATCGCCTACGGCGTGGCCCGCGGCATCAACGCCACCAGCGGCAGCGGCGACGTGTCGGTCGCGAACGGCGGCGACGTGTTCGCCGGCAGCGTGCTCGTGGACGCGATCGGCGTCTACGCCTACTCCGGCACCGGCGACGTGGCCGTCTCCAACGACGGCGACGTGACCGCGATCGCGCCCTACGGCCTCGCCGACGGCATCTTCGCCTACGGCGCGAACGCGGACGTGGCGAACACCGGCTCGATCACCGCCGTGGGCAACGGCTGGGCCGCGGGCATCGAGGCCCAGGCCGCCGACGCGGTGTCGGTGACCAACGCCGGCGACATCACGGTGCAGACCCTCGGCGCGGGCGAAGGCTTCGGCATCTACGCCGGCGGCGGCGCCGGCGGCGCGGCCGTCGACAACGCGGGCACGATCTACGTGCGCGGCTACGAGGATGCGACCGGCATCTACGCGCATGCCTCGGGCGGCGTCCAGATCGGCAATTCCGGCGGCGTCTACGCCGGCTACCTGTCGGTCGACGACTACGGCAACACCTATTCCAGCAGCTACGCGCTGGCGCTCTTCGGCGTCTCGGGCGGCGACGGCGCCGAGGTCGCGATCGAGAATTCCGGCGTGCTCCAGGCGATCAGCTTCGCGGCCAGCAGCGGCGCGGAAGCGCGCTCGCTCGGCACCGGCGGCTCGGCGAGCGTGTCCAACAGCGGGGACGTGGTCGCGGCGGCGCTGTCGTTCGGCGGTTCGGCCGCGGGCCTGGTCGCCACGGCCGACGGCGACGCGACGATCGACAACTCCGGCAGCCTGTTCGCGTACTCCGGCGGCATGGCCTACGGCGCCATCGCCCTGGCGTTCAACGGCGACGCGAGCGTCACCAACTCCGGCGACATCCAGTCGATCAACACGGCGTATCCGTACTACAGCGCCTACGGCGTCGTCTCCGCCTCGCAGAACGGCGGCGCGGGCGCGGACAACAGCGGCTTCATCTACGCCTACAGCCCGTACATCGGCGTGGGCATGGAAGTGGCCGGCATGACCGGCGCGGCGCTGTCCAATTCCGGCGGCGTCTACGCCAACGCGTGGGTCTCCTACGGCGTCCGCGCGTCCTCCGGCGGCGGCGACGTGTCGATCGACAACAGCGGCGAGATCGCCGCGTACTACAGCGGCACCTACCTGGGCTACGCGTTCGGCATGCACGCGAGCGCCGGCGAGGGCGACATCGCCATCGACAACAGCGGCGACGTGTTCGCCGCCGGCGGGCTGCAGTCGCTGGGCATCTTCGCCTCGACCACGACGGGCGACATCACGATCGACAGCAGCGGTTCCGCGGAGTCGGAAGGCCTCACCGGCCTCTCCGCCGCGATCTTCGCGACGAGCACCGGCGGCGACGTGACCGTGGACAACAGCGACCAGGTCCTGGCTTCGTCCGTCTATGGCACCTCGGTCGGCGCGTTCGCGCGCGCCAGCGCCGGTACCGCCGCCATCTCCAGCAGCGGCGACGTCGACAGCACATCCACCTACGGCACCGCCTACGGCATCCTCGCCCGTGGCGCCTACTCGGGCATCGACAACTCGGGCGATGTGACGATGACGGGCTACTACGCCGCCTACGGCGCGTATGCCGACGGCGCCCTGTATGCCGCCATCGACAACTCCGGTTCCATCGAGACCCATGCCAGCGGCGTCTCGATCGGCGCGGCGGCGATCGGCCTGTACGGCGCGACGGTGTCCAACAGCGGCGACATCTCGGCCTCCGCGGACGAGGGCGGCCTTGCGATCGGCGTGTTCGCGCAGTCCTACTACGACGTGCTGGTCGAGAACTCCGGCACGATCACGGCGAGCCATCCCGACCAGGCGGTCGCGGTCCAGATGTACTCGGTGGCCGGCACCGCGACGCTCGACAACAGCGGCACGATCGCGACCGACACCTCCTCGGCGGGGTCGATCGCGGTGGTCGGCAGCCCCGGCGCGAACGCGATCCTCAACACCGGCGACATCTACGGCGCGATCGTCACCTTCGACGGCGACGACCTGTTCGCGAACGGGCAGGGCGGCACGTGGCACGTCGCCAACGGCACCACCGACTTCGGCGGTGGCGACGACGCCATCGAGAACGGCGCCGGCGGCACCATCCACCTCGCGTACGGCGGCATCTTCCTGGGCGCCAGCGGCGCCTACGGCAACAGCTTCCAGAACGACGGCACGATCCTGACCAGCGACTTCGGCGTGATCGACATGGGTACCGGCCCGGCCTCGCCGCTGGTCAACGACGGGGTGATCAGCTTCGTCGACGGCGCGCCGGACGACATGCTGGTGATCCTCGGCGACCTCGGCGGCGACGGCGCGATCAACGTCGACCTGAGCGTGCTCAACGGCACGAGCGACCTGCTTTACGTCGACGGCAACGTCGTCGACGGCACCACCCAGGCCATCAACGTCAGCATCGACGGCATTCCGACGGAGACCAGCAGCGAGATGGCGCCGGTGGTCGCGGTCACCGGCAACGTCGCGGCGAACGCGTTCACCGGCGGCCAGGTGCTGAACTACGATCCGCGCAACTTCCTGACCTACGACGTCTCGGTCGGGACGGCGCAGGCGGACGGCGTGACCACGGTGCTGGCGAGCGTCGAGGTGACCGGCCTCAACGACACCGGCGTGCTCGCGGCCTCGGTCGCGCAGGGCGCGCAGAGCCTGGTCAACAGCACGATCGGTACCCTGCGCCAGCGCACCGGCGTCCTGTATCCGCTCGAGGACGGCCAGGCCGGCATCTCTCCGTGGGTCCGCTACTTCACCGACAAGGGCAACCTCGATCCCGCGGCCAGCGGCTTCGGCAGCGGCGCCGACTTCGGCTTCGAGCAGGAGAACAGCGGCACCGAGTTCGGCATGGACTTCGCGGTCGGCAACGGCTTCCACCTCGGCGTGCTCGGCGGCAATGCCGACGGCAAGCAGCGCCTGACCGGTGGCGAAGGCAGCGACCGCCTCAAGCTCCACGGCGCCGGCGTCTACGCGAGCTGGTACGGGCCGCGCTTCTACGTCGACCTGTCGCAGCGCTGGATGGACTTCGACGCGCGCCTGGATTCGGCCAGCGGCGAGCTGGAAACCAGCGGCAACGCCACCGCCACCAACATCGAGGCGGGACTGACCGGCTGGTCGGCCTACGGCGTCGACATCGTCCCGCAGGCGCAGTACACGCGCACCACGATCGACAACGTCGGCCCGCTCGCGGGCAGCCTCACGCAGATGGACGTCGACGGCGGCACCTCCGAGCGCGGCCGCGTCGGCGTGGCGGTGAGCCGCACCTTCGCCGGCACCGGCGGCTTCCAGTGGACGCCGTACGGCGCGCTGAGCGCGGTGCGCGAGTTCGACGGCGAGACCGGCTTCACCGTCGCGGACGCGTTCACCGGCAGCACGTCCTCGGACGGCACCAGCACGCTCGCCGAACTCGGCATCGGCCTCCACAAGGGCGGGTTCTCGGCGACCGCGGGCTTCAACTGGTCCGACGGCGGCGCCGTCGACAGCGCGCGCGGCGGGCAGCTCGTCGTCCGCTACACCTGGTGATGGCGTGACCAACACGCAGGACCAGAAGGACCCCGTGCAGGTGCACAGCGACCGCGCCGAGCTGGAGACCGGGCTGGACACGGTGGGGGCGGAAGCGACGCCGCCCGCGCCGGACGCCGCGGCCGCGCCGCCCGCGGGCGAGGCCGCTGGCGCGGCGCCTCCGGCGCAGCCCGCGGCGCGCGACATCACCCGCATGAAGGTCGAGAAGACCTGCTCGCGCGGCCTCGCCGGCTGGCTGTCGTCCAACCGGCTGTCGCTGGCGGTCTCCTCCTACCAGACCGGCCGGATCTACCTGGTCGGCAGCGACAAGCAGGGCCGGGTCTCGTTCTTCGAGCGCATCTTCGAGCGCGCGATGGGCGTGGTCGGCAACGCCCAGCGGATCTACCTGGGCGGGCTGTACCAGCTGTGGCGCTTCGAGAACGTGCTGCGCCCCAACGAGGTCATCCACGGCCAGTTCGACAAGTGCTACGTGCCGCGCAACGCCCAGACCATCGGCGACCTGGACATCCACGAGCTGGGGATCCGGTCCAACGGCAAGGTGGTGTTCGTCAACACGAAGTACTCGTGCCTGGCCGAGCTGAGCCAGACCCACAGCTTCAAGGCGATCTGGAAGCCGAAGTTCATCAGCAAGCTGGCCCCCGAGGACCGCTGCCACCTGAACGGGCTGGCGATGGTCGAGGGCCGGCCAAAGTCCGTCACCGCGGTGTGCAGGAGCGACACCGTCGACGGCTGGCGCGACCGCCGCCACGACGGTGGCGTTGTGATCGACATCGAGACCGACGAGATCGTGTGCGAGGGGCTGTCGATGCCGCACTCGCCGCGCTGGGCCAACGG
>JBQCJF010000079.1:0-3204 GCA_051953015.1 Luteimonas sp.
CGGCGCGTCGCCGTCGCCCCCGCGCGCGGGCGCATCGGCGCGCAGGCCGCCGTCACCGCGCTCGCCATCGTGCTGATCTTCGGCGCGATCACGCTGGTGCTTTGGTCGGGCGCGCACGACGTCGCCGCCGGCCGCATGAGCGCCGGCACGCTCGGGCAGTTCGTGCTGTACGCGCTGATCGGCGGCGGCTCGGTGGGCGCGCTCGCCGAAGTCTGGAACGAGCTGCAGCGCGCCGCCGGCGGCATGGGCCGGATCGCCGAGCTGCTCGAGCAGGCGCCGGCCGTGGTGCCGCCCGCCTCGCCCGTGGCGCTGCCCGCGCCCGTACGCGGCGCGCTGGCGTTCGACGACGTCACCTTCCACTACCCGATGCGTCCCGACCTGCCCGCGCTCGAACACTTCGACCTGCGCGTGGCGCCCGGCGAGACCGTCGCCCTGGTCGGGCCGTCGGGCGCCGGCAAGAGCACGGTGTTCGCGCTGCTGCTGCGCTTCCACGACCCGCAGTCGGGCCGCATCGCGGTGGACGGCGTGGACGTGCGCGACGCCGCGCTCGCCGCGCTGCGCGACGCGATCGCGCTGGTGCCGCAGGCGCCGACGATCTTCGCCGCCAGCGCGGCCGACAACATCCGCTACGGCCGCCTCGACGCCGACGATGCCGCGGTGCGCGCCGCCGCGCGCGCCGCCGAGGCCGAGGGCTTCCTCGACGCGCTGCCCGAAGGCTTCGCCAGCGAACTCGGCGAGCGCGGCGCGCGCCTGTCCGGCGGCCAGCAGCAGCGCGTCGCCATCGCCCGCGCGCTGCTCAAGGACGCGCCCGTGCTGCTGCTCGACGAAGCCACCAGCGCGCTCGACGCGCAAAGCGAGCGCGCCGTGCAGCAGGCGCTCGAGCGGTTGATGGAAGGCCGGACCACCCTCGTGATCGCGCACCGCCTCGCCACGGTGCTCAAGGCCGACCGGATCGTGGTGATGGACCGCGGCCGCATCGTCGCCGAAGGCACCCACGACGCGCTGATGGCCCAGGGCGGCCTGTATTCGGAGCTGGCGAAGCTGCAGTTCCTGGACTGAGGCGCGGCGCCGGCCGCGCGGCAACCGCCGGGCAGCGCCCTTCGGGGATGGCCGCCCACGGCGGCCGTCGGCGTTGAAACCGGCAATGCACCCGCCCGGAGGCCGCATGGTCGCCACCACCGCCAACGTTCCGCGCCGCGCCCGCACCCGCCTCTACCGCACGGCGGCGCTGCTGGCCCTGGCCATCGTGCTCGTCGGCTTCGCGCCCACGTTCTTCCTCCGCTTCCTGTTCGCCTCGCCCAAGCCGCTGTCGCTGCTGATGGTCGCGCACGGCACGATCATGACCGCGTGGTTCGTGCTGTTCATCGTGCAGACGCAGCTCGTCGCCGCCGGCAACGTGCGGCTGCACCGGCGCCTGGGCGTCGCGGGCGTGGCGCTCGCGGCACTGGTGGTGCTCGTCGGCACGACCACCGCCATCGTCGGCGCGCGCCTCGGCCACTCGCCGGGGCCGCCGCCGCGCGTGTTCATGATCGTGCCGCTCGGCGACATGGTGGTGTTCGCGCTCCTGGTCGGGGCCGCGTTCCTGTACCGCCGGAAGGTCGACACCCACAAGCGGCTCATGGTGCTCGCGTTCGCCGGCATGCTGACCGCCGCGGTCGCGCGGATCCCGGGCAACGGCGACGGCAACATCATCCTCAATTTCGCCGAGACGCTGGCGTTCTGCGCCGCCTGCATCGCCTGGGACACCTGGCGCGAGCGGCGGCTGCATCCCGCCTTCGCCTGGGGCTTCGCGCTCGTGGCGCTGTCGTGGCCGCTGCGGCTGTGGCTGTCGGGCACGGCGGCATGGCAGGCGTTCGCGGCGTCGCTGGGCGTGCCCGGCTGAGCGCGACGCTCACATGCCGCCGGGCCGGTCGAGCGGGCTGAGCACGCCCGGCCCGCCGCGGTTGAGCACATGCGTGTAGATCTGCGTCGTCGCCACGTCCTTGTGGCCGAGCAGCTCCTGGATCGTGCGGATGTCGTAGCCGGCCTCGAGCAGGTGGGTCGCGAACGAGTGCCGCAGCGTGTGCGCGCTCACGTGCTTCTCGACCCCGGCCTTGCGGCACGCCGACTTCAGCGCACGCGACAGGATCCCGTCGTCGAAATGGTGCCGGCGCTCGACGCCGTCGCGCGGATCGATCGAACGCTGCACCGACGGGAACACGTACTGCCAGGCGAACTCGCGCGGCGCCGACGGATACTTGCGGGCCAGCGCGTGCGGCAGCGACACCGCGCCGAAGCCGGCGGCCAGGTCCGCCTGGTGCAGCAGACGCGCCCGCTCGATCTCGCGCTGCAGGGGCTCGACCAGCGAGCGCGGCAGCATCGTCCGCCGGTCCTTGCCGCCCTTGCCGGCGCGCACCAGGATCTCGTTGCGCCGGAAGTCCACGTCCATGACCCGCAGCCGCAGGCACTCCATCAGGCGCAGCCCGGTGCCGTACAGCAGGCTCGCGATGAGCCAGGGCCGGCCCTCCATCCGCGCCAGCACGTCCTGCACCTCCGCGACGGACAGCACCGCCGGCAGCCGACGCGGCCGCTTCGCGCGCGTGACGTTGTCCATCCAGGGCAGCTCGATCCCGAGCACCTGCCGGTACAGGAACAGCAACGCCGACAAGGCCTGGTTCTGGGTGCTGGCCGACACCTTGCCGTCGTTGGCCAGGTGCGAGAGGAAGGCTTCGACCTCCGGCGCGCCCATCAGGCGCGGATGCCGTTTCCCGCTGGCGATGATGAACCGCCGGATCCAGAACACGTAGGCCTGCTCCGTGCGCAAGCTGTAGTGTTTCGCCCGCAATCGTCGGCGAACCTGCTCCAGCAGGCGGGGCTTGCGCGCTTCCGCATCCTCCCGCGCTACCACCCCATCCCGTTGAATATCCACCATGCCGAGCCCATCCGTTGAAATATGCACGGAGAGGCTACCCCACCGCATCGGAGTTGAAGTTCGGTGATTTGCCGACTTCCGGGTGGGATTTGTCCTTGACCCGCCCGCCCGGCGGGATGAATATCCCGTCCATATCGCGTCCCCAGGACGCTACTAAGCGTTAGGCAGCAAGAAGCCTGCCCCTCGCTTGATGGAAACTCCGACACGAGAAAGCGCACTTGCCTGATTGACCGCGTCGGCACTGCGCGCACAATCAACCAAGCGCCCTGGCAGGGCGGATCAACGAGTTGATC
>JBQCJF010000080.1:0-11704 GCA_051953015.1 Luteimonas sp.
CACGGCATCGAGCTCGGACGCATCCAGTCCGAGCTCGACAGGAGCTACGCGCGCTGGGAAGAACTTGAATCGTTCAGCAACGGCTGAGCCGCGGCGCAGGCGTTGAGACACCGATGCGGCAGGCTGTGCCGGTGAACGCGCGCCGCATCGGCAACCGCAGCTTCGAGCCCTATGCCGTCGGTCCTGTCGCCGAGGCGGCGCCGCGCGTGGCCGACATGTTCGGCGACCTGCCCGATGCCCAGCCGCAGCGCCTGCACGCCGATGCCGAGGAAGGCATCGTCTACCAGCCCGGCTTCGTCGCCCCCGGCGTCGCCGCGCGCTGGTTCGCGGCCCTGCGCGACGGCATCGAATGGCAGTCGCAGCGGCGCCCGATGTACGACCGCGTCGTCGACGTGCCGCGGCTCACCGCGACGTGGTGGCTCGACGACCCGGCGCTGCCCGATGCGCTGGCGGAAGCGGCGGCGGCGCTCCGGCCGGCGCTCCGCCACCCGTTCAACGCGGTCGGCCTGAACTTCTACCGCGACGGCCGCGACAGCGTCGCCCCGCACAACGACAAGCTGCACAGCCTCGTCCCCGGCCATCCGATCGCGCTGCTGTCGCTCGGCGCGTCCCGGCGCATGACCATCCGCGCCAAGCCGCCCGTGAAGCAGGTGCAGCGCATCGACCTCGCACCGGGTAGCCTGCTGGTCATGAGCCACGCGTCCCAGCACACCCACGAGCACGGCATCCCCAAGACCACCGAACCGGTCGGCGAGCGGATCAGCCTCGCGTTCCGGGTCCGGCCCTCGACGCGCTAAGCTGGCCGCCTTCATCGCCGGCGGAGGCCGCATGGGCGAGCGCGATCCGCGCGTGGACGCCTACATCGCGAAGGCGGCGCCGTTCGCGCGGCCGATCCTCGAGCACGTGCGCGCCGTGGTCCACGAGGCCTGCCCCGGCGTCGAGGAAACGATCAAGTGGGGCATGCCCACGTTCATGTCCGGCGGCGGCATCCTGTGCGGCATGGCCGCCTTCAAGGCGCACGCGTCGTTCGGATTCTGGAAGCACGCGCTGGTGATGGGCGACGCGACGAAGGGCGAGGGCGTCGAGCGCGTCGGCATGGGCAGCTTCGGCAGGCTCGAAACCGTGCGCGACCTGCCGCCGAAGAAGCAGCTCGTCGCCTACGTGAAGAAGGCCGCCGCGCTGAACGCGCAAGGCATCAAGGCGGCGCCCGCACGCAAGGCCCCCGCGGCGAAGCCGGCACCGGTGCCGACGCCGGAATTCGCCGCCGCGCTGCGCCGGAACAAGGCCGCGGCCGCGACGTTCAAGGCGTTCCCGCCCAGCCACCAGCGCGAGTACGTCGAGTGGATCGCCGAGGCGAAGCGCGAGGACACGCGCGAGCGCCGCATCGCCCAGGCCGTCGAATGGCTGGCCGAAGGCAAGCAGCGCAACTGGAAGTACATGTAGCCGCCGAGTCGTCAAAGGCCGCCGGACCACGCCCGCTTCATGCCGGATGTGCATCATGGGCAGGGTTCCGCAACGGAGCCCGGCCATGATCCGCAAGCTCGCCTCGGGCGAATACCGCCTCTATTCCCGCAAGCTCGACCCGAAGACCCACAAGCGCCGCAACCTCGGCACCTTCCCGACCCGCGAGAAGGCCGAGAAGCACGAGCGCGAGGTCCAGTACTTCAAGCGCCACTGACGCGCGGCGCGGGCGCCGGCGTCATGGCATCGCGTCGACGCGCAGCACCGGATACACGCCGTACTGCCCGTCCCACGACGGATGCCGCCGCGCGAAGAAGTCCAGCCGCTGGCGCGGGCTCGCGGCGAAGGCCTTGTCCTCGCGCAGGCGCTGCTCGAATTCGGCCTTGACCGCCGGATCCCGCAGCATGTCGCGCGCGACTTCCTCGGCGACGTAGCCTTCCATGTACTCCTTCCGCTCGAACGCGTTGTTGAAGTAGCCCCACTGCAGCAGCGAGTCGGGCGCGTCGGGCTCGAGCAGGCCCATCAGCAGCCGCGATTCCGGCTGCGCGATCGGCACGAACAGGCTGCCGGCGGGCACCGCGCGCGTTTCGGGCTTCCACTCGCCCTCGGCGGACAGGCGCTGGTGGCCTTCGAACGACTGCTTCGCGAACTCGAAGCTGTCGGCGCGCCAGGCCTGCACCGCGGCGTCCGGCAGCGCGGCGTCGAGGCGGCGATACGCGATGCCCTGCGCGCGCAGCCGCGGCTCGACGACGGACGCCCACGCCGCGGGCACGATGTAGCCCGCGCCCGGCGCGACCGCGACGTGCGCCGGCACCATTTCGTCGCGCATCGCCAGGTGCCACACCTGCGGTTTCGTTTCGTCGTATTGCGTCCACGACCCGCCGGAGACCTCCGACGGCGTGCGGGTGTAGGCGTAGCCCTGGAAATCGATCATGCGCACCTTGTCGGTGGGCTTCCAGTCGAGCGGCACGGTGGTGCCCGCGAGTTTCGTCGCGCGCGCGGCGGCGGCATCGGCGTCGGCGCGCCACGCGGCGCCGTGGTCGCGCACCTGCTCGAGCAGGGCGATGATCGCGTCGTGGGTGATGCGCACGCGGGTCGCGTAGTCCTTCCACGAATGCGTTTCGATCAGCATCCCGAAGCGGTTGCGCTGCCAGAAGTAGCCGTCCGAATAGCGTGGCGACTTCAGCCAGCCCGCGAAGCCCGACGCCGGGTTGTCGCCTTCCACGAATTCCGGATAGAAGGGCAGCGCCATCGCGCCGTGCGCGTCCAGCGCGGCGATCACGCCGGCCTGCAGCGCGCGGCCGTCGCCGCCCAGCGCGCTGTCGCCGGCGAGCAGCGGCTGCACCTCCACCGACACGCCGTGCTGGAACTTCGCGCCGTCGGTGACGTGCAGGTCCACCGTCGCCAGCGGATCCCAGGCCTCGACCAGCGCCAGCATCGCCGCCATCTCCGGCGTGTCGACCTTCATGTAGTCGCGGTTGAGGTTGTAGTCCTGCGCGGTCGCGCGCCAGCCCATTTCCTCGGGGCCGCGCTGGTTGGGGCGGTTCCAGGCTGCGAAGCGCTCGTGGCCGTCGACGTTGAACACCGGCACGAACAGCCAGACCTGCTTGTCCAGCGCGCCGCGCGCGGCCTTGCCTTCCAGCACCTCGCGCAGGGCGAGGAAGCCCGCGTCCTTGCCGTCGATCTCGCCGGCGTGGATGCCGCCCTGGACCAGCAGCACCGGCAAGTGCCGGGCGCGGGCCGCTTCCGGTTCGAACGCGCCGGTGCGGGTGACGACCAGCAGCTTCATCGGCCGGCCCTCCGGGGACACGCCGAAGTCGCGGCATCGCACCGCGTCCGGGTAGGCGCGGGCGAAGGCGTCGCACAGCGCGATCGTTTCCGCGTAGCGGCCGGTGCGCACGAAGCCGGAGCGTTCGGCGACGGTCGCCAGGTCGACGCCGGGCGCGGCGGGCGCGGCGGAGGCGGGCAGCGCGGCCGCCAGGCAGGCGCCCAGCAAACAGGTGCGCAGGTGGGCGCGGGGCATGGTCGGGTCCCGTGGACGGAGTCGACTTCGATGATAACGGGCTTCGGGATGCTAACGTTCCGGCCATGGCCATCCTCTACTATTCCCCCGGTGCCGCCAGCCTGCTTCCGCACTGGCTGCTGATCGAACTCGGCGTCGCGCACGAGCTGCGGCTCGTCGATTTCGCGTCGAAGCAGCAGAAGTCCGCCGACTACCTCGCGCTGAACGCGAGCGGCGTCGTGCCCACGCTCGTGATCGACGGCCGGCCGATGACAGAAGCCGCGGCGATCGCGCTGCACCTGGCCGAAACGCATCCCGGAGCCAGGCTCGTCCCGGCCATCGGCGATCCCGCGCGCCGCGACTGCCTGCAATGGATGTTCCACCTGGCCCAGTCGGTGCAGTCGCTGTTCCGGATCTGGTGGTATCCGCACGAAGTCGCCGGCGAGGCGCAGTCCGACGCCGCGCGCGCCCACGTCGAGCCGCGCATCGGCGCCGCCTGGGACCGCATCGACGCGCACCTTGCCGCGAACGGCCCGTACCTGCTCGGCGCCGCGCCGTGCGTCGCCGACTTCTACCTGACGATGCTGATGCGCTGGTCGCGGAACATGCCGCGCCCGGCGACGGCCTGGCCGCACCTGGCCGCGCACGCCGTGCGCATGAAGGCGCGCCCGTCCTTCGCCGCGCTCTACGCCGCCGAAGGCCTGGAGGAGTGGGCCTGAGCGCCGGTACCGGATTTTCCTGGGGGAGAACGTCATGAAGCACTGGATCCTCGCGGCGGCCCTGCTGGGCCTGGCCGCCTGCGGCAAGCACGAAGCGGCCGCGCCCGCGAACGGGGCGCCCGACGCCACGCCGCCGACCGCGGCGCAACCGGCGGCGCCCGCGCCCGCGCCTGCGGCGCCGGTCGACGACGCCGCGGCCGCGCAGGCGCCCCTGCAGTCCGCCGACATCGACGCGTACCTGCGCGGCATGGCGAAGGAGAACGCGCTGCTGCGCGACGAATTCGCGCAGATCGAACGGGCCCGCGCCGCCGACGACAGCGCCGCCGAGACCGCGGCGCTGTTCGCGATGACCTCCAGCGACGTCGACCTGGCGGGCGCGCAGGCCGCCGGCATGGCGCCCGCGCGCTACGACGTCGTCAAGGACCGCATCGACGAGGTCCAGTCGAAGCTCGACATGCTCGAGGGCTTCCGCGGAATGGGCGGCGACAGCAGCGCGATGCAGGCGCAGGTCGGCGATCCGTACGCGTCGTTCGCGGCCGACGTCGCCGCGGCGCTGAAGGCCAGGCAGCCGCAGCTCGCCGCGCTGCGCGCCGAAGCGATGTCGCTGCGGGTCAAGGCGGCCGGAGGCTAGGCGTGGGCCTCTCGCTGACCGTGCTGATCGTCGCGGCCACGGTGCTGGTGTCCTGGCTGGCGTTCAACAACCCGCGCCTCGCCGACCGCCTGATCCTGTGGCCGCCCGCGATCGACCGCCAGCACCAGTACGACCGGCTGGTCACCCACGGTTTCATCCACGCCGACTTCCAGCACCTGCTGTTCAACATGATCACCCTGTACTTCTTCGGCGGGGCGGTCGAATCCCTTTTCGTCTCCTACATCGGGCGAATCGGCTTCGTGCTGTTCTACCTGTCGGCGATCCTGGTGGCGATCCTGCCGACCTACCTCCGGCACCGCCACGACAGCCGTTACCGGAGCCTCGGCGCCTCGGGCGCGGTTTCCGCGGTGCTGTTCGCCTTCATCCTCATGCAGCCGTGGTCGCTGATCATCGTGTTCGTCGTGCCCGTGCCGGCGATCCTCTACGGCGTGTTGTACGTCGGCTATTCGATCTGGATGGACCGGCAGGGCCACGACAACGTCAACCACAGCGCGCACCTGTGGGGCGCCGGCTACGGCATCCTTTTCACGCTGATGATGGAGCCGCGCGTCGGCGCCGTGTTCCTCGCGCGACTGCTGCAGCCGTCCTTCGGCTGAGGCCGGCGGCGCGCACGCTCACTTCGCGTGGATGCGGGCGGTGCTATGCGTTGCCCGCGGCGCTGGCCGCGACGAGCGACGGAGGCAGCATGGCAACCACGGTGAGGAAGGGCTCGGACCGGCCCGGCGCGAAGAAGGCGATCCGCAAGGCGTCCGCGGCGACCACGGCGAAGAAGCCGGCCAAAAAGGCGGCGACGAAGACCGGCGCGAAGCAGGCGCCGCGCAAGGCCGCCGGCAAGTCCGCCGCGACGCAGGCCGCCCCGCGCAAGTCCGCCGCGAAGAAGGCGCCCGCGAAGAAGTCCGCGCGCACGACGCCAGCGACGAAGGCGCCCGCGAAGAAGGCGGCCACCAGGAAGACGACGGCGAGGCAGCCCACGGCGGCGAAGACGGCCACGAAGCGCCCCGTCGCCCGCAAGGCGCCGCGCAAGGCGGCTCCGAAGCGCGCCGCGCGCGACATCACGCCGGCGCAGGCGCTCGCGAATACGCGCCGCCTGCTCGAGGAGAAGCAGGCCCACGACCGCGAGGCGCCGCCCTGGCAGGCGCTCGAGGGCCGCCACGCGAACGAGCCGCACGGAGGCTTCCAGGACGCGCAGGCGCGCGATCGCGCCAACCAGCTCCATGCCGGCGAGAGCCACCTGGAGGCCATCCAGGGGGCGGTCAGCACCGGCGACCGGCATAATCAGGGCAAGCGCGACCAGCGCTGAGCCCGGAGCCGCCATGAGTGCAGGAGCGTTCGAACCGGTCCACGATCCCGCGGCGCACCGCTGGACCGTGGATCTCGAGGGGCAGCGGGCGCTGCTGGATTACCGGCTCGCCGACGGCGTCCTGACGATCCGCCACACCGAGGTGCCGAAGCCGCTCGGCGGCCGCGGGATCGCCGCCGACCTGGTCGCCGCCGCGTTCGCCTGGGCGCGCGAGCACGGCTACGGCGTGCGCCCGGCCTGCGAGTACGCGGCCGCGTGGGCGCAGCGCCATCCGGAACAGGCCGACATCGTCGTTCCGTAGATGCGGCTCAACAAGTTCATCGCCGACAGCGGGTTCTGCTCGCGTCGCGAAGCCGATCGCCTGATCGCGGAGGGCCGCGTCGCCGTCGACGGCGTGCGCGCCCGCGTCGGCGCCGAGCTGCCGGACGGCGCCAAGGTCCTCGTCGACGGCCGCCCGCTCGCGGCGCGCCAGGCCGCGCCCGGCAAGCGCCGCCACGTCTACATCGCGCTCAACAAGCCGGCCGGCGTGACCAGCACCACCGAGTCCGGGGTGAAGGGCAACATCGTCGACTTCGTCGGCCACGAGCAGCGCATCTTCCCGATCGGCCGCCTGGACAAGGATTCCGAGGGCCTGATCCTCCTGACCAGCAACGGCGACATCGTCAACGCGATCCTGCGCGCCGAGAACAAGCTGGAGAAGGAGTACCTGGTCGCCGTGAACAACCCGGTGACCGACGCCTTCCTGCGCGGCATGGCGAAGGGCGGGGTGCCGGTGCACGGCGAGCCGACCCTGCCGTGCCGGACCGGGAAGCTGGGCCGGTTCGGCTTCCGGATCGTGCTGGTCCAGGGCCTCAACCGGCAGATCCGGCTGATGGCGGCCCATTTCGGCTACCGGGTGAAGCAGCTGGTCCGGGTCCGGATCGGCAGCGTCAAGCTCGGCCACCTCAAGCCGGGCCAGTGGCGGAACCTCACCGAGGCCGAATTGCGGGGCCTGCTGCCCGGCCACGCCGACTGGTGACCGGCGGGGTCCGGCGCCCCGGCCCGGAGGCTGGCCGGGGGCGGGGTCGCCGCCCGTTCACACTTCCGGGGCAAAGTAGGTTAAGGTGCGCGCACTGTTCCAAGCGGGATCACGGTACATCGTGGTTTCGATGCGGTAGATCCAAACGATCCGCTACATCGCTACGCGTTCTCTACCCCTTGCTCGACAGTCCGGTACGCCTTCCCCATGGAATGCGGCCGTGTACACCAAAACCTCGTTTCAAGGAGTAGTTACATGTCGGATCGTCAGACCGGTACCGTCAAGTGGTTCAACGACGCCAAGGGCTTCGGCTTCATCACCCCGGAGAGCGGCGCGGACCTGTTCGTGCACTTCCGCTCGATCCAGGGCACCGGCTTCAAGTCGCTGCAGGAAGGCCAGAAGGTTTCCTTCAAGGTCGTCCAGGGCCAGAAGGGCCTGCAGGCCGATGAAGTCCAGGCTCTCTGATCGTCCCTGATCAAGAGCCCGCACTTCCATGTGCGGGGATTCAAAGGAAAAGCCCGGCTTCGGCCGGGCTTTTTCCGTTTTGGGCGGACGTGCATTCAGGCATCACGCGGGGGTCGCTACGGTGACTGCGGCCTGACGAGGGGAAGGAGCCCGCGGATGTCCCGGATTGCCGGCGTGCTGGTGCTGGTTTCGCTGTTGGCGGTGGCGGCATCGGGCGGATGCCGGAAGGAGGCCGCGCCGGGTCGTTCCGCTGCGGCGTCGGCCGGCGTGGCGGACGCCGCCGGCGCGCCGACGGCCGCCGCGCCGGTGTCGCTCGAGGACGTCATGGAGCGCGATCCGCGCTACCTGGTCGGCATCAGTTATCCGCCCGCCGCGCGCGCCTATCCGGGCCTGGCCAGGCTGCTGAAGGACTACGCCGACGCGGCCCGCGCCGAGGTGATGCAGGCGGTGTCGGGACTCGGCGGCAGCAAGCCCACGGCGCCCTACGACCTCTCGCTGGGCTTCAGCATGCTGATGGAGACGCCGGACATCGTCGCCGTCGCCGCCGACGGCAGCAGCTACACCGGTGGCGCGCACGGCAACCCGCTGGTCGCGCGCTTCGTCTGGCTGCCGCGCCGCAACCAGCCGTTGACCGCGTCGCGGCTGGTGCCGGATGCGGCGGGGTGGACGCCGGTGGCGGCGTACGCGCGCGACGCGCTTGCGGCCGGCCTGTCGGCGCGCATCGACGACGGCGCGCCGTCGCCGGAAGAACGTGCGGAAATGATGCGCAACGGCGCGCGCATGATCGACGAGGGCACCGCGCCGGCCGCGGCGAACTTCGACCAGTTCGAACCGATCGCCGGCCCCGGGGGGCGCCTGGCGGGCCTGCGCTTCGTGTTCCCGCCGTACCAGGTGGGGCCGTATTCGGACGGAGTACAGTCGGTGGACGTGCCGGCGGCGGTGCTGCTGCCGGTGGTCGCGCCGGAATACCGGAGCCTGTTCGAGGGAGGCTGATGCACCCGCTGCGGGGACGCGTGGTCGCGCTGATGGAGGCCGCCGGGTTGCAGCCGGGCGGGCCCGGCGACTGCGATCCGCAGATCCACGATCCCCGCTTCTTCGGGCGCGTGCTGCGCGAAGGCTCGCTGGGCCTGGGCGAGTCGTACATGGACGGCTGGTGGACGGTGCGCTCCCTCGACGGGATGCTGTTCCGGCTGATGGCGCACCGCGTCGACGCGCGCGTGCACGGGTTGCACGGCTGGCTCGACGACCTGCGCGCGTTCGTGCTGAACCTGCAGTCGGGGCGGCGCGCGCTGGCGGTCGGCGAACGCCACTACGACCTCGGCAACGCGCTGTTCGAGGCGATGCTCGGCAAGCGCCTGGTGTACAGCTGCGGCTACTGGCGCGAGGCGCGCGACCTGGACGCCGCGCAGGAGGCCAAGCTCGACCTCGTG
Organism: Luteimonas sp.; assembly: GCA_051953015.1. Classification (GTDB taxonomy): domain Bacteria; phylum Pseudomonadota; class Gammaproteobacteria; order Xanthomonadales; family Xanthomonadaceae; genus Cognatiluteimonas. The sequence goes on from JBQCJF010000080.1 coordinate 9,048, forward strand.
TGCAGGAAGCTGGGCCTGCGCCCCGGCATGCGCGTGCTCGACATCGGCTGCGGCTGGGGCGAGGCGCTGAAGTTCGCCGCCGAGCGCTACGGCGTGTCCGGCGTCGGCGTCACCATCTCGCGCGAGCAGGCCGCGTACGCGCGCGCGCTGTGCGCCGGGCTGCCGGTCGAGATCCGGTTGCAGGACTACCACCTGCTCGACGGCGCGTCGGACGACAGCCGCTTCGACCGCATCTTCTCCATCGGCATGTTCGAGCACGTCGGCGCGAAGAACTACCGCGCCTACTTCGAGGTCGCGCGCCGCTGCCTCAGGGCGCCGGACGACCTGTTCCTGCTGCACTGCATCGGCGGCAACGTCTCGGTCAGGCACACCGACCCGTGGATCGCGCGCTACATCTTCCCGAACTCGATGCTGCCGTCGGCGCGCCAGGTGGCCGAGGCCAGCGAGGGCCTGTTCGTGATGGAGGACTGGCACAACTTCGGGCCCGACTACGACCTGACGCTGCAGGCCTGGCGGGCGAATGTGGAAGCCGCCTGGGACCGCCTGCCGCCGCGCTACGACGAGCGTTTCCGGCGGATGTGGCGGTTCTACCTCGCCGCATCCATGGCCGCGTTCAGGGCGCGCCGGATCCAGCTCTGGCAGGTCGTCTATTCGCCGCACGGCGTGCCCGGCGGCTACGTCGCGCCACGCTGAACGCGCGGGCGCGCGCAGGCCGCGCGGCAGCTTTCACGCGGCTCCAACGCGCCGGTTGCGGTAATGGCCGCATGCCATCCCGGAGCGCCATCATGATCCTGCACCTGCGCCATGCGCGCGGACTCGAAGAGGGGCGCGTGCGCGCCCGCGCCGCCGGCGAGGAAGCCACCGAGCTGTACCCCGGCCAGTCCTGGAACGAAGTCGAACCGCAGGTCGCCGGCGACTGGCGCCGCGTGCGCGGCGGCTCGCCGCTCTCCTGGACCGACGTGCGCGAAGACGCGCATTCCGGCTGGCAGGTCGCGTGGCTCCAGCAGGCCGACTGCCTGCGCGACAACGCGCCGGTCCACGACTGACGGGGCGCGGCCATGGCCCGCCCGGTCTGGTCAGGTTCGCTGTCCTTCGGCTTGCTCAACATCCCGGTCGCGCTGATGACCGGGGAGCGCAAGACCGACATCTCCTTCCGCATGCTCGATTCGCGCGACAACTCCCCGATCCGCTACGAGCGGGTCAACGCGGAGACCGGCGAGGAAGTGCCGTGGAAGGACATCGTCAAGGCCTACGAATACGACAAGGGCAGCTACGTGGTGCTCGAGCAGGAGGACATCGCCTCCGCCGCGCCCGAGAGCCATGACGCGATCGACGTCGAGGCCTTCGTCGAGGCCGGGTCGATCGATCCGCGCTACTTCGAGAAGCCCTACGTGCTCGTCCCGGCGAAGAAGGCCGAGAAGGGCTACGTGCTGCTGCGCGAGGCGCTGGAGAAGACCGGGCGGATCGGCATCGCCCGCGTCGTGATCCGCACCCGCGAGCACCTGTGCGCGGTCATGCCCTACGGCAACGCGCTGCTGCTGCTGATGATGCGCTATCCGCAGGAACTGGTGGATTTCGACGAATACGCGATCCCCGAGGGCGCGAAGGGCGATTACCGCATCACCGCCAAGGAGCTGGCGTTCTCCGAGCAGCTGATCGAGACCATGTCCGGCGAGTTCGATCCGAAGGATTACAAGGACGAGTTCCGGGCGCGGCTGCACAAGGTGATCGACGAGCGCATGAAGGCGAACGGCGTGGTCCGCCGCGCGCCCGAGGAGCCGGAGGCCGAGGAGGGCTCGGCGACCAACGTGGTCGACTTCATGTCGCTGCTGCAGAAGAGCATCGACCGCAACAAGCGCACGCCGGCGAAGAAGTCGGCGGCGAAGAAGACCGCGGAGAAGCCGGCGAAGGCCGCGAAGGGCGCGCGCAAGGCGACGAAGAAGGCCGCCGCCAAGAAGGCCCCGTCGAAGGCGGCGCGCAAGCGCGCGTGAGGCCTCCGCGGTGAGCCTGCGCGAATACGCCCGCAAGCGCCGCTTCGGCGAGACCCCGGAACCCGGCGACGACGCGACGCCCGGCAAGCGCGGGCGCCGGCCGATCTTCGTCGTCCAGCTCCACCACGCCCGCGCCCGCCACTACGACTTCCGCCTGGAGATGGACGGCACGCTCAAGAGCTGGGCGGTGCCGAAGGGCCCGTCGTACCGGCTGGGCGAGCGGCGCCTGGCCGTCGAGGTCGAGGACCACCCGCTGAAGTACGCCGACTTCGAAGGCGACATCCCGCAGGGCCACTACGGCGCGGGCCACGTCGACATCTTCGACCGCGGCGTCTGGAGCGTGGACGGCGATCCGCTCGAGGCGCTCGCGGCCGGCAAGCTCGACTTCGTGCTGCACGGCGAAAAGCTGCACGGTGGCTGGAAGCTGGTCCGCACCGCGCAGGTGCGCAGCGGCAAGCCGCAGTGGCTGCTGTTCAAGCGCGACGACGCGTACGCGGGCGACGTGGACGCCGACGACCTGCTCGACGCCAAGGCCGCGGCCAGCACGCGCCGGGACCAGGCGGCGCGGAAGGCGCCGGCGAAGCGCGCGGGCACGGCGGCGAAGCGCACCGCGACGGCGCGCAAGCAGGCGCCGGCGGCGGAGCGTCGCAGCACGCGCCGTCGGCG
>JBQCJF010000081.1:0-22111 GCA_051953015.1 Luteimonas sp.
CCCAGGCGAGCGTCGCGCCGAGCACGGCCCATGCGGCGGCCGCGCCGAGCAGCCAGGTCGCGGGCGCGATCCGGTCAGCGCGCACCGGCCACCTCCGCGCTCATGTCCGCGGCGACCGCCGCCGGACGCAGGTAACCGTACAGGTCGAACTCGACGTCGAGCCCGCCCTCGCGGCCCGCGCCGCGGCCCGGATATTCGAAGAAGCCCTGCGCGACCACGCTCAGGTTGTCGACGAACAGCACCGGATGGCCGCCTTCCAGTCCCTGCAGCAGCGCGCCGAGCTCGGCGTTGCCGCAGCGCAGGCGCACGTGCATGCCGGCCTTCGGGCGGCGCGCGTCGCCGGGCGTCTGCTCCGCGGGCGAGCGGTTGGTGATCGCGCAGCCGCGGTGGCCCGGGCTCGCGCGCGCGACTTCGGTTTCCAGGCGCTGGGCGAGCGCCGCGGTCGCGAGTTCGACCGTCGCTTCCGGCAGGAACGCGGGCGCGCGCGCGTCGAGCGCACGCGCGGCCTGCAGGCGCCGCGCGATCTCGCCGGCCTGCGCCAGCTGCGCCGCCGCGCGCGCATCGCGCGCCTGCGCCGCCTCGATGCGGGCGTCGGCGTCGCGCATCGGCAGCGTCCACCACGGGTGCACGCACAACAGATAGACGGCGGCGAGCACGGCCGCGAGCAGGCCGAGCGCGAGCCAGCGGTCGCGGTCAGGGACGGCCGGCATCGGCGCCTCCCGCGGTCGAAGTCGCGGCGGGCTTCGCGTCCGGCGCCACCGCCAGGTCGGCGGAGAGCGTGAAGCGGTCGCGGCCGCTGCGCGGGTCGGGCTGCAGCGTGCCGGTCAGCGCGGGCGAACGCCATTGCGGCGCGCCTTCCATGCGCGCGACCAGCCCGGAGGCCTGGGCGCTGCGCCCGATCAGCAGCAGCCGGTCGTTGTCGATCGCGAGCTTGTCGAGCCAGGTGTCGTCGGGCAGGCGCCGCGCGACCTGGTCGAGCACGGACACGACCTGCGGGCGCGCCGCGCGCTCGCGGAGGATCCAGGCGCGCCCTTCGACGAGCCCGGCGAGCTCGGCGCGCTGCACCGACACCGCGCGCGCCGACGCCGCCTGCCGCGCGACCTGCGCCTGCAGGCGCTGCGCGGCGGCTTCGCGGTTGTGCAGCACGAGCGCGAGCATCGTCGCGGTGGCGGCGACGAACACCGAGGCGAGCAGCACGTTCCAGCCGCGCGCCGGATCATGGCGGCGGCGCCGCATCGCAATCGGCAGCAGATTCACGCCGATCGGCTCGCCGTCGGCATCGGCGAGGTCGGCGCCCGCCAGCTGCGCGGCGGCATCGCCGAGCTGCGCGAGTTGTTCTTCCAGGCGCGCGCGCGGCACCACCACCAGCTCGACGTCGACCTGGCCGTCGCCGCGGCGGCCGAGCAGGCGCGCGTCGTACGTCACCGCGTCCAGCGCGAACGGCGTCTGCCGGTCGATCTCGTAGCCGGCCACGTCGCGCAACCGGTCGACGGCGGCGGCGGGCAGCACCCAGCGCCTGCGCAGTCCCGCGGTCGCCGGCAGCAACAGCCAGCGCGGCAGGTCGGACAGCGACGGCGGCACGTCGCGCGCATCGTCGCCGGCGCGCAGCAGCACGCGGCCGCGATCCATGCCGAGCGCGCGGCGCCACGCCGGCGGCAGCCACGCGCCCAGCGCGCGGCCCCACCACGCCAGGAAACCGGCAATGCCGGACCAGCGCGGGGCGCCGCGACCGAGGCGGTCGCGCAAGGGCGTCAACGTGGCGATGCTCCGTCCTCCCAGCGCACTGGCGTCCATGCCGATCCCGGCAGGCCGCTGCCACCGATGCGCGCGACCACGCGCAACACCGCCGCGCGGCCGCGGACGCTGGCGCGGCTCTCGATACTATACGTGCCGCTGCCGCCCGCGACGGTGTCCGGCGGCGGGGCCGGCAGGCCGGTGGCGGCGCGCACCGCCGCCGGCGCGTAGGCCGGATCGGGGACCGCGCGCCCGCTGTAAACGGTCACAAGCGGCGCCAGCCGCGCGTACAGGGCCGGCGTCATGCCCAGCACCTGCTCGACTTCCGCCACGCTTTCGAACGGCGTGTTCGCCGGGCCGTAGTCCCGGCCCGCCGCGGCGTAGTCGGGGGCCTCGGCGCCGCCGGACGGCTGGGTGAGCGCGTCCTCGTCGCGCCAGTCCACGATCGCGCCGGCGATGCGCTGCGCGTCCCGCGGATCGCTCCCGGTCTGGCGCAGCAATGCGGCGAGCAGCCCGGCGTCGGCCATGTCGAGGTCGACCTTGCCCTGCTCGTCGACGATGCGCAGCGCGACGTCGGCGTCGCCGAAACGCCAGCGGTACTCGCGCCCGTCGGGAATCCAGCGCCGCTTCGGATCGGTGTCGGCGAGCCGCGCGATCGCGTACTCGAGGCCGGCGCGCGCCGCGACGCGCACCTCCAGGCCGCGCGCGAGGACCTGCCCCTGCAGCTGCTCGGTGCGCGCCGACAGCGCGAACGCGCCGACCGTCGCCGCCAGCAGCGCCACCAGCCACAGCACCAGCAGCAGCGCCACGCCGCGATCGCGCCTGCGCCGGGCCACGTTCACATGCCCTCCAGCTGCTGCGCGTAGCGGCCGGCGAGCGGCAGCGCGACCAGCAGCGGCGGCCACGCGCGCCCGTCGGCGTCGCGCAGGCGCAGTTCGACCTGCAGCGGCATCGCGTCGCCCTGGTTCCAGTCCGCCTGCCATTCCGACGGCTTGCCGTCGGCACGCAGGCCGCGATAGCGGATGTCGACGGCGCGCAGGCCGTCCGCCAGGACTTCCGGCGCCATGGCGTCGCTGCGCCCGTCGCCGACGACGGCGCCGCCCTGCACCATCCGGAAGCTCACCACCAGGCGCAGCGTGCCGCCTTCGGCGCGCTCGACCTCGAGCCGATGCAGGTACGGCCCGCCGCGGCCGAGGTAGTCGGGCAGGTCGGCGACGAACTCGAGGTGCGCGCCGTCGCCGCGGAAGCGGTAGGCGATGCCGCCGGTGTCGTCCATCGCGAACGGCACCGGCCGCGCCGCCGACAGCCGCGAGCGCAGGAAGCCGGAGACGGCGCGGATGCGTTCGTTGCGCTGCGACAGCGCTTCGCCGCGCTGCACCGTCGCGGTCGCCGCGCGCAGGGTCGCGAAGGCGATCGCCAGCCCGGCCGCGAGCAGCGCGGTCGCGAGCAGCACTTCGATGAGCGTGAACCCGCGCTGCTTCATTGCGGCCCCATCGCGACCGGATCCGGCCGCACGTAGCGCCGCGACTCGAGGTGCAGGCGCGTGCGCGGATCGTCCGCCGCCGCGTCGCCCCAGCGCACGTCGAGCGCGAGCCGCAACAACCGCGGCGCCGCCGGGTCCACCGGCTGCGGCGGCGGCGCGTCGCCGCGCGCATCGTCGGCGGCGGGCTCGCGCCACGGCGCCACGTCGAGCGTCCAGCGATAGCGTCCGTCCTCGAACACGCCCTCGTGCCGACCCGGCGCCAGCGTCTCCGCGACGCCGGTGTCGTCGAGCAGCGACTGCGCATGCAGCGCAGCGCGGCCGGCGTCATCGGACCAGCGCACCTGCCGAGACGCGTTCGAGAGCGTGCCGAGCACGATCGCCAGCGCGAGCGCGAGCACCATGAAGGCGACGATCACCTCGATCAACGTGAAGCCGCGCTGCGAGTGCGGTCGGTTCATCGCGCGCGCGTCACCGCCACCTGCCCCGTCAGCCACGCCACGCCCACCTGCCAGGCCGCGCCGCCCTGCTGCAGGCGCACGCGGCCGCCGGTGGCCGCGCCGTCCGGGAAGAACACCACCGCGCCCTCGCCTTCGGACGGCTGCGCCTCGCGCGCGCCGATGAACGCGACCGAGGCGGCCGCCGGCAACTCGCCGTGCCGGCCCTTCGGCGCCGTCCACGCATGCGCGGCGGGATCGATGGTGAAGCGCTGCGGCTCGCCGGTCGCGAGCGCCTGCGCGCGAGTGAAGCGCAGCTGCGCGGCGACGCCGTTCGCGGCCGATCGCAGCCGGAGGCCCTCCATGCCGCGCCCGATCGCGCCCGCGCCGAGCAGCGTGGCGAGCGCGATGATCGCGAGCACCAGCACGAGCTCGAGCAGGGTGAAGCCGCGGGCGCGCACCGGCTCGTCCAGCCCCGTTACTGGTACTTCAGGTCCGCGTCCACGCTTTCGCCGCCGGGCTGGCCATCCTTGCCGAGGCTGACGAGGTCGAAGGCCTGGCCTTCGCCGGGTACGCGATAGACGTAGGGGTGGTTCCAGGGATCCTTCAGCTCCGCCGGCTTCGCGTACGGGCCGAGCCAGCCGGGCACGTTCGCCGCGTTCGCGGTGAGCGCATCGAGCGCGGGCGGCAGGCCGCCGGTGTCCATCTCGTACTGCTGCACCTTCTCGGCGAGCGTCTGCACCTGCGCCTTGGCGAGGTTGGCCCTGGCGCGGTCGCCGCCGCCGAGGATGCGGCTGGCGGCGAAGGCGACGATGCCGCCGATCAGCACGACGACCAGGATGATCTCGATGAGGCTGAAGCCGCGCGCGGCGTTGCGCGAGGGAGCGGGACGGAAATGGCGATTGCGCATGGGGGGTTTCCTATCCGATGACGGTGGTGAGGTCGTAGATGGGCGTGAGCACGGCGAGGATCACGACGCCGACGATGGCCGCGAGCACGAGCGTGACCGCGGGCACGAGCGCGGCGAGCATCCGGTCCAGCGCGAGCGAGGTCTCGCGCTCGAACGCGTCGGCGGCCTTGAGCAGCATGGCGTCGAGCGCGCCGGATTCCTCGCCGACCTGGATCATCTGCAGCGCCAGCCGCGGGAAGCGCTTGCCGCGGCCGAGCGCGCCGGCCAGGCCCGCGCCGTTGCGGACCTGCTCGATCGCGCCGTCGACGTCGTCGGCGAGCGCGCGGTTGCCGAGCACGTTGCGGCCGATGCCCAGCGCCGCGAGCAGCGGCACGCCGTTGCGCAGCAGGGTGCCGAGCGTGCGCGCCAGGCGCGCCGTCTCCAGCTTCGCGACCAGCGTGCCGGCGAACTTCCGCTCCAGGATCCAGGCGTCGAAGCGCGCGCGGAACGCGGCATCGCGCAGCTTGCGGTCGAGCAGCAGCGCCGCCACCGCCGGCACGACCATCAGCACGAACCACCAGTCGCGCACGAACATGCCCACGCCGAGCACGATCCGCGAGAACCAGGGCAGCGGCGCGTCGAGGCTGTCGTACATCGCCGCGAACTGCGGGACCACGAAGCCGAGCAGGAACAGCAGGCTCAGCGTCACCATCGCCAGCAGGATCGCGGGATAGATCAGGGCGTTGACCACGCGCCCGCGCAGCGCGCGGCTGCGCTCGAGGTATTCGGCCAGGCGCGCGAGCGTGTCGTGCAGGTTGCCGCCGGCCTCGCCGGCACGGACCATGTTCACGTACAGCCGGCCGAACACGCCGTGCTGGCGCTCCAGCGCGGCCGACAGCGGGCTGCCGCCGCGCACCGCGTCGCGGATGTCCGCGACGACGCGCTTCGCCGCTTCGTCCTCGGGCAGCTCGAGCAGGATGGTGAGCGCGCGATCCAGCGGCTGGCCGGCGCCGAGCAGCGTCGACAGCTGCTGGGTGAACTGCACGAGGTGTTCGCCGGCGAAGGGCTTCGGCTTCAACAGGGCGCGCCAGGCGTTGCGCGCGCCGCCGCCCTCGCCCGCCGGCTTCGCCTCGACCGGCAGGTGGCCCTGCTCCTGCAGGCGCCGCGCGACCTCCGCGCCGTCGGCGGCTTCCATCTGGCCGTCGAGCATCTCGCCGCGCGCGTTCAGCGCCTTGTAGCGGAACAGCGCCATCGCGTCAGGCGTCCTCGGTGACGCGCAGCACTTCCTCGATGGTGGTCTCGCCGGCCAGCGCCTTGGCGATGCCGTCCTCGTACATCGTGCGCATGCCCGACTCGCGCGCGAGCTGCTCGAGCTCGCCCATGCCGGCGTGGCGCATCACCGCGCGGCGCAGCGCATCGTCCATCACCAGGAATTCCATGATGGTGGTGCGGCCGAGATAGCCGGTCGGCGACAGCGCGGAGGCGCGCGGACGATAGAGATGGATCGTGCCGGACGGCTGGTAGCGGCGGAGGTCGAACTTCCCGATCTCCTCGGGCGAGGCCTCGTAGCGTTCGGCGTGGGTCGGCTCGAGGCGGCGCACGAGGCGCTGCGCGAGGATGCCGTTCACCGTGGACGTGAGCAGGTAGTCCTCGACGCCCATGTCGAGCAGACGCGTCACGCCGCCGGCCGCGTTGTTGGTGTGCAGCGTCGACAGCACCAGGTGGCCGGTGAGCGCGGACTGGATCGCGATGCGCGCGGTCTCGAGGTCGCGCATCTCGCCGATCATGATGATGTCGGGATCCTGGCGCACGATCGAGCGCAGCGCGCCGGCGAAGTCGAGCCCGATCTGCGGCTTCGCCTGGACCTGGTTGATGCCCTCGATCTGGTACTCGACCGGATCCTCGACGGTGATGATCTTGACGCCGGGCGTGTTGAGCTTCGACAGCGCCGTGTACAGCGTCGTCGTCTTGCCCGAGCCGGTCGGGCCGGTGACGAGCAGGATGCCGTGCGGCTGGCGCAGCACCTGGCCGAAGCGCTGCAGGAGCTCGTCGCTGAAGCCGAGGCGGCGGAAATCGAGCACCACCGATTCGCGGTCGAGCAGGCGCATGACCACGGATTCGCCGTGCGCGGTCGGCATCGTCGACACGCGCAGATCGAGCTCGCGGCCCTGCACGCGCTGCATGATCCGGCCGTCCTGCGGCAGGCGGCGCTCGGCGATGTTGAGCCGGGCCATGATCTTGATGCGCGAGATGACCGCGGCGGTCAGGTTCTGCGGCGGCGCCTCGCCTTCCTCGAGCACGCCGTCGATGCGGTAGCGCACCTTCAGCCGGTTCTCGAACGGCTCGATGTGGATGTCGGAGGCGCGCAGCTCGACCGCGCGCTGGATGACCAGGTTCACCAGGCGGATGACCGGCGCCTCGGACGCGAGGTCGCGCAGGTGCTCGACGTCCTCGACGCCGCCGGCGTCCTCGCCCTCGCTGCCGTCGAGCAGCGCGCCCATCGCGCTGCGGCCCTGGCCGTGCCAGCGCTCGATCAGGTCGTCGATCTCCGAGCGCAGCGCCACCGCGGCGCGCACCTCGCGGCCGTCGGCGTCGGCCAGGCGCACCGCGTCGAGGATGTACGGGTCCTGCGGATCGGCCAGCAGCACCTCCACGTACGCCTCGCCCTCGGCCACCGCGACGACGTGGAATTGCTGCATGAAGCGCAGCCCCAGGGCCGAGCCCTCGGGCGGCAGGTCCGGCAGGTCGCGGGCGCTGCGCAGCGGCAGGCCCAGCACCGCGGCGCAGGCCTCGGCGTGGTCGCGCTCGGACACCAGGCCGAGCCGGCCCAGCAGCGCCAGCAGCCCGCCGCCGGTCTCCTCCTGCAGGCGGCGGACCCGGCCGAGGTCGGCGTCCTTCAGCCGCCCGCGCTCGAGCAGCGCGGCGACCACGCGCTCGTCGGCGCTGGCGGCCGCTGCGCCGTTGCCCGCGCCCTCCGCCTCGCTCATGCCCTGGTTGGCGACTGCGTTCACGTCCTGCCCTCCGCCGGACCCGTGAATCTAGCAGGTCGCCGCAGGACTCGCCGCTCCTGGAAGCGCATTCCTACATGGGTGGCTGCCAATCTGGACGGCTGTCGCCTCAGCCGCCTTCGTTTGCAGCGCCCACGAGCCACGAGAGCCACGAGTCATGGAGCAGTCGATTTGCGCACCACCTGCGAGCGCAGTGAAGTCTGGTGCTGAATGGGACAATCCGTCGGCCCATACCCAACGATCAGGTTCTCCGAGACCGACCCCACTCCCCCTTGGCACACGAGGCCCTTCCGGAGCGAGCCGGGAACGGACACCAGAACGTTCCGGTAGGCAAAGGAGCGGCCACCGGCGTTCATTGCCGTACCTTGCCACCCCCCCAACGAGATGGTTTGAACCAGATTGCGCGCGATTACCCCACCATCATTGTCGTAAGACATGATGCCGCTAAACCCGTATTGCCCCGGCTCCGCGGAATCGATCACGGTGTTATCGACAATGTCCGCGACTCCATTGATTTCCATCGCAAGCCAAGGCCTGGTCAGGGGAGTAGGCGCAATGAAGGTATTGGCTCGAATCAATCCTTCGCCGCCGTTGTTGGCGATGATCCCGTAGCTATAGGAGCCGACGAATGTATTGCGCTCAGCACGATAATTGTATGCACCGCCAGTGAACAGAAGTGGCAGGCCGAAACCGTCGAAGACACAATTCTTAACGACGACATTGCTCCCCTCCGCAACGACCGCATTGCCCGTCGCTCTCGTCAAATCCTTTATCCGATGACCTTGACAGTCGAGCGTGACGTCACCTAGAAGTCTGAAGGCAATGGCATTCCCGATGTTTACGTCCGCGACTAGGCAATAGACTCCGTTGGATAATTCTGCAGGCACATCGCTCACGGGCTCACATGCTTGAACACCGAACGCTTTAGCGCAGCAGAGCAGGGTCAAGGCAATCCTTGGGAACTTGGCTTTCATTCCGCGTGATCCTGGCTTGAGAGTTGCAGGAAAAACTATTCCGCCGTAATGCTCATCCACTTCGTATCACCGGTGAATAGTGGTTGGCGATCTATCTCGGCTGTCCCAGCCAGACCCGTCGGTCCGCGACGAGCCCACCGACGCGACCGGCTCGCAGTCGATCGCGCCGAACGCCGCGGCGTAGGCGACGAGGCAAATGCCTAAGCGAGGGCGATCCATCCAGGCGGCCGCACAACTGGCGGAGCCCCGCACGGAGATCACTCCGCGTCGACGCTCGTGCAGGCCGACGAGATGCCGATGTCGAAGCCCTGGAAGAGGTTGCCGTTGGTGACGCTGCCCGCTCCGGAGCAGTAGAGCGCGTAGCCATAGCTGCCGGGTGGGTTGACGAGGATGTTTTCGCGCAGCACCGCATTGGCCGAATCATGAGCCGTCAGCGCCATCGCGATCCTGCCCCCATCGGAGAGGACGTTGCGCACGGTGTTGCCCTGGAGCACGCCGGCGTCGTTGCCGGTCGTGTAGATGCCGTAGCCGCTGTTGTTCGAGCCGGCCGTGGGCAGCACGCCCGACACCACGTTGTCGCGGATGATTGACGAGCCGACCGCGCGGATGCCGAAGGCGCCCCATGACACATTGGTACTGCCGCCGGCATCCGAGATTCGGTTGCCGTCGATGATGTTTTCCTCGCCCTCTACCACGAGGCCCCGCGACAGCGGCGCGATCACTACGTTGTCGTGGATGTTGTTGCCGTCGCCGGTCAGGCGGATGCCTTCGATGAAGCCCTTTGTGGTGCAATTGCGCACGGTCACGCCGGTGCGGCTGTAACCGACCACGCCGCGGTTCGTGTTGGAAGCGGCCTGCGCGGAGCCGTCGATGGTGTAGCCGCCGCAATCCAGGTCGACGTTGTCGGCGGCGATGATCACGCCGTTCTTGGTAGCGACCATGTTGGCCGCGAGGCAATAGCTGCCGGCCTCCCTGATCGTGTAGTTCGCCTTCGGCACGGTGATGCATCCGGCCCATGCGGGCGCGGCGAGCAGGCAGGTCGCGAGCGACAGGGCGGCAATAGGCAGACGACGCATCTTGGATCTCCTCATCAAAAGGTCGGAGTGCAGGCAGCCGTGCGTGGCGGGGCGGTTCAACGGCGTGGGACACGCGCCTTCAGGCCGACTTCGGCCGTGTTCCAGCAATACAGGTACGGCACGGCAGCTCCCACCACGATGTTTTCGACGGACACGGAGCCTATACCGCCGCCGCTGGAAAACGGCTCGCATCCGAAGCCGGTGTCGTCAGCTCCCGCCTGCCGGGAAATGGCAGGCAGCGAGACCACGTTCCGGTAACCGACACTGCCATCTCCCGTTACGAGAATGCCCATCCTCGAATGACCTTGCCCAGGAACCAGCCCGCGCACGACGTTGTACGCGACCACCCCACCCGCGCTCTCATTGCTCCGGATGCCGGATCGGTAGGTCCAGCGCGAGCCGTTGCCGCTCACGGCATCGACGATCGTGTTGCCGACGATGTCGACGGTACCGTAATCAGCATGGATCGATGTGGCCTGCGGCCCGTACCAATAGTAGGGATAGCCTGCTGGCTGGGGGCCCGCCCCGTTGCTGACGCTGTTCCCCGAAATCAGGCCCTCGGACGCGTACGTATAGATCGCAGAGTTCCACACGTCGACGAACTCGTTGCCAATGATGCGGAAATGGGTGGCGTCCCGGAGGTAAACGGGCGTCGCAAAGCCTTCGAACCTGCAGTTCCTCACCTCGATGTTGTCGGCTTCGCTGTACACCGCATACAGGATCTGCACCCGGCCGTCCCTGACCGTATGCCCCTGGCAATCGATGGTCGCATTGTTGTTGAGGGTGAAGAGCGTGCGGGTATCCGTTGCGACCACGTCGTCCGTCAGACAGTAGACGCCGTGGCTGAGGGTGGCCGGCACCGAAGTCACCGGCTCGCATCCCAGTGCCGGTAACGCGGCGAGGCTCATCAAAACGACCGCGAATGCGCGCAAGCGCCCGGCGCACACTGTCGCCATAGCGTTCATTCCGCAACGACGCTGGTGCAGGCCGGCGAGATGCCGTTGTCGAATCCGAACAACACGTTCCCGTTCGAATAGTTGTCGTCGCCCGTGCAATAGACCGCGAACGAGTAGGCCCCGGTCGGGTTGACCAGAATGTTGCCGCTCAACAAGGCATTCGACGAGTCGTCGGCGGTGAGCGCCATCGCTATTTTTCCACCGTCCCCGAATATGTTGCGGACCGCATTGCCCTGGACCACGCCGGAGTCGTTGTCGGTGGTAAAGATTCCGTAGCCGCTCTTCTTCGAGCCTGCGGTCGGCACTACGCCTGAAACCACGTTGTCGCGGATGAGTGACGGACCCTTGGCAAGGATCCCGAAGGCGCCCCACGAATAGTTGCTGGTCCCGCCGACGTCGGAAACGAGATTCCGGTCGATGATGTTGTTGTCGCCTTCAACGGCGATGCCGCGCGCATACGGCGCGATCACCACGTTGTCCCGGATGACGTTCGCGATACCGGTGAGTCGGATGCCTTCGATGAATCCCTTGATCCTGCAGTTGCGGATCGTGACGTGCGTCCGGCCGTACCCCACGATGCCCCGATTCGTCGTCGAAGGCATCTGCGACGTGACGTCGATGGTGTAGCCGGCGCAATCCAGGTCCACGTCGTCGGCATTGACGCGGTTGCCGTTCGACGGGGCGATGAGCTCCGCGGCCAGGCAATAACGGCCGGGGGATTTGATGTTATAGGGCTTTGTGATCTCGATGCAGTCGGCGTTCGCCGACGCGGAAAAAAGCAGCGCAGCGGCGGCAAGCGCCATCGCGAGCAGCGGATTGGGCATTGTGGATCCCCGGTTGCCGAGTTCAGTGTGCGACTCGCAGGCGATCCGTCTTGGGCCGGTCACCGTGTGCGGGCGTTCCCCAACGCCCACCGCCCGAGACTAAAGCAAAATGCCGTGAAGGTGAAGGCCTGCCTGATGCCCGGCGAGCCCCTGTCCGTGCAGGACGGAGTCGGGGCAGTTGTGGACTGGCCACGTGTAGCCCCGCACGATGTTCCCTGACAGAAGAGACGGAATGTCGGTCGGGTAATAGCCGCCGCAATAGATGCCGATATCGTCGGAGCCAGCGAGTGAAGTCGGGATGGAAGCGATCAGGTTCCGATAGACGACCGCGTTGCCGGCAAACAATGCGATTCGGCGGTCGAGGGCCCCGGGGACGAGACCGACGATCACGTTCGACGCGATGAGCCCGCCCCGGTTCGCTCCGCTCGAATAGATGCCGAACCGGCTCCTCCACTGCGCCCCTTCGCCCGGATTCGCTCCCACGATCGTGTTGCGCAGGATGTCGACCGTGCCTAGCGCCCAGATGCCCGACGCGTCTGAATACCAGGTGCTCTGATATCCGGGAATTCTCGCTGCGGGCCAGATGATCGCGTTGTCCGCGATGAGACCCTCGTCGCCACTGACGAAGATCGCCGTATTCATCGGGCTGAGGAACTTGTTGCCAGTGATGCGGAAATGGGTGGCTTCGCTCATCCGCAACGGCGTCAGGAAGCCGTCGAAAACGCACCCCGTGACATGGATGTTGTCCCCGCTCGCCACCACGGCATTCACTGTCGACCGGGACGTGTCCTTGATGGTGTGGCCGCGGCAGTCCAGCGTCGAATCGTCTTCGAGCGTGAACGCCGGCTCTCCTTCCACGGAAACATCGCCGACAAGGCAATAGACCCCACCGTTCAACGTTGCCGGCGCGGACGCGACCGGCTCGCAAGCGATCGCCCCGAATGCCATCAGGCAGGACATGACGCCGACCACCAGTCTGGAGCTTCCCGACACTCCGCTCATCGCGATCGCCTCCCGGCGCTGTCAATTCTGGCCGACGACCCGAGCATGGGAGATTCGTCGGGGTGGACAGGGAGCCTATGGCTTCACGAGCGCAGGTTGCTTGTGGGCCGATGGCGGTATCTTGCGGCGACCACCCCGCCGCACTTGGGGCTCCTGGGCGGCGGGGCATCTCAAATACGGGATCGCGAAGCCGAGCACGATGTTTTCCGCGACGATTGCCTCGCCGTCGAGAGTGCAACCCACCCCCACATCGTTGTAGGTCCCGGGCCACATGGGGAGGGCGGAAACAATGTTGCGGTAAACAACAGCGCCATGCCCCTGGGCAACGATGCCACGTCTCCAATGGTCATCACCCGGCATCAGGCCCCGGACGACATTGAAGGCGATGACACCCCCGTCGCTGCTGGAAAAGATGCCCCCCCGATCGGTCCAACCCGCGCCTCCATCCACCATTGCCGCGCTGACCGTGTTGCCGATGACGTCCACCAGTCCGCGAACCTGGATTCCTATCGATTGCCCATACCGGTCCGGGGAATAGCCCAGGTGAGGCGCGTGTTGATACTCGAGCACGTTCCCCGCGATGAGTCCTTCGCTCCCATCCGCATCCACGGCCACTTGCGTGGCGCCGGAGAACCTGTTGCCCACGATCCGGAAATGACTGGCGCCATCGAGCCAGACGGGCGTGGCGAAGCCGTCGAAGACGCAATTCGTGACTGAGATGTTGTCGCTGGCGCTGTACACCGCGTTCGCGGTCGAAAACGTCGCGTCGCTGATCCGGTGTCCGCGGCAGTCGAGTGTCGCGTCATTTTCCAGCGTGAACAAGAGTGTGCCGTTCGCACCGACGTCGTCGGTGAGGCAGTAGACGCCCCGCTTGAGCGTCGCAGGCAAACTCGTCACCGGCTCGCAGGCCATCGCTCCGAAAGTCGACGCGACGGCGACGAGGCCAAGCAGTGTTCGCGCTGTTCCATCCGTCATCTTGGCCAACTCCTTCTTCGATTGGCCGCCTACGGCCTCGGCATGGGCCGCCGAGGCGACCTGGCATCTGTTTCACCGGCGTTTTCGCACCGGTAATAGGGCACGGCGAAACCACGCGAGATGTTTTGCGCGGCAAGCGGCGGGCTTTCCCCCTCCCCGGAAGCTCCGCAGAAAAGGCCAACGTCGCTGGAACCAGAACCCGATGTCGTGGTGGAAACGATGACGTTTCGATAGACGACGACCGGGCCGCCCGCCATCAGGCCCCACCTGTTCTGCGTCTGTGCCCCAACGGCGTCGCGGCCCGCGACGAGGCCACGGATGATGTTGAACGCGATGACGCCGCCCTCGTTCGCCCCCGCGTAGATCCCGTAACGACCGTCCCAGCCGGACCCGTCGCCCGTGATCGCGCTGCTGATCGTATTGCGGATGATATCGACGGTGCCCAACGCGAGGATCGCCGTCTGCCGGCCGTACCAGTCGCCCGGGTATCCTTCGTATCTGGCCGCCGGATACCTGATCGTGTTGTCCGCGACGAGCCCATCGTCTCCGTTGATGGAGATCGCGGTGTTCATCGGGCTGAGCAAGGTATTGCCGACGATACGGAAGTTGGTGACCCCTTTGAAGGAGAACGGAGTCAGGAAGCCATGGACGACACAGTTTCTGATTTCGACATTGTCACCACTGCCAACCACGGCATTTATCGTCGCCAACGTCGCATCGCTGATCGTGTGGCCCCGGCAATCCAGCGTCGCATTGCTTTCCAGTGTGAATGCTGGCTGCCCTCCCGTCGCGACGTCCGCGTCCAAGCAGTAGACGCCACCCGCGAGCGTTGCGGGTACCGACGTGACCGCCTCGCACGCGATCGCGCCGAAGGCCGCGGCGCAGGCGACGACACCAACGCCGAACCGAGCGCGGTCCACCCAGGCGGCCGTAGGAATCGCGGCACCGCGCATGGGAATCACTCCGCGGGGACGCTTGTGCACTCCGACGAGATGCCGTTGTCGAAGCCCTGGAAGATGTTGCCGTTCGTCACGCTGCCATCGCCGGAGCAGTAAAGCGCGTAACCGTAGCTGCCAGGGGGGTTGACGAGGATGTTCTCGCGCAGCACCGCGTTGGCCGAATCATGGGCCGTCAGCGCCATCGCGATCCTGCCCCCATCGGACAGGACGTTGCGCACGGTGTTGCCCTGCAGCACGCCGGCGTCGTTGCCCGTCGTGTAAATGCCGTAGCCGCTGTTGTTCGAGCCGGCCGTCGGCAGCACGCCCGAAACCACGTTGTCGCGGATGATCGACGGACCGACCGCGCGAATGCCAAAGGCGCCCCACGACGTATTGGTGCTGCCGCCGGCATCCGAGATGCGGTTGCCGTCGATGATGTTTTCATCGCCCTCGACCACGATGCCGCGCGACAGCGGCGCGATCAACACGTTGTCGTGGATGTTGTTGCCGTCGCCGGTCAGGCGGATGCCTTCGATGAAGCCCTTGGTGATGCAGTTGCGCACGGTCACGCCGGTACGGCTGTAACCGACCACACCCCGGTTCGTGTTGGAAGCGGTCTGCCCGGAGCCGTCGATGGTGTAGCCGCCGCAATCCAGGTCGACGTTGTCGGCCGCGATGATCACGCCGTTTTTCGTGGCCTCCATGTTCGCAGCGAGGCAGTAGCTGCCCGCCGCGGAGATCGTGTAGTTCGCCCTCGGTACGGTGATGCATCCGGCCCATGCGGGCGCGGCGAACAGGCAGGCGGCGAGCGACAGGGCGGTGAAAGGAAGACGGCGCATCTGGAATCTCCTCGTTATGAATCTCGAGCGCAGGCGACCCTGCACGTCTGCTTGATCGGCGGCGTGAGGCGCGGGCCTTCAAGTCGGCTTCGACCGGCGCTGCTACGGAATAAAGCGGGGCCGCAGCCAACGCCGTCGCGAGAAAGCGGATTGCGCATTGCGGATCCCCGGTTTTCGAACTCGGTGTTCGACGCGCAGGCGATCCGTCTTGGGTCGGTCACCCTGTGCGGGCGTTCCCCAACGCCCACCATCCGAGGCTAAAGCAAAATACCGCGAAGGTGAAGCTCTGCCTGCAGCTGGTCGATGCGCTTCTCCCCAAGCGTCTTTGTTGATGGCGATCCGTATTGGGTCGGATCGCCGTGCCGCGCCCATCCCCATGGGCGCGACATCGAGCATAACGCATGGGGGGGGATTTGCCGGCCAGCCCGGCCGGGACGTCAGCCGATCGCGGCGCGGACGTTCCGGAACATGCGCATCCAGGGCGATTCGTCCGGCCACCCGGCCGGGGCCCAGCTCATGTTGAGGCTGCGCGGGGTGCGCTCGGGGTGCGGCATCAGGATCGTCGACCGGCCGTCGTCGCTGGCGAGGCCGGCGACGGCGTCGGTCGAGCCGTTCGGATTGGCGGGATACGAGGTCGCCGCGCTGCCGTCGCCGCGCACGTAGCGCAGCGCGACGCGCGCCGCGGCGGCGTCGACCGCGCTGGCGAATTCCGCGCGGCCCTCGCCGTGGGCGATCGAGACCGGGATCAGCGAGCCGGCCATGCCGCGCAGGAACAGCGACGGCGACTCGACGACTTCGAGCATGCCGAAGCGCGCTTCGAACTGCTCGCTGCGGTTGCGCAGGAAGCGCGGCCAGTGCGCGGTGCCGGGGATGATGTCGCGCAGCTGGCTCAGCATCTGGCAGCCGTTGCAGACGCCGAGCGAGAAGGTGTCGCCGCGCGCGAAGAACGCGGCGAACATGTCGCGCAGTTCCGGCCGCTCGAGGATGCTGGTGGCCCAGCCGCGGCCGGCGCCGAGCACGTCGCCGTAGCTGAAGCCGCCGCAGGCGGCGAAGCCGGCGAAGTCCTCCAGGCGCGCGCGGCCGGCGATCAGGTCGCTCATGTGCACGTCATGGGCGGCGAAGCCGGCGCGCTCGAAGGCGGACGCCATCTCGACCTGGCCGTTGACGCCCTGCTCGCGCAGGATCGCGACCTTCGGCCTCGCGCCGCCGGCAACGAAGGGCGCGGCGATGTCGTCCGCCGGATCGAACGCGAGCTTCGGCTGCAGGCCGGGCGCGTCGAAGCGCATTGCCGCGGCGCGCTCCTCGTCGGCGCATTCGGGGTTGTCGCGCAGGCGCTGCATCGCATGCGTCACCGACCACCACGCGCCGAACAGCTCTTCCCACGGCCACTCGGCGAGCGCCTCGCCGTCGTCGAGCACGCGCAGCTTCGGCGCGGTGGTCGGGCGCGCGATGCGCTGCGCGCAGTCCACCAGGCCGTGGCGCGCGACCAGGTCGGCGAACGCGGCGCGGTCCTCGCACGCGATCTGCACGACCGCGCCGAGCTCCTCGTTGAACAGGGTGCGGAACACGTCCTCGATGCGGTCCGCGCCCCAGCCGTCGAGCACGATGTCGAGGCCGAGGTGCGAGCAGAACGCCATCTCGGCGAGCGCGGCGAACGCGCCGCCGTCGGAACGGTCGTGGTAGGCGAGCAGCAGGCCGTCGCGGCGCGCGTCGCGGACCAGCTCGAAGAACGCGCGCAGGCGGCGCGGATCCTCGAGGTCCGGCACGCCGGCACCGGCGCCTTCGCCGCGGAACACCGGCAGGGAACCGTGCGTGCCCCCGCCGGACTGCGGATGGCATTGCGCGAGGATCGAGCCGCCGAGGCGCTGGCGGCCGGCGCCGAGGCCGATCAGCCACAGCTCGGTCTCGCCCTCGCGCGACAGCAGCGGCGTCAGTTGCGTGCGCGCGTCGGCGACCGGCGCGAATGCCGACACGATCAGCGACACCGGCGACACCGATTTCTCGGCCGCGCCGCCGGCGCCCTTCCACTGCGCCTGCATCGACAGCGAATCCTTGCCGACCGGGATGCTGAGGTCCAGCGCCGGGCACAGCTCCATCGCGACCGCGCGCACCGCGTCGAACAGGCGCGCGTCCTCGCCGGCGTGGCCGGCGGCCGCCATCCAGTTCGCGGACAGCTTGATCGTTTCCAGCGATTCCACCGGCGCGGCGCACAGGTTGGTGATCGCCTCGCCCACCGCCATGCGCGCGGCGGCGACCGCGTCGAGCAGCGCCAGCGGCGTGCGCTCGCCGATCGCCATCGCTTCGCCGGCGGTGCCTTCGTAGCCGGACAGCGTGATCGCGCAGTCGGCGACCGGCAGCTGCCACGGGCCCACCATCTGGTCGCGCGCGGTCAGGCCCCCGACGCTGCGGTCGCCGATGGTGACGAGGAACGACTTCGCGGCGACGGTCGGGTGCGCAAGCACGCGCAGGCCCGCGTCGCGCAGGTCGAGCGCGCCGGTGTCGAGCGCGGGCCAGCGCGCCGTGCCCGGGCGCGCGGTGTCGCGGTGCATCTTCGGCGGCTTGCCGAACAGCACGTCCATCGGCAGGTCGATGGGGTGCGGGCCGGCATCGCCGGCGCCCAGGCGCCCGACAACGAGCCGCTCCTCCGCGGTCGCGATGCCGACCACCGCGAACGGGCAGCGCTCGCGCAGGCACAGCGCCGCGAACTCGGCGACGCGATCCTGCGGCAGGCCCAGCACGTAGCGCTCCTGCGACTCGTTGCACCACAGCTGCAGCGGCGACAGCGACGGATCGTCGCTCGGCACCTTGTCGAGGTCGATGAGGCCGCCGACGCCCGAATCGTGCAGCAACTCGGGAATCGCGTTCGACAGGCCGCCGGCGCCGACGTCGTGCACCGACAGGATCGGGTTGTGCTCGCCGAGGGCGACGCAGCGGTCGATCACTTCCTGGCAGCGCCGCTCCATTTCCGGGTTGTCGCGCTGCACGCTGGCGAAATCGAGGTCCTCGGCGCTCTCGCCGGAAGCCACCGAGCTCGCGGCGCCACCGCCGAGGCCGATGAGCATCGCCGGGCCGCCGAGCACGATCACCGCGTCGCCGGGCGACAGCGGGCGCTTGGCGACCATCGGCCGGTCGACCGCGCCGAGCCCGCCGGCGAGCATGATCGGCTTGTCGTAGGCGCGCGCCAGGCCGTCGGCTTCGTGCAGCTCGAACGAACGGAAATAACCGAGCAGGTTCGGGCGGCCGAATTCGTTGTTGAACGCGGCGCCGCCGAGCGGGCCGTCGAGCATGATCTCCAGCGCCGGCGCCATGCGCGGGTTCAGCGCGCGCGTCGCCTCCCACGGCTGCGGCAGCGTCGGGATGCGCAGGTGCGAGACGCTGAAGCCGGTGAGTCCGGCTTTCGGCTTGCCGCCGCGGCCGGTCGCGCCCTCGTCGCGGATCTCGCCGCCGGCGCCGGTGGACGCGCCGGGAAACGGCGCGATCGCGGTCGGATGGTTGTGGGTCTCGACCTTGATGCAGAACGCGCTGTCGGCTTCGGCTTCCGCGCGGTACTCGCCGGTCCGCGGGTCGGGGCGATAGCGGCGCGCGCGATGGCCGGCGACGACCGCGGCGTTGTCGCTGTACGCCGACAGCGTGTGCTGCGGCGTGGTCGCGTGCGTGTGCCGGATCATGCCGAACAGCGTCGTCGGCTTGCCGTTGCCGGACGCCTGCTCGACGCCGTCGATGGTCCAGCCGGCGTTGAAGATCTTGTGCCGGCAGTGTTCGGAATTCGCCTGCGCGAACATCATCAGCTCGACGTCGCTCGGATCGCGGCCGAGCGCGCCGAAGCGCGCGCGCAGGTAGTCGATCTCGTCGTCCGCCAGGGCCAGGCCGAGGCGCGCGTTCGCCGCCTCGAGGCCGGCGAGCGGGATGCGCTCGAGCGCGCCGCGCGGCGGCACGCCGAACAGCGCGGCGCCGTCCTCGCGGGCGGCGACCAGCGACTGGGTCATCGGGTCGTGCAGCAGCCTGGCGACGGCGGCGCGCTGCGCCGGATCATCCGGCCAGCCGGCGAGGTCGATGCGGGTGCCGCGCTCCACGCGCTTCACCGGCAGGCGCGCGCCATGCAGCAGTTCGGTGGCCTTGCTCGCCCACGGCGAGATCGTGCCCAGGCGCGGCAGGACGAAGCGCGACACCGCGCCGGCCTGCAACGGCTGGACGCCGGGTTCGGCCTGGAGGATGCGCTGCAGCGCGGCCGGGTCCGGCGAGGCGCCGGCTTCGGGCTCGATCCAGTAGCTGTGCCAGGCGCCGAGGAGGCGCAGGCCGGGGGCGACGGACTGGAGCCTGGCCTGCAGCCGCTCGCGGCGGAACGGCGACAGGGCCGGAAGGCCCTCGAGCACGATCACATTGGTCATGTCCAGCGGGTGTCCGGCGGGCACCGTGCGAACCGTTCGGGACGGGGCCCTTTATTGTAGCCCGACCGCCCCGCTCACCGCCGGCTGCTCGCCCTTGGCCAGCTCGTCGAGCGCTTCCTTCAGCTTCTCCGGCGGCAGGTAGCCGCCCAGCTGCGTGCCGTCGGGCGCGAGGACCATGGGCGTGCCGGTCAGGCCGGCGCGGCGGCCCAGCTCGTATTCCATGGTCACCGGGTTGGTGCATTCGCGGAACGGCACGTCGCGGTCGTTCTTGGCGTCGGTCAGCGCCTTGCGCTTGTCGCCGGCGCACCACACCGCTTCCATCTTCTTGAAGTCGGGCGTGCCCAGGCCCATCCGCGGGAACGCCAGGTACTGCACGGCGATGCCGAGCTTGTTGTACTCGGCGATCTCCGAATGGAACTTGCGGCAGTAGCCGCATTCGACGTCGGTGAACACCGTCACCGTGTACTTCGGATCCCTCGGCGCGAACACGATGCGGTCGGACGCCGGCACCGTGGCGACCAGGTCGGCGCGCAGCTTCTTGAGCGCGCTGTCGGCCATGTCGCGGCGGCCGGTCACGTCGTACAGCGTGCCCTGCATCAGGTACTTGCCGTCGTTGCTGACGTAGACCACCTGGCCGCCGACGATCACCTGCTGGAAGCCGGCGATCGGGGCCGGTGCGATGCTCTCGATCTCGACCTGGGGATTGATCGAGCGCAGGGCGTCGCGGGCCTGGGCCGCGGCGCTTCCGGCCGCGACGGGCGGAGCCTTGCCAAGCTGGGTCGCGGCGGCGGGCGTGTCGCCCGGCTTGGCCGCAGCGGCGGGCGACGGCTCCTGCGCGCAGGCGCCGAGGCTGGCCAGGCTGGCGCCCGCCCGGAACAGGGTGGCGAAAGTCTTCATGGTGCGGGGCTTCACGGACGCGGCATTCATGGCGGGATTGTCGCACACCGGCAGGGGCCGCCCGGCCCGCTGCTCCGCCCGCCCGTCGGCGCGTTCAGGCGCGGGGATGGTGCAGGCCGTGCAGGCGCTTGAGGTGTTCGCGCGCCACGAGCGTGTAGATCTGCGTGGTCGACAGCGAGCTGTGGCCCAGAAGCATCTGCAGCGCGCGCAGGTCGGCGCCGTGGTTGAGCAGGTGCGTGGCGAAGCTGTGGCGCAGGCCGTGCGGGCTGACCCGCGCCGGATCGATCCCGGCAGCGGCGGCGTAGCGCTTCACCAGCGCCCAGAACGCCTGGCGGGTCAGGCCCTCGCCCGATGCGGCGAGGAACAGCGGCGTCGGCGAACGCTTGCCCGCGAACACCGGCCTCGCCTCGTCGAGGTAGCGCTGCAGCCAGTGCCGCGCCTCCTCGCCCAGCGGCACCAGGCGCTCGCGGCTGCCCTTGCCGGTGACCCGCAGCACGCCCTGGCGCAGGTTCACCGCGACCGCGGGCAGGCCGACGAGCTCGCTCACGCGAAGCCCGCAGGCATACATCAGCTCGAGCATCGCGCGGTCGCGCAGGCCCGCCGGCGCCGCCGTGTCCGGCGCCGCCAGCAACGCGTCGACCTGGCTTTCGGCCAGCGCCTTGGGCAGCAGGCGCGGCAGGCGCGGCGTTTCGAGCTGCGCGCAGGGATCGTCGGCACGCGCGCCGCGGCGCACGGCGTGCGCGAAGAAGGCGCGCAGCGCGGACAGCAGGCGCGCGTTGCTGCGGGGGGAGTAGCCGGCGCCGGTGCGGTGGGCGAGATAGTCGAACAACGCGGCGCGATCGGCGCCGGCGAGCCCGCCGCCGGCACCGTTGCGCCAGCGCGCGAAGCCTTCGAGGTCGCGGCGATAGCTCGCCAATGTCTGCCGCGCGAGGCCGGATTCGGCCCAGGTGGCGTCGAGGAACGCTTCGATCGCGGCCGCGTCGGCGTTGCCGAGCGGCGGCAGCGCCTGCGCGTCGCGGCGGCGGTCGGCGGGCGTGCCGCGCGCGGCCATCTCAGCCGCCGCGCGGCCGCTTCGGCAGCCGCGTCATGCGCGTGCCGCTCGCGCGGTCGTGCCACGCCAGCGCGTCGCGGTCGAGCCACGCCCACCAGAACCCGAAGCCCGCGGCGAGCAGCGACAGCGTGCCCACCGCGTAGCGGATCGCGAGCGCGCGCCGGTCCGGCGCCGCGCCATCCGCGGCGGCCACGCGCAGCCGCCACGGCCGCATGCCCAGCGTCTGCCCGCCGCCGCGCCAGCTCAGCACCGCGTACGCGCCCGACGCGAGCCAGCAGCACGCCCACAGCAGCCAGGCGAGCGGCGAGAACGGGCGGATGTTCTGGTGCGGGTCGTGGTGGCCGATGAACGTGTAGCCGAGGGTGAACGCGGCCGACACGAGCATCCACAAGGCGAGCACGGGCAGCGCGTCGTAGGCGAGCGCCAGCAGGCGCCAGCCCACCAGCGCCCTCGCCTTGCCGCTCGTTTCGGCGGTTGCATCCATCGCTCAAGCATATCGCTTGCGCGGCATCCGATTCGGGGTGACCGAATGGAAGCGTTGCTTCGGCCGGGCGGCGGAAGCGTGCGCGTCGCTTCGGCCGGGCCGGCGGAAGCGTGCGTGGAATTCCGGGGGACGCCGCAAGTACGTCCTTGTAGGCTCCGT
>JBQCJF010000082.1:0-3286 GCA_051953015.1 Luteimonas sp.
GGCGGTGCGGCCGCGGCCGCGGACGGCACGGCCGCGACCGGCAGCCGCAGGTCCTCGCAGATCGTCTGCAGCAGTTCGACCGGATCCAGCCGCGGATTGAGCACCAGCGCGGCCTGCGTGTTCTCCGGCAACTGGTTCAGCAGCAGCCGGCTGAGCGTGGTCTTGCCGGTGCCGACCTCGCCGGTGAGCTGCACGAAACCGCCGCCGCCGCCCTGGCGGATGCCGTACAGCAGGTGCGCCAGCGCGTCCCGGTGGTGTTCGCTGAGGAACACGTAGTGCGGGTCCGGCGTGATCGAGAACGGCGCCTGTTCGAGGCCGTAGAACTCCAGGTACATGCGGGCGGCTGCGGCGTCCGGCCGGAAGGGACGCCTAGACTGCCACAGCGGGGCGCGGCGCGGCGGTCAGGCCGCCGGGCCGGTGTCGGCGCTGTCGGGATCGCCGATCACCTTCGCTTCCGCCGTCGCCAGCGTCTCCGGGTGCTCGATCCGGCGCGGGCGCAGCAGCAGCGGGTAGACCAGCACGGTGCCGAGGATGATGGCGACGCCGAGGTAGAACGTCGGCGTGAGTTCGCGCTGTTCGCCCAGCAGCACGATGGCGAGGAAGATCGCGTAGACCGGTTCGAGGTTCACCGCGAGCTGCGCGCCGAAGGCGGTGATCCGGCGCAGCGCCACCAGCGACAGCGCGAACGGGATCAGCGTGCAGGCCACCGCCAGCGCCAGCAGCCACAGCGCATCGCGCGTGCCGGGCAGCACGAACGGGTCGCCGCCGAACGCCTGCGGCGAGAGCAGGCCCGACAGCGGCGCGAGCAGCGTCATCGTCGCGACGCCGGCGGCCATTTCCAGCGCGGTGACCGACAGCGCGTCGCCGTGTTCGACCAGCCGCTTGTTGAGCGAACCGAACAGCGCGACGAACAGCGCCGACACCGTGCCGGCCGCGATCCCCGCGAGCATGCCCGCCGGCACGCCGCCGGCGACGAGCGCCACGCCGGGCAGCACCGCGACGCCCAGCCCGACTTCGCGCTTGGACAGCCTGCGACCGGTCATGCGCGGCTCGACCAGCGCGGTGAACACCGTGCCCAGCGCCATGCAGGTGGCGCCGACCGAAGCGTTCGAGAGCTTGATGGACGCATAGAACGTGAGCCAGTGCAGCGCGACCAGTGCGCCGACGCCGGCGTAGCTCCAGCGCAGGCGCGCGGGCATCGCGCGCAGGCCGCGCCACACGCGCGGCAGCAACAGCAGCAGGCCGGCGACCAGCAGCATGCGCCACCACACCAGCGGCAGCGCGGGCAGGGTGATCAGCTTGCCGAGGATGGCGGTGAAGCCCCACAGCAGCACGCAGAGGTGGATCTGCACCCAGGTGGTGCGAGCGGAAGCGGGCGCGGCGTCGGTCATCGGCAGGGCGCGCGGAACGGGCGCGCGCGGAGGCTCGGGCGGGGTGCGGCAGCTTACCGCGTCGCGTCGGCGCGCGCGGCTTCCGCGGCGCGCTCGCCGGCGGTGATCGCCAGCAGCCAGTCGAGGAAGCGCTGCGCCGCGGGCCGCGGGCGGCGATGCGCGGGATGCACGACGAAATAGCGCCAGCGCGTCGGCAGCGACGGGCCGGGCAGCCGCTGCAGGCGACCACTGCCGAGCCACGGCCCGGCGATGCGTTCGCGCGCCAGCACCGCGCCGAAGCCCTGCGCCGCAGCCTCCAGCGCGTCGGTGCTGTCGCTGAAGGTGTGGCGGATGTCGAGCCGCGCGCCGGGCACGCCCGCGGCGCGGAACCAGTCCGGCCAGCCCTGGCGGGCGAGGTCGGTCACCAGCGGCAGCGCGGCGATGTCGGCGATGGTGGCCACGCCCGCCGCGAGCGCCGGCGGCGCCATCGGGAACAGCGTGTCATCCATCAGGTAATGCGCGGTCAGTCCGGGCCAGTGCCCGGGGCCGTGGCGGAGGCCGAGGTCCGGGCCATCGTCGTCGAACCGGGTCAGCGCGATCTCGGTATCGATCGACAGCCGCAGGTCGGGATGGCGGGCGGCGAAGTCGGGCAGCCGCGGCAGCAGCCAGGTGTTGAGCAGCGAATGCAAGGTGGTGATCCGCACCCGGTCGCGGTCGTCGCGACCGCCGCGCAGGTCGCCCAGCGTCGCCTCCAGGTCGGTCAGCGCGCTGCCGGCGGCATCGGCCAGCCGGCGGCCTTCGGCGGTCAGCGCCACGCCGCGGGCATGGCGCTGGAACAGCGACACGCCGAGCCGCGCCTCCAGCTTGCGCACATGGTGGCTGACCGCGCTGGCGGTGAGGTGCAGCTCCTCCGCCGCGTGGGCGAAGTTCTGGTGGCGCGCGGCCGCCTCGAACGCGGCGAGCGCGGGCAGCCAGTCGGAACGCAGGGCCATGGCGACGAGCCTTGAGCAGGATTTGCGGCTGGCACGGAAAGTGTGCGCTTGCTGGCCTGGCGCCGGCCCGCACAATGTCACCTCGGCCGCAAATCCAGCGCGCGGCTGCCAGCAACCCGCCCCGGAGTCGCCATGAGTACGCTTGCTTCCACCGCGGTTCCCACCACGTCGTCCCGCCGGGCCTGGCTGACGCCGGTCGAACTCGGCGTGCTCGGCGCGATCTGGGGCGCGTCGTTCCTGTTCATGCGCGTCGCCGCGAAGGATTTCGGCCCGTTCGCGCTGGTCGAGGTGCGCCTGGCGCTCGGCTCGCTCGTGCTGTTGCCGTTCCTGTGGAAGGCGCGCGCGCAGTTCCCGGCGCGGCTGTGGCCCACGGTCGCGCTGATCGGCGCGATCAACTCGGCGGCGCCGTTCCTGTTGTTCGCCTGGGGCGCCGAGCGCGCGCCGGCCGGCATCGGCGCGATCGCCAATGCCATGACGGTGCTGTTCACCGCACTGGTCGGCTTCCTGTTCTTCGGCGAGAAGATCGGCCGCACGCGCGCGTTCGCGCTGCTGGTCGGCTTCGCCGGCGTGATCGTCCTGGCGAGCGGCAAGACCCGGGGTGCCAACATCGGTGGTGCAGTGGCGGCAGGCGCGGCCGCGTCGTTCCTCTACGGCATCGGCATCAACCTGGTGCGTCGCCACCTCACCGGGCTGCCGCCGGCGGCGGTGGCGTCGGCGACGCTGGGCACCTCGGCGCTGCTGACGCTGCCGTTCGCGCTCACCCAGTGGCCGGCGCAGGCCATCCCGGCGACGTCGTGGCTGGCGGTCGGCCTGCTCGGCGTGCTGTGCACCGGCGCGGCCTTCGTCTTCTACTACCGCCTGATCGCACGCATCGGCGCGAGCCGCGCGTCGACCGTGACTTATCTGATCCCGGTATTCGGCGTG
>JBQCJF010000083.1:0-12049 GCA_051953015.1 Luteimonas sp.
CGCACGCGGCCAGGGTGTCGGCCTGCTCGGACGCGGCGAGTTCGAAGGCCACGCCCGGGCGCACCCACGGTGCGGCTTTCCAGCAGTCGGCGGCGCCGACGCGCGCGCGCACCAGGCGGCGCGCGCCGTCGGGCGTGCGCACGTACAGCTGCAGTTCCTCCGGCGCGGCGGCGATGTTCCAGGCCAGGTGCGGGCCGTCGGCGCCGTCCGCGGCGCGCAGCCACCACAGGCCCTGGCCGGCCTGCAGCGCGGCTTCGATCGCGGGCGGGTGGCGACGTGCGGGTGCCTGCGACGGCGACGGTGTTGGTGCCGGCGCGGGCGTCGGTGTCGGGGCGGATGTCGCGGACGGCGCAACAGCGGCGGAAGCCTCGCCCGGAACCACGCAGCTCGCGAGCGTCGCCGACGTTTCGGACCCGGCGAGCTCGAAGGCAGCGCCCGGGCGCACCCAGGGCGCGGCGCGCCAGCAGTCCGTCGCCTCGACGTGCGCGCTCACCACGCGCCTGCCGCCGTCGCGGGTACGCACGAACAACTGGCGTTCCTCGTCCTCGTCGCGCACGTTCCAGAACAGATGCGGGGCATCGACGAGGTCGCCGGCCGGCACCCACCACAGACCTTCGCGCTGTCCCAGCGCGGCGTCGATCGCCGCCGGCCGTGCCGACGGTTGCGCCGCCGTCGCCGCGCCGGCGGCGGAGGAAGCGCCGCCTGGCACGGTGCAGGCGGCCAGCGCCTCCGCGTGCTCGGAGGCCGCCATCTCGAACGCGACCCCGGGCCGCGCCCACGGCGGCAGCTGCCACGAGTCGGTCGGCTTCAGGTTCGGGCGCACCACCCGGCGCGTGCCGTCGCGGCCGCGCACGAACAGATGCAGCTCCTCCATCCCCACGGGCAGGTTCCAGAACAGGTGCGGCGCGTCGACGAGCTCGCCGGCCGGCACCCACCACAGCCCCTTGCCTTCGCGCAGCGCCTGCTTCACCGCGGCCGAGCGGCCGGAGGGCTGCACCGACTCTTCGTATTCGTCGAGCACTTCGTGCAGGTCGCCCGCCATGCGCACGCGGCCGTGCTCGAGCCAGATGGCGCGGGTGGCGAGCCGGCGCAGCAGCGCCCCGCTGTGCGACGCGACGACCAGGATGCGCGAGCGCTGCACGAACGCGTTGGTGCGCTCGATGATCTTTTCCTGGAAGCTCGCGTCGCCCGCGCCGATCCATTCGTCCATCACGAGGATGTCGTTGGACAGCGCCGTCGTGGCGGCGAACGCCAGGCGCATCGCCATGCCCTGCGAGTAGGTGTGCAGCGGCATGTCGAGGTAGGGGCCGAGGCCGGTGAACTCGGCGATCTCCGGCAGCAGCGCGTCCACTTCCGCGCGCGTGCGGCCGGCCATGAGGCCCTTGAGCACCAGGTTGCGGTAGCCGGTCGCTTCCTGGCGAAGCCCAAGCGACATGTTGAAGATGCCGGACACGCCGGTGCTCGCCTCGACGCGTCCTTGGTCGGGGTGGTACACGCCCGCCAGCGCCCGCAGCAGCGTGGACTTGCCCGAACCGTTGTGCCCGATGAGCGCGAGCCGGTCGCCGCTGCGCAGGTCGAGGCTGATGTCGTCGAGCGCGCGCACCCATTGCCTGCGGCCGCGCGAAACGATGCGTCCTCCGAGCGGCTCGCCTTCCGGTTCGCCGGGCGCGATGGCCGGGCCCGATTCGAGCGGGAATTCGATGGTGAGGTTTTCGGCGCGCAGGTACATGCGTCAGACCCAGTGCGCCAGGCGCCGGCGCGTGGCGGCGTAGGCGACCACCCCGCCGACGAGGCCGACGGCGTTGATCGCCAGCACGACGATCCAGCTGTCCATCGGCACGCGGTTGTACATCAGCGGGTCGCGGAAGATGGCGACGAAATGCGAGAGGGGATTCGCCTCGGCGATCATCGCCAGGCGGCCGCTCGATTCGGGCATCCACAGGATCGGCGTGGCGAAGAAGATCAGGCGCATGCCCGTCTGCATCATGTGGTAGAGGTCGCGGTAGCGCGCGCACAGCGGCGCGAGGATCGCCGAAAGCCAGACCGAGGTGACGACGTAGATCGCCAGCGCCGGGATCACCGCGAGCGCCTGCACGCGCCACGGGGCCGGCTTCCAGATCATCGCGACGGCCATCACCGCGAGGATGAAGCCGAACATCAGCAGGTTGCGGTAGACCGCCTGCAGCAGGAACACGGGATACGGCGTCGCAGTCCCGAGGATCCACGGCCGCGCCTGCATGTAGGCCATGCACCCGTCGAGCACCATGGAATTCATGAACGACCAGATGCCGAAGCCGAGGGTGACGAAGACGCCGAACTCGGCGGCGGAGACCGCGGCGAGCTGGCCGAAGATGAAGATCTTGACGAGGACGAAGAGCGCGAACGACACCGCGATCCAGCCGAGGCCGAGCGCGGTGCGGCGGTAACGGTCGCGCAGGTCTTCCAGCGCGAGGTTCGTCCACAGCGACGTCAGTCGCGCGCCCTGGATCCAGTCCCTGGCGCTGGTGGCGAGCGGCGAAAGGTCGCGCGATTGCGCGGGCAGCGGGCGGGTCACGGACATGCCCGCCATTATCGCCGTTCCGCGGCGGCGCGCATCGGCGTCGCCGCGGACGGGATCAGGTCGGGTCGACGGTCGGTTCGACCGTCAGGTCGGGGCGATCAGCAGCCCGCGTCGGCAACCGTCAGGTTGCCCAGCTCCTCGTTGGTCGCCGAGTTGCGCAGGCTGAAGCGCTGGCCGGGGCGCACCCAGCGGCCGGTCTGCTTGCCGCCCACGGGACCGCCCTTGGCGAAGTTACGCTCCTTGCCCGACTTGTCGACGATGTTGACGTCGACCTTGGCGGCGCCGGTCGCCTTGGCATTCCACGCGATCAGGATGCCGTCCTTGTCGCCCTTGGCGCATACGCCGGCGGGCTCGGCCCACAGGCCGGTATTGCCGGACGCCTCGATGCCGGCGACGTCGACCTTGCCGGGCGCGGCCGGCGCGGCGCCGACCGTGCCGGAGGCATCCGCGGGCGAGGCCGTCGTGGCGGGCGCGGCGGCGGGCTGCTCGGGCGTGGTGGCGGGGGCGGGTGCCGGCTGCCGGTTGCAGGCGCCGAGGGAGAGCGCGGCGGCGATGAAGGCGACGAGGAGCAGGGATTGCTGTTTCATGGGGCCTCGGGGTAGTCCGGCGGGGGCCGGCGTCACGGTTGCGCGAACATTAACACGCGCCCTGGTGGGGTACCATGCAACAGTTTTTGTCGTAGCGGAATGAAAAG
The DNA here is from genome assembly GCA_051953015.1 of Luteimonas sp. Lineage (GTDB taxonomy): Bacteria > Pseudomonadota > Gammaproteobacteria > Xanthomonadales > Xanthomonadaceae > Cognatiluteimonas. Next base: position 3,255 of record JBQCJF010000083.1, read on the forward strand.
CATGACCCTGAGGGACAACAAGTTCATCATCAGTTGCCCGGCCCGTTCGGGCAGCACGATGCTGCTGCACCTGCTGCGTTCCAACCCCCAGGTGATGTGCCACGGGGAGGTGTTCGGCCGCGACGGCCTCGGCCACATCGCCGGCGACTATGCCGCCAAGCGCAAGGAAGATCCCGAAGTGGGCGCGCGCCTGCAGGCGTACCGCGAGCGCGCCCCGGCGTCGTTCCTCTACGACATCGTGTTCGACGCGCAGGGCCGCCGCGTGGTCGGCTTCAAGTTCAAGACCGACGAGGCCTTCGACCCGCAGTTCGCCGACATCCAGGAGATCATCCGCGGCGACGCCGACATCCGCATTGTGCAGCTGCGCCGGCGCAACATCCTCGACCAGTACATCTCGCACCAGGTGGTGCTGCACCAGACCGGCGTGACCTGGATCGGCGACGAGGCCGACCGCCCGGTGGTCGAACCCTTCGAGGTGGACGTGCGGCACGCCGTCGCCTACGTGCTCGACGTCCTGCAGCGCGAGGAGGACATCGCGCGCGCGTATCCGGAACACCGCCGCTTCGTCGTCGACTACGAGGACGTCGTGGATCCCGCGCACCCGGTGCTCGAGGCGCTGCAGCAGTTCCTGGGCGTGGATCCCGTCGCGCTGTCCACGCCGACCCGCAAGATCCTCGCGAACAACGAGGCGCTGGTCGCGAACGTCGGGAACGCGCGCGAAGCGCTGCGCCTGATGGGCCTGGGCGACCGCTGCTGAGACCCGGGCCGCGCTGCGGCCGACGATCCTGAAACCGGGGCCGCGTCAGCGGCCTGCGGTCGGGCAGGGCACGCTTTCCACCGTCCGCCGGCCGAGTTCGCGTCCGGACGGATCGCGCAGGACGAACGTCAGCCCGTCGACGCCCCAGCGCCCGGTCTTGCGGCTTCCGGTCGCGCCGCCCGAGGTCCAGGGCTTGGCGGCCGCGCCCGGGCGCAGCACGTCGATGGACACGCCGTCCGCGCCTGCGGCGCGCGCGTCCCAGCGCACTTCGATCACCGAGGCCTCGCCCGGCTTGCAGGGCGCGATCACCGCGGGCCGCAGCTCGATGCTGGCGCGCGAGCAGCCGCCGGCGCAAAGCAGCAGGAGCAGCGCGACGGAGGACGCCGCGCGCAGGACGCCAAGCTTCATCGGGCCTTCTCCCCGGCGCCGGCGCCAGCGCCATGCGCGCGCAGTCGCGATTCGAAACTTCCGTTGAGGCGCGCGACCGCGGCCGCGTCCAGCCCGCGCGCGAGGCGCCGCTGCCGTGGACGCGGGGCGCTGTCCATGCGCCGGGCCACGGTGTCGGTCAGCGCGAACCACGGATCGTCGGCCAGGCCGGCCAGCCGCAGGACTTCGGCGGGCAGCATCCACGAGGCCATGCCGGCCGGCGCGTCGACCCGGGCGCCGGGGCGATCGCTGCGCAGCAGGACCCACGGCACCGGTTGCTGGCGCGCGGGCTTGCCGTCGACGAAGCCGAGGCGGTCGTAGGTGCTGCCCAGCGCGGGAAGATGATCGCCGAAGAACAGGACCACGGTCGGCCGCGCCCGCTTCGCCAGGGCCTGCAGCAGTCGGCCGAGTTGCGCGTCGGCATGGTGCGCGTGATGCAGGTAGTCGCGCAGTTCCGCGGCCTGTTCCGCCGGCAGGCCTGCGGGCACCGGGATCGCGTCGCGCTCGGGCGCGTCGGCCTCGTCCGGATGGCGATAGGGGCCGTGCGCCTCGATGCTGATCGCCACCACCAGCGTCGGCGCCGTCTTCGCCGCCTGGTCGAGCTCGCGCAGGATCATGTCGGTGGTCGCCGCGTCGGAGTAGTAGCGACCGTCGCGCTGCGCGTTCGCCGGGAAGTCGTCCTTGGTGAGGAAGCGGTCGAAGCCGAGCGCGCGGTAGGCGTTCTGGCGGTTCCAGAAGCTGCCGGAGTTGCCGTGGATGGCGACCGTGCGGTAGCCGTGCGCCTCGACCTGGCCGACGAGGCTCGGGATGTGGTCGCGGACGAGGCTGACGTAGGGAAAGCGCGCGTCCGGGAACGCGTCCATCGGCATGCCGGTGAGCACCTCGAACTCGGTGCGGACGGTGCCGCCGCCGAAGGTCGGCACCTGCATCTCGCCGCCGTGGCCCGCCGCGAGTTCGGCGCGCACGTTCGGCACCGGATCGGGCAGCGCGTCCATGCCTTTCATGCGTCGCGCATCGAAGAGGGATTCGCTGAGGATCACGACGATGTCGGGCCGCACGGCGTCCGCGGCGACCGCCGGAACGCGGATCGGCACGGTGTCGAGCAGTTCCTTGAGCGCCGCTTCGTCGAGGGTGTCGAGCGAATGCCGGTTCCGCAGGTGGCTGTACACCAGGTTCGACATCTGCCCGGCGTGGAGGATGCCGGCCATCGCTTCGAAGCGCGACGGCCGCAGCGTGTCCTGGCTGTAGAGCGCGGTCCACGGCTGGCGCGCGGCCACCAGCGTTCCGCACAGGCCGACGGCGGCGACCGCGAGGATCGCGTGCGTCCAGCGCCACGCGCGGAACGCCGGACGCTCCAGCCACCACGCCAGGCCGGCGATGGCGCCGAGCAGCACGACGCCGGCGAACAGCGTCCACGGATGCTCGACGTAGGCGCCCAGCAGCGCGAAGCTGTCGGGCGTGAGGTTGGTGACGAAGTACAGGTCCTGCAGCCCCAGCGGATCGGCGAGCACCTGCAGCTTCAGCGTGCCGATGCGGTAGACCAGCGCCTGCGCGCCGGCGATCACGAGCAGCGAGAACAGCGGGCGCCGGGTGAGCGCCGTGAGCGCGAGCGCGCCGAGCAGGCCGGGCAGCGCATTGGCGAAGACGGGACGGAACGCGAGGTAGGCTTCCGGCGCGACGCCGAGCATGCGCCGGTCCAGCCACCACGCCATCAGCGCGAACGCCGTCGCCGCCAGCAGCACCGCGACGGCGCGGGACAGCGGCGACAGCGCGGCGGGGCGCCTCACGCGCCGAGCGCCCGTTCCAGTTCCGGCAGGATCGCGAACAGGTCGCCGACGAGTCCGATGTCGGCGACCTCGAAGATCGGGGCGTCGCCGTCCTTGTTGATCGCCACGATGGTGCCGGCGTCCTTGATGCCGGTCAGGTGCTGGATCGCGCCGCTGATGCCGACGGCGACGTAGAGCTCGGGCGCGATGATCTTGCCGGTCTGGCCGACCTGCAGCTCGTTCGGCACGTAACCGGCGTCGACCGCGGCGCGCGACGCGCCGACGGCGGCGCCGAGCTTGTCGGCGAACCTGTAGATGATCTCGAAGTTCTCCTTCGAGCCGACGCCGCGGCCGCCCGACACCACGCGCTTCGCGCTCTGCAGGTCGGGACGGTCGGACTTGCCGGCGGCGAGGCCGACGTAGCGCGTGTGCGCGGGCAGCGCCGCGTCGACGCTCGCGGCCTCGACCGGCGCGCTGCCGCCGCGCGCGGCTTCGGGCCACGACGCGGTGCGGATCGTGGCGACGACGGCGTGGCCGGCGGGCGCCTCGACGGTGACGATGGCGTTGCCGGCGTAGATCGGGCGCTTGAAGGTGCGCTCGCCTTCGACCGCCATGACGTCCGACACCTGCGCGACGCCGAGCAGCGCGGCGACGCAGGGCATCAGGTCCTTGCCGAAGGTCGTCGACGGGCCGAACACGTGGCTGTAGCCGGCGGCGAGCTTCGCCACCTGCGGCGCGAGCACCTGCGCGATCGCGTTGGCGTTGGCGGGATTGGCGACCGCGAGCACCTTCGACACGCCGGCGACCTGCGCGGCCTCGGCGGCGACGGCGGACGGATCGGCGGCGAGCACGACGACGTCGATGCTTTCCGGCGAGAGCGCCTGCGCGGCCGACACGCAGCGCGCGGTGGCGGCGTTGAGCCTGCCGTCGAGGTGTTCGGCGACGAGGAGGACCTTGCCAGCCATTACAGCAACCCCTTCTGCTTGAGCATCGCGACCAGCTCGGCCGCGTCCTTGACCATCACGCCGCGGCTGCGCTTCGCGGGCGGCGCGTAGTGCGTGGTCTGCAGCAAGCCTGCATCAGGCGTGCTGCCGGCGTCGACGCCGAGGTCGGCGAACGCGATCGTCTCCAGCGGCTTCGACTTCGCCTTCATGATGTCGGGCAGCTTGATGAAGCGCGGCTCGTTGAGGCGCAGGTCGGTGGTGACGACGGCGGGCAGGTCGACCTCGAGCGTCTCGAGGCCGGCGTCGACCTCGCGCACCACGGTGGCCTTGCCGCCGGCCACCTCGAGCTTCGACGCGAACGTCGCCTGCGGGCGGCCCCACAGCGTCGCGAGCATCTGCCCGGTCTGGTTGGCGTCGTCGTCGATCGCCTGCTTGCCGAGGATCACCAGGTCGGGCTGTTCCTTCTCGATCAGCTTGAGCAGCGTCCGCGCGGCGGTCAGCGGCTGGACGGGCGTGTCGGCGACGACGTGGATGGCGCGGTTGGCGCCCATCGCCAGGCCGTTGCGCAGGTGCGCCTGGGCGTCGGCGGGCGCGATCGTGGCGACCACGACCTCGGTCGCGATGCCCTTGTCGCGCAGGCGCAGGGCCTCCTCCAGCGCGATCTCGTCGAAGGGATTGGCGGAAAGCTTGACGCCGTCCGTGACCACGCCCGAGCCGTCGGGCTTGACCTGGATGCGGACGTTGAAGTCCACCACGCGCTTGTAACCGACGAGGATTTTCATCGTTCTTGCGGCATTCCTGGGGGCATTGCAGCCTGGACCGGCCATTCTACCCGGTCGCCGCCGGGGCCCCCAAGGCGGCGGTCCCGCGCCGCCGGGTCAGCCGAGCGAGGCCAGCCAGGCGTCGTCGGAGCCCTCCTCGACGCCCTCGAACAGGAACGTCGACAGGTAGCGCTCGCCGGTGTCGGGCAGCATCGCCAGCAGCACCGAGCCCTCGGGCGCGCCGGCCGCGACGTCCAGCGCGGCGGCCACGGTGGCGCCGGCGGAGACGCCGACGAGCAGGCCTTCCTCGCGCGCGAGGCGCCGCGCGGTGTCGCGGGCGACGACGTCGTCGACGGTCACGATCCGGTCGACGACGTCGCGCGACAGCACCGCGGGCACGAAATCCGGGGTCCAGCCCTGGATCCGGTGCGGCTGCCAGTCCTGGCCGCCCAGCAGCGAGGCGACCGCCGGCTCGGCGGCGACGACGGAAAGGCCGGGGCGGGCGAGCTTCAGCACTTCGCCGGCACCGGTGATCGTGCCGCCGGTGCCCCAGCCGCTGACGAAATAGTCGAGGCGCCGCCCGGCGAAGTCGCGCAGGATCTCCGGGCCGGTGGTGTTGCGGTGCCAGGCCGGATTGGCCTCGTTCTCGAACTGGCGCGCGAGGAACCAGCCGTGCTTCTTCGCGAGTTCCCCGGCGACCCGCACCATGCCGGTGCCGCGCTCCGCGGCCGGGGTCAGGATCACCTTCGCCCCGTAGGCGCGCATCAGCTTGCGGCGCTCGATCGAGAAGGTCTCGGCCATCACCGCCACGAACGGGTAGCCGCGCGCCGCGGCGACCATCGCCAGCGCGATGCCGGTGTTGCCCGAGGTCGCCTCGATGATCGTCTGCCCCGGCTTCAGCGTGCCGCGGCGCTCCGCGTCGAGCACGATCGCCAGCGCCAGCCGGTCCTTCACCGAGCCGCCCGGATTGAACGATTCGACCTTCGCGTAGAGGGCCACGCCCGGCGGCGCGACGCGGTGCAGGCGGACGACGGGCGTGCCGCCGATGGTGTCGAGGATGCTGTCGTGGAGGCTCATGGGATCACCGCGGGCACGGGGGCGAGGGCAGGGAGTGGAAGGTCCAACGCGGGGAGGCCCGGCGACCGGCCGATGCTGGTGGCGGCCGCGTGGAAGCCCCGTGAGCAGGCACCACGTACAATCGGCCGCCGACGTCCCCAAGAGCGCAGATCAACGGAATGACCCCGACCCACGCCAGCCACCTCGACCGCCTGGAGGCCGAGAGCATCCACATCCTGCGCGAGGTCGCCGCGGAGTTCCGCAATCCGGTGATGCTGTACTCGATCGGCAAGGACAGCTCGGTGCTGCTGCACCTGCTGCTCAAGGCCTTCCATCCGGCCAGGACGCCGCCGATCCCGCTGCTCCACGTGGACACGACGTGGAAGTTCCGCGAGATGATCGAATTCCGCGACCGCCGCGCCGCCGATACCGGCGTCGAGCTGCGCACCTGGACCAACCAGGACGGCCTGGCCCAGGGCATCGGCCCGTTCACGCACGGCGCCACGGTGCACACCGACGTGATGAAGACCCAGGCGCTGAAGCAGGCCCTCGACAAGTGGGGCTTCGACGCCGCGATCGGCGGCGCGCGCCGCGACGAGGAGAAGTCGCGCGCGAAGGAGCGCATCTTCTCGTTCCGCAACGCGCAGCACCGCTGGGATCCGAAGCACCAGCGCCCGGAGCTGTGGGACCTGTACAACGCGCGCATCCACAAGGGCGAATCGGTGCGCGTGTTCCCGATCTCGAACTGGACCGAGCTGGACGTCTGGCTCTACATCTACCGGGAGAAGATCCCGGTCCCGTCGCTGTACCTGGCGCGCGAGCGGCCGGTGGTCGAGCGCGACGGCGCGCTGATCATGGTCGACGACGAGCGCATGCCGCTGCTGCCGGGCGAGCGCCCGGCGATGCGCAAGGTCCGGTTCCGCACCCTCGGCTGCTATCCGCTCACCGGCGCGGTGGAATCGGAAGCCGACACGCTCGAGAAGGTGATCGCCGAGATGCTGGTGGCGACGACGTCGGAACGGCAGGGGCGGGTGATCGACCACGATCCGTCCGCGTCGATGGAGAAGAAGAAGCAGGAGGGATATTTCTGATGGCCGGCGCCGAGATCGGGACTGCGATGGGCGATGCGGGCGCGCAGGTCGCCGCCTACCTGCGCCAGCACGAGACCAAGGACCTGCTGCGCTTCATCACCTGCGGCAGCGTCGACGACGGCAAGAGCACGCTGATCGGGCGGTTGCTGCACGACACCAAGCTGATCCTCGACGACCAGGTGTCGGCGCTGGAGAGCGACAGCCGCCGCCACGGCACCCAGGGCGAGGAGATCGACTTCGCGCTGCTGGTGGACGGGCTCGCCGCGGAACGCGAGCAGGGCATCACCATCGACGTGGCGTACCGCTTCTTCGCGACCGAGAAGCGCAAGTTCATCGTCGCCGACTGCCCGGGCCACGAGCAGTACACGCGCAACATGGCCACGGGCGCGTCGACGGCGGACCTTGCCGTCGTGCTGGTGGACGCGCGCAAGGGGCTGCTCACGCAGACCCGCCGCCACAGCTACATCGTTTCGCTGCTCGGCATCCGCCACGTGGTCCTCGCGGTGAACAAGATGGACCTGGTCGGCTACGACCAGGCCGTGTTCGACGACATCGTCGCCGGCTACCGCGAGCTCGCGGCGTCGCTCGGCATCGCCCACGTCGAATGCGTGCCGCTGTCGGCCCTGAAGGGCGACAACATGCTGGCGCGCTCGCCGGCGATGCCGTGGTACGCCGGCCGCTCGCTGCTCGAGCACCTGGAGCAGGTGCAGGTCGCGCGCGAGGCCGCGGACATCGGCTTCCGCATGCCGGTGCAATGGGTCAACCGGCCGGATTCGGGCTTCCGCGGCTTCGCCGGCACCATCGCCGCGGGGCGCGTGGCGCCGGGCGACGCGATCTCGGTGCTGCCGTCGGGGCGGCGCTCGCAGATCGCGCGCATCGTCACCGCGGACGGCGACCTCGACGCGGCCGGCGCGGGGCAGGCGGTCACGCTCACGCTCGCCGACGAGATCGACGCCAGCCGCGGCGACGTGATCGCCACGGCGGCGCGCCCGGCGGAAATCGCCGACCAGTTCGCGGCGCACGTGCTGTGGATGGGCGACCGCCCGCTGCTGCCGGGCCGCCCCTACTGGATGCGCATCGGCACGCGCACGGTCGGCGCGCAGGTCACCGCGATCAAGCACAAGGTCGACGTCAACACGCAGGAAGAGCTCGCCGCGAAGGAACTGGAGCTCAACGAGGTCGGCGTGTGCACGCTGTACCTCGACCAGGCGGTGCCGTTCGAGCGCTACGCCGACAGCCGCGAGCTGGGCGCGTTCATCCTCATCGACCGCCAGGACAACGCGACGGTCGCCGCCGGCACGATCGACTTCGCCCTGCGCCGCGCGGGCAACATCCACTGGCAGCACGTCGAGGTCGACAAGGCGGCGCGCGCCGCGATCAAGCACCAGCGGCCGCGCTGCCTGTGGTTCACCGGCCTGTCGGGCGCGGGCAAGTCGACCATCGCCAACCTCGTCGAGAAGCGCCTCACCGCACTCGGCCGCCACACCTACCTGCTCGACGGCGACAACGTGCGCCACGGCCTGAACAAGGACCTGGGCTTCACCGACGCCGACCGCGTGGAGAACATCCGCCGGGTCGCCGAGGTCGCCAAGCTCATGGTCGACGCGGGCCTGATCGTGATGGTGAGCTTCATCTCGCCGTTCCGCGCCGAGCGTCGCATGGCGCGCAACCTGTTCGCCGAGGGCGAGTTCGTCGAGGTGTTCGTGGACACGCCGCTGGCGGTCGCTGAACAGCGCGACGTCAAGGGCCTGTACGCGAAGGCGCGCGCCGGCGAGCTGCGCAATTTCACCGGCATCGATTCGCCGTACGAGCCGCCGGAAGACGCGGAAATCGTCCTCGACACGGTGGCGGAGGCGCCCGAGGCGCTGGCCGACCGCCTCGCGGCGCTGCTGCTGCGCGACTGACGCCGGAGATGCCTCGCGGCACGGGGCCGGCCCCCTGCCGGCGCGCTAGAATTGCCGCTTCCGCGGGACGATCCGGCCGCGAAAGGGAGC
>JBQCJF010000084.1:0-4567 GCA_051953015.1 Luteimonas sp.
GAGCCGGGCGTCGCCCGGCTCGCTGTCAAGGGGAAAAGGATGAGGCCGCACCACGAGTTGCGGGTATGGCAGGACGCCATGGCCTTGGTGGCACAGTTGTATGCGCTGACTGCAGGCTTCCCGAAGGACGAACGTTTCGGACTGACGGCGCAGATGAGGAGGGCAGCTGTAAGTGTCCCATCGAACATCGCGGAGGGGGCCGCGCGAGGAAGCCGCAAAGATTTCCTCCGGTTTCTGATGTTCGCACGGGGTTCGTTGTCGGAGTTGGATACCCAGACCCGCATTGCTGGAAATCTCGGGTTCTGCAATCCGGGTGACCTAGTCAATGAAATCGAGCGGCTCCAGGCGGCCTTGGGGTCCTTGATCAAGATCCAGAAGGCCCGCATCTCTCATTCACAGGCGGCGCAGCCGCCGACTTTCCAGACCGTGAAGCGGTCGACTTGACCTCCTGACATGCAGAAGCGCGATTACTACGAAGTCCTGGGCGTCGCCCGCAACGCTTCCGACGAGGAGCTGAAGAAGGCGTATCGCCGCTGCGCGATGAAGCACCATCCCGACCGCAATCCCGGCGACCACGCCGCGGAAGCCGCGTTCAAGGAGAGCAAGGAGGCCTACGAAGTCCTGTCCGACGCGTCGAAGCGCCGCGCGTACGACGCGCACGGCCACGCCGCGTTCGAGCACGGCATGGGGGGCGGCGCGGGGCCCGGGCCCGGCTTCGGCGACATGGGCGACATCTTCGGCGACATCTTCGGGAACATCTTCGGCGGCGGCGCCGCGCGCGGCCCGCGCCGCGGCGCCGACATCGGCTACGTGATGGAGCTCGACCTCGAGGAAGCCGTCGCCGGCATCGAGAAGCGCATCGAAGTGCCCACGCTCGCGCCCTGCGAGCCGTGCAAGGGCACGGGCTCGGAGGACGGCAAGGTCGAGACCTGCGCCACCTGCCACGGCCGCGGCCAGGTGCGCATGCAGCGCGGCATCTTCACCATGCAGCAGCCGTGCCCGCACTGCGGCGGCCGCGGCCAGACCATCGCCAACCCGTGCGCGGCCTGCCATGGCGCCGGGCGGGTCGAGGAGGAGAAGGTCCTGTCGGTGAAGATCCCGGCGGGCGTGGACAGCGGCGACCGGATCCGGCTGGCGGGCGAGGGCGAAGCGGGCCCGCCCGGCACGCCGCCCGGCGACCTGTTCGTGGAAGTGCGGGTCCGCCCGCACGAGATCTTCGAGCGCGACGGCGACGACCTGCACTGCGAGGTGCCGATCCGCATCGCGCAGGCGGCGCTGGGCGACACGATCCGCGTGCCGACGCTAGACGGCGAGGTGGAACTGCGCATTCCCGCCGAGACCCAGACCGGGAAGGTATTCCGCCTGCGCGAGAAGGGCGTGCGCTCGGTGCGCAGCCGGCACACCGGCGACCTGTACTGCAAGGCGGTCGTCGAGACGCCGGTCAACCTGACGCCGGAGCAGCGCGAGCTGCTCGAGAAGTTCGAGGCGACCTTCGTGGGCGAGGGCGCGCGCCGCCATTCGCCGAAGTCGAGCACCTTCCTCGACGGCGTGAAGGGCTTCTGGGACCGCATGGTGTCCTGACCCCCGGTGGCGGCCGCCCCATGGTCGGCTATCCTGCCGCCATGGACGCTCCCCTCCGCCTCCTGATCCACGGCGCCTCCGGCCGCATGGGCCAGGCGCTGCTGCGCCTGTGCGCGGAAGCGCCGGAGCGCTTCGTCGTGGCCGGCGCGGTCTCGCGCAAGCCGCGGCAGCGCGTCGTCGACGGCGTGCCGCAGTTCGCGGCGGCCGAGCTCGGCGGCGTGCCGCGGTTCGACGTCGCGATCGACTTCAGCCTGCCCGAAGCCTTCGACGCGGTGCTGGCGGCCTGCGTCGCCCGCAAGGCCCCGCTGGTGTCCGGCACGACCGGGCTGGGCGACGCGCAACGCATCGCGCTCGAGGAAGCGGCGCGGGTCGTCCCGGTGCTGTGGGCCTCCAACTTCAGCCTCGGCGTCGCGGTGCTGGCCGATGCGGTCGCGAAGGCCGCGCGCGTGCTCGAGGGCTGGGATTGCGACATCGTCGAGGCGCACCACGCGGGCAAGCGCGATGCGCCTTCCGGAACCGCGCTGTCGCTGGGCGAGGCGGCGGCCGCTGCCGGCGCCACGCCGCGCTACGCGTCGCTGCGCGCGGGCGACATCGTCGGCGAACACACGGTGCAGTTCACCGGCGCCGGCGAGCGGCTCGAATTCATCCATCGCGCGACGAACCGCGACGTCTTCGCGCACGGCGCCCTTCACGCCGCGCAGTGGCTCGCCGGCCGCGGCCCCGGGCAATACCGCATGGCCGACCTGCTGGGTTGAGGGTGGCGCCGCGGGGGGGTTCCGGGTATCATTCCCGCTCGCCTGACACCCTTGCCTCCGGACGGTTTGACACCGTGCCGGCGGCTTCCTGCAACCCGACGTAGGCGAATCCCCCAGTGACCCAGCCCGCAATCCTCGCGCTCGAAGACGGCACCGTGTTCGAGGGCGAATCCGTCGGCGCGCCCGGCCTCGCCGTCGGCGAGGTGGTGTTCAACACCGCCATGACCGGCTATCAGGAGATCGTCACCGATCCGTCCTACGCCCGGCAGCTCGTGACGCTCACCGTTCCGCACGTCGGCAACACCGGCTGCAACGCCGCCGACGACGAATCGCGGCAGGCCTGGGCCGCCGGCCTGATCGTGCGCGACGTACCGCGGCGACCCTCGAACTGGCGCAGCGAAATCGCGCTGCCGGAGTGGCTGCGCCAGCGCGGCGTGGTCGCGATCAGCGGCATCGACACCCGCAAGCTCACGCGCCTGCTCCGCGACCGCGGCGCGCAGAACGGCGCGCTGGCCGCGGGCGACGTCATCGACGTGGATGCGGCGATCGAAGCCGCGCGCAAGTTCCCGGGCCTCAAGGGCATGGACCTGGCGAAGGAAGTCTGCGTGCGCGCGCCCTACCGCTGGAGCGAGGGCCGCCTCGACCTCGACCGCAACGCGTTCGCGCCCGGCGGCGGGAAGTTCCACGTCGTGGCCTACGACTTCGGCGTGAAGACCAACATCCTGCGCATGCTCGCCGAGCGCGGCTGCGACCTGACCGTGGTGCCGGCGCAGACGCCCGCCTCGGAGGTGTTCGCGCTGCAGCCCGACGGCGTCTTCCTCGGCAACGGGCCGGGCGATCCCGCGCCGTGCGACTACGCGATCGCGGCGACCCGCGAGTTCCTCGCCCGCAAGCTGCCGCTGTACGGCATCTGCCTGGGCCACCAGATCCTCGGCCTCGCGCTCGGCGCGAAGACGGTGAAGATGAAGTTCGGCCACCACGGCGCGAACCATCCGGTCATCGACACCGACAGCGGGCGCGTGCTGATCACCAGCCAGAACCACGGCTTCGCGGTGGACGAGGCGACGCTGCCTTCCAACGTGCGCGTCACCCACCGCTCGCTGTTCGACGGCTCCAACCAGGGCATCGCGCTCACCGACGCGCCGGCCTTCAGCTTCCAGGGCCACCCGGAAGCGAGCCCCGGCCCGCACGACGTCTCCTATCTCTTCGACCGTTTCATCGCGTCCATGCTCGACGGACGCGCTCTCGACGCGCGCGCGGGGGCGCACTGACATGCCGAAGCGCACGGACATCAAGACCGTCCTGATCATCGGCGCCGGCCCGATCGTCATCGGCCAGGCCTGCGAGTTCGACTACTCCGGCGCCCAGGCCTGCAAGGCGCTGCGCGACGAGGGCTACCGCGTCGTGCTCGTCAACAGCAACCCGGCGACGATCATGACCGACCCGGGCATGGCCGACGCGGTGTACATCGAGCCGATCAACCGCGCCTCGGTGGAGAAGATCATCGCCAAGGAACGTCCCGAGGCGCTGCTGCCGACGATGGGCGGGCAGACCGCGCTGAACTGCGCGCTCGACCTGGCCGACCACGGCGTGCTGGAGAAGTACGGCGTCGAGCTGATCGGCGCCTCGCGCGACGCGATCCGCATGGCCGAGGACCGCGAGTTGTTCAAGCAGGCGATGGCCGACATCGGCCTCGAATGCCCGCGCGCCGAAGTCGCGCGCAGCTTCGAGCAGGCGGTCGAGATCCAGGCGAAGGTCGGCTATCCGACCATCATCCGTCCGAGCTTCACCCTCGGCGGCAGCGGCGGCGGCATCGCCTACAACAAGGAGGAGTTCGAGGACATCGCAAGGCGCGGCCTCGAGCTCTCCCCCGTGCACGAGATCCTGGTCGAGGAGTCGGTGCTGGGCTGGAAGGAGTTCGAGATGGAAGTGGTCCGCGACACCGCGGACAACTGCATCATCGTCTGCTCGATCGAGAACCTCGACGCGATGGGCGTGCACACCGGCGACTCGATCACCGTCGCCCCGGCGCTCACCCTCACCGACAAGGAATACCAGCGCCTGCGCGACGCCTCGATCGCGGTGCTGCGCAAGATCGGCGTGGACACCGGCGGCTCGAACGTGCAGTTCGGCATCAACGCGCGCGACGGCCGCGTCGTGGTGATCGAGATGAATCCGCGCGTGTCGCGTTCCTCGGCGCTGGCGTCGAAGGCCACCGGCTTCCCGATCGC
>JBQCJF010000085.1:0-22348 GCA_051953015.1 Luteimonas sp.
CCGGGTGGGCGGGGCGCCGCCCGCGCCTGTACAGGATTGACAATCATTCTCATTTGGCGGGACAATGCCGGCCAGTTCCCCACGGCCGCCGGCTCCCGTCCATGTACGTCTGCCTCTGCAACGGCGTCACCGATCGCGAGATCCGCGAGGTCGCGGCCGCGGGCTGCCGCACGCTGCCGGAGCTGACCATGCGCACCGGATGCGGCGCCACCTGCGGCAGCTGCCTGGAGATGGCGCAGCAGATCCTCGACGAAGTCCACGCCGCCCGCGCGCTCGACGTGCCGGTGCTGGACGCGCCGGCGCCGGGACTTTCGCGGGCCGCCTGACGCGCTTGCGGTGCGCGCCGCGCGTGGTGCCGCGGATGCACACGATTCCCGTTTCCCCATCGGCGGCGCCGAAGGGCTAGCATCGCTGCGTCCGCATTGCAGGAGCCGGCGCCATGAAGGGCGACCCGAAAGTCATCGAGCATCTCAACAAGGCGCTCTACAACGAGCTCATCGCGATCAACCAGTATTTCCTGCACGCGAAGATGCTGAAGAACTGGGGCCTGAAGGAGCTCGCCGAGCACGAGCACCACGAGTCGATCGACGAGATGAAGCACGCGGACAGGCTGTCCGAACGCATCCTGTTCCTCGACGGCCTGCCCAACTTCCAGAACCTCGGCAAGCTGCGCATCGGCGAGAACCCTGTCGAGCTGCTGAAGGCCGACCTGGCGCTGGAATACGAAGCGCTGCCGACGCTGCGCGAGGCGATCGCGTATTGCGAGCAGGTCGGCGACTACACCAGCCGCAAGCTGTTCGCCGACATCCTCGAGTCCGAGGAAGAGCACATCGACTGGATCGAAACCCAGCTCGACCTGATCGCGCGCGTCGGCGAGTCCTCCTACCTGCAGTCCAAGATCGACGACTGAAACAGCGGGTCACACTCCCGATTTTTCCTGCGCGCGCGGACGTAGCCGCGCGCGCACCCAGCGCCACAGCCACCACACGCACGCCGCGAGCAGCACACTGGCGGCGACCGCGATGCCGAGCGCCAGGAACGGATGGGCGAAGGCGAGCGCGAGGCCCGTCACCACCACGGCGTCCTCGCCGAAGGACGCGGTCCAGTTGCTCACCGGTTCCGGCGACACGTTCAGCGCCGCGCGCGTCCCCGCCTTGAGCAGGTGGCTGGCGAGCGCCGTGCCCGCGCCGGCGGCGAGCATGCCGGTACCCAGGTGCCCGTCCGGCGAGATCGCGGCGGCCGCGAGGAAGGCGCCCGCGGGCACGCGCAGCAGCGTGTGCAGCAGGTCCCACGCCGAATCCACGCCGGGGATCTTGTCGGTGAAGAACTCCACCAGCGCGAGCGCGCCGGAAACGCCGATGACCCACGGCGACTGCGCGACGTCGAGCGCGGGCGGCAGGTCGAGCCAGCCGAACCAGCCGGCGACGCCGAGCCCGAACACGGTGAGATAGACGCGCAGCCCGGCGAGCCAGGCCAGCAGGATGCCCGCGGCGAACAACTGGGCGTGGGTCATGGCGTGCGCTCCCTCCGTCGTCGCCCGCATGCTATACCGATGGCCATGGACGCCACGCCAGACCCGTCGGGCGATCCCGCCCGGCCCGCGGCCTCCGCGCCCGGCGCGGCCCCGCCCGCGCACGGCCACGGGCTCGCGTATGCGCTGCTCGCCGTCTTCCTCGCCGCGCTGGCGTTCGGCGGCTGGGGCGCGTGGACCGTGCTCGCGCCCCGCCCCAACGATGCGCGCGCGCAGCTGGCGGCGCAGCGCGGCCGCATCGCCGCGCTCGAGCAGCAGGCGACCACGCTGGCGCGCTCCGACCAGGTCAGCCGCGAGGCCAACCTCGACCTGCAGCGCACGCTCGCCGAGCGCGACGAGCAGATCGCGGGCCTGCGCGCCGACGTCGCGTTCTACGAGCGCTTCGTCGGCAGCACCGCGCAGCGCCACGGCCTCGCCGTGCACCAGCTGCACATGGAAGGGCAGCCGGGTGGCGCCTGGCATTTCGTCGCCACGCTCACCCAGAACGCCGACCGCGCCGCGGTGAACGACGGCAAGCTCACGCTGGAGCTGGAAGGCAGCCGCGGCGGGCGCATGGAGAAGCTGGCGTGGGAGGTGCTGCGGCAGCAGGCCGACGCGCCGGGCATTCCCTATTCGTTCAAGTATTTCCAGCAGGTGCAGGGCGACGTGATCGTGCCCGCGGGCCTGCAGCCGGTGCGCGTGGTGGTGGAACTGGCGCCCGCGCGCGGCGACCCGGTCGAGCAGTCGTTCACCTGGGCCGAAGCCACCGCCGATCCCGCGCCCTGAACGCGCCGGATCGCGCCTGCGCGGCGCCACGCGGCGCCGGTTCCGGTTGATTCCGGGCACCCGCGGCCCCATCCTGCACGCATGCAAATCCCCACTGCCGACAGCGCCGCGCCCGGCTACCAGTCGCTGCAGCGCCCGCTCGAATTCACCCACGCCGCCGCCGCCAAGGTGCGCGAGCTGATCGCCGACGAGGGCAACCCGGCGCTGAAGCTGCGCGTCTACATCCAGGGCGGCGGCTGCTCCGGTTTCCAGTACGGTTTCGAGTTCGACGAGCAGCAGGGCGAGGACGACCTCGCCATCGCGACCGATGACGTCGTGCTGCTGGTGGATCCGCTCAGCCTGCAATACCTGATGGGAGCGGAAGTGGACTACACCGAGAGCCTGCACGGCGCCCAGTTCACGATCCGCAACCCGAACGCCAAGAGTACCTGCGGCTGCGGCAGCAGCTTCACCGTGTGACGCCGCCGGCGCCTCCCTTCGCCTTCCTCGACGGCGCGCTGGATCGCGCCGATGCGCTGCGCGACGACGCGGAGGCGCTCGCGGCGCTGTGGCCGCGCGCGCGGATCCTGCTGCTCGAGGACGACGGGCGCGCGCTGGCCGACGCCGATGGCGCGCTCTCGGCGCCGACGGGCGCGCAGCTCGGGGACGGTCCGGGGACCGCGGTCTTCCTCGGCCTGCGCGGCGACGAGGCGTGGTTCGCGCAACGCGCGGCGACCGCCGGGCCGACGGCGCTGGCGGATGCGCCGTGCCGCGTCGACCTGCGCACCGCGGCGGCGGCCTGGCCCGCGCGCGACGCCACCGCGTTCGCGCAGGCGCGCGCGCTGCTGCATTGGCACGCGCGTCACCGCTTCTGCGGCGCCTGCGGCGGCGAACTCGCCTACGTGCGCGCGGGCTGGCTCGGCCGCTGCGCCGCCTGCGGCAGCGAACACTATCCGCGCACGGACCAGGCGATCATCGCCGCCGTCACCGACGGCAGGCGCCTGCTGCTGGGGCGCCAGGCGACGTGGGCGCCGCGCCGCTGGTCGGTGCTCGCGGGCTTCGTCGAGCCGGGCGAATCGCTCGAACAGACCGTCGCCCGCGAAGTGCTGGAGGAAAGCGGCGTGCGCGTGCGGGAAAGCCGGTACGTCGCCTCGCAACCGTGGCCGTTCCCGGGCTCGCTGATGCTGGGCTTCATCGCGCTGGCCGAGCCCGACGAACCGCAGGCCGGCGAAGAACTGGAAGACGCGCGCTGGTTCGATGCCGATGAAGTGCGCGCCGGCCTGGCCGCCGGCCGCGCGAACGCCGACGCGGCGGGCGAGGGCATCATCCTGTCCGCGCCGATCTCGATCTCGCGCTGGCTCGCCGAGCGCTGGCTGGCGGAATTCGGCTAGCCGCTACGACGCGTCGCCGCGCAGGTCGCGCACCGCGGCCTCGAGGTCCTCCGCCGTCGCCGTCGCGGGCATCGGCGCGCCCGCGACGAGCCCGACGTGCGCGCGGAAGCGCCGCGGCACGCGCATGCGGCCCATCCTGCCGCCTTCGGACGGCATGCCGCGGCGGCTCCACCTGCTGCTCCACATGTTCCGCAGCGCGAGCGGCACCACCGGCACCGGCCGGCCGGCCTCCGCCGCGCGCGCAAGGATCTTCTCGACGCCCGACTTGAACGGCGCGATGTCGCCGTCCTTCGTCAGCGTGCCCTCCGGGAAGATGCCGACCACCTCGCCTTCGGCCAGCGCGGCGTCGATCGCGTCG
Source organism: Luteimonas sp. (assembly GCA_051953015.1). Lineage (GTDB taxonomy): Bacteria > Pseudomonadota > Gammaproteobacteria > Xanthomonadales > Xanthomonadaceae > Cognatiluteimonas. The sequence goes on from JBQCJF010000085.1 coordinate 4,025, forward strand.
AATGCGCGCCGCATCAGCGCCGGATCCTCGCGCGCGCCGGCGATCGGGATCGCCTTCGCGGTGCGGAAGATCCAGCTCAGGACAGGAATGTCGAAGATGCGGTGGTACATCACCCAGCGCACCGGCCGCGGGATCGCCGCCGAGAGGATCAGCGCGTCCATGTAGCTGACGTGGTTGCACGCGAGCACCGCTGCGCCGTCGTCCGGCACGTTCGTCTCCACGCCGCGCACCCGCAGCCGGTACAGCGCGCGCACCAGCACCCAGCTCAGGAAGCGCATCAGGAATTCCGGCACGATCGTGAAGATCCAGATCGCGACCAGCGTGTTGGCGATCGCCAGCGCCAGGAACAGCTGCGAGATGGACCAGCCCGCCCACTGCCGCAGCAGCAGGCACAGCACGGAAGAGGCCACCACGAAGCCGGAGTTCTGGATGTTCAGCGCGCCGATCACCCGCGAGAGTTCGTGCTTCGGCGTGCGGCTCTGGATCAGCGCGAACAGCGGCACCACGAAGAAGCCGGTGAACACGCCGATGCCGACCAGGTCCAGCACGATCCGCCAGCTGCCGTCCGCGCGCAGGAAGCCGGCGACGTCCAGCCCGCCAACGGCCGGCGCGGCCGCCACGGCCACGCCGCTGCGCGCGAAATAGAGGTCGAACAGGAACGCGCTCATGCCGAAGGCGCCCAGCGGCACCAGGCCGATCTCGACGGTGCGCGCGGAGAGCTTCTCGCACAGCATCGAGCCGGTGCCGGTGCCGATCGAGAACAGCGCCAGCGCGAACACGTACAGCGTGTTGCCGCCGCCCAGGTGCATCACCGCGTAGTCCGGCAGTTGCGTCGCGAACACCGTCCCCACGAACCAGAACCACGACACCCCCAGCACCGCGTTGCGCACCGCGAGCTGCTTGCGCATCAGGCGCAGCACCTCGAAGGTCTCCGGCACGGGATTCCAGTTGATGCGCAGGTCGGGCGCGGCCGCCCCCGCCGGCGGGATCAGGCGGCTGACCAGGTTGCCGCACACCGCCAGCGCGATCACGCAGGCGCCCGCGACCCAAGGCCCGTGGGCGCCGGCCGCGGTGAAGATCAGCCCGCCCGCGATCATGCCGACGAGGATCGACACCGACGTCCCCATCTCGACGAGGCCGTTGCCGCCGGTCAGTTCCTCGGGCCGCAGCACCACCGGCAGGATCGAATACTTCACCGGCCCGAACAGCGTCGACTGCACGCCGGTGAGGAACAGCGCGACCAGCAGCAGTGGCAGCGCCTGCAGCACGAAGGCCACCGCCGCCAGCGACATGATCGCGATCTCCATCGAAGTCGTGATCCGGATCAGCCGCGACTTCTCCAGCTTCTCCGCGATCTGTCCCGCGGTCGCCGAGAACAGGAAGTAGGGCAGGATGAAGATCGCCGGCGCCAGCGACGCGTACAGCGTGCGCTGCTCCGGCGACGCGTTCATCCAGAACAGCAGGCCGATGATCGCCTGCCGGAACACGTTGTCGTTGAACGCGCCGAAGCACTGGGTGATGAACAGCGGCAGGAAGCGCCGCTCGCGCAGCAGCCCGAACTGCGAATGCCTTTCCCCCGCTCGTTCCATCGGCGCTCCCCGGCGGCCCCGGGGCCGCATTCACGACCCTATCGTATCCTCAGCGGCAACCGATGCCGGGAGCCGCCGATGGCCGCGCCGAAGATGCCCGCCGCCTTCCTGGGCCACGGCAGCCCCATGAACGCGCTGGAGCGCAACCGCTACACCGACGCCTGGCGCGCGTTCGGCGCCGCGGCCCCGCGCCCGCGCGCGATCCTCGGCGTCTCGGCGCACTGGTACGTCAACGCCACCGCGGTCACCGCGATGGCGCGGCCGAAGACCATCCACGACTTCTATGGCTTCCCGCAGGCGCTGTTCGACGTGGAATACCCCGCCCCCGGCCTGCCCGAACTTGCGGGCGAGATCGCGGAGATCGTAAAGCCCGAGCACGTCGGCGCCGACCACGACAGCTGGGGCCTGGACCACGGCACCTGGTCCGTGCTGGTGCACGCGTTCCCCGGGGCCGACGTGCCCGTCGTGCAGCTGTCGCTCAACGCGCTGCAGCCGCCGGAATGGCATCTCGCGATGGGCGTGAAGCTCGCCGCGCTGCGCGAGCGCGGCGTGCTGGTCGTCGGCAGCGGCAACGTCGTCCACAACCTGCGCGCCATCGACTGGCACCAGCGCGACGCCGGCTTCGACTGGGCGCGCCGCTTCGACGAGCATGCGCGCCGGATCATGACCGAGCGTCCCGGCGACGCCGCGGAACTGTTCGACCATCCCGACTTCCACATGGCCGCGCCGACGGACGAACATTTCCTGCCGCTGCTGTACATCGCCGGCATGGCGGCGGCCGCGGGCCGCGGCGCCGACGTGCTGGTGGACGGTTACGCCTACGGCTCGCTGTCGATGGCGTGCTACACCGTCGGCTGCGGCACGCCCGCGCTGCGGGGCGAGGCAGCCGGCGCTGCGGCGCTGGACACGGTGATGCCGCCGGAAGACGCGAACGTCTGAAGGGCGATCAGTGGCTGATGCGTGAGCCGCAGCCACTCCGCAAAAGCAGTTTCGTCGAGCAGGCCTTCGGCCAGCGCAGCTTCCGCAGCTACATCTCCTCGTCGCCGGCTTCGCCGAGGGCCTGCAAGTCGGGTGTCAGACGCCCAATTCACCCTGCGTCTGGCGGTCCTGCTGGCGGATGCGCGAGAACGCCAGCAGTTCGTCGAGCCGGCCGCCCTTGTCGCGCCAGTCGTGGAAGGTCGACTCGCCGAGCAGCGCGTAGTGCCATTCGCGCCCGCCGCGCTGTTCCGGCGGCAGCGCATTGATGCGCGCGCACCAGCTGGTGGCGGCGCGCAGCTTGCGCTGGACGTTGGACGCGTTCGTCTGCTGCTGCGCCTTGGTTTCCGCCATGTAGATCGCATCGGCGGTGCGCACGAGGAAGTCGGGAAAGTAGAAGGCCGGCAGGCCGTCGTCGCGCAGGTAGCGCATGCGCGCGAAGTCGTGGCGGTTCTCGCTGATCTTGCAGAACGCCTCGATGTTGCCGTCGGCCTGCGCCCATTCGATGAACGCGCGCTCCAGGCCGCCGCTGCGCGCGGGCCAGCCCTGCCGCGGGTAGATGCACTTGGTCACCGCCATCGAGGTGCTCTCGCGCATCATCAGGCGCGGCACTTCCGACAGGCGCCGGTGCAGGACCTCGGCGCTGCCGCGGAGTTCGCGTTCCTCGGATTGCGCCAGCGCGAGCCCCACGACCTTGACGATGTGGTCGACCACGGGCTGCAGCATGAGCAGGCGCCAGGCTTCGTCCTCGAAGGGCTCGAACGGCCCGGAGAACAGGCGCTCGCGGACGTAATCGTCGATCGCGGTCGCCAGCGCCGCGGTACCGACCTGGAGGTAGGGCGTCGCGAGGTGCTCGGCGATCCGGTTGCCCTTCGGCAGCGGTTGGTTCAGCGACTGGCCGACCCGCCGGGTGATGCGCGACAACCATTCGTTGTAGCCGCCGACATCCATCACGGCGCCGGCGACGCGGTAGTCGCCGAACAGCGTGTTGCTCTGCAGGTCCTGCGAGGTGAAGGTGTCGCCCTTGCCGAGCATCTTGGCCAGCCTGTCCCGCGGCATCGCGGTGAACGGCGCCAGCGCGGCGATGTCGATGGGCGCGTGCTCCAGCGTCTCCTCCTGCTCGCGCAGCAGGAAGGGGATGGCGAAGTCCCAGGCCTCGTAGTCGTAGCGGCGGTCCACGGGGATCAGGTCGCCGATGCTGGATCCTTCGTCGTCGTCGTCGCCGGTGCTGCCGACGAGGCCGTCGGCGATCAGGTCGTCGTAGAACGCCTGGAACGCGGGGTGCTCGACGATCGAGAGAATGTCGACAAGGCTGCCCGGTTCCTGGCCGGCATTGATGCGCTCGCGGTTCTCGCGCTTGAGGTCCGCGAATTCCGGCTCGCGCCACATCAGGCGCAGGCCGCGGCCAATCGTCTGCTCCAGCAGGATCTGTGCCTGGCTGGAGCGCAGCGGTACGATCACGCAGATGTTGTTGACGTCGAAGCCCTCGCGCAGCATCAGCACGCTGACGATCACGCGCGGCGTGGCATGGTGGTCGACGTCGAACAGGCGCTGGCGCAGCGGTAGCCAGTCCTTCTCGCCAAGCTCCGCCTTCTTGCCGGAATCCACCGTCAGCACGTCGTCCGCGTGCAGGCCTTCGTCCTGCAGGAATTCCGCGACCAGCGGCGTCACTGTCGTGTCTTCGCAGACCACCAGCATTTTCGGCCTACGGTCCGGATCGAGGACCGCGAAGTCGGCTTCGAGCTTGCGCAGCTTGGACAAGCCGGCGCGCAGCATCACGCGCTGGCCGTCGGACAGTGCAGGCACGCCGGACTCGTCGCGTGTCGCGCGGAAATCCAGCGGCAGCGCGCCCAGCTCCTTCCGCTTGTCCAGCACCAGCGCCTTGACCAGCCCGGTGCGCATCGCGGCCTTCAGGTCGAAGTCGGCGATGATGTGCGGGAAATACTGTCGGCGCCGCTTCTTGGCGCTGCCGATGTCGTTGTAGGGCGTGGCCGAGAAGTCCACCTGGACGAAACGGCGTCCCTTGCCCTCTGCGATCCGCGACAGGCTCTTCTGCCACTCGACCTCGGTCGCGTCGCCGCCGGAACGCAGCTCGTGGATGTGGTGCGCTTCGTCGTTGAAAACCATCAAGTCGGGCAGTTCCGCCAGGAACGCGACGGCATTGCCGCGCGTCCAGCGGCGATCGAGCATGTCGAGGGCGTTGCCCGCGGACTTGCCCGGCGCCAGGCGCAGTGCGCGCCGCACCACGACGTCCGCATCCGGTCGCGCGCCCGGCGCCTCGACGGCATCGTCCACGTCGTCCAGTTCCTCGTCGGCCTCGGTGAGCAGGTGCCAGTTGGTCACGGCGATCATCCCGTTGCCGGTCGCCTTGAGCCCGATCTCGCCCTTGGTGCACAGGTTCGCCTGTACGAACTGCTGCACGCGCTCGCGGCGGGCCGGCGGGAGGAACAGCTCCGAACAACGCGCGATGTCGGAAGTTCCGAAATCGCGCCCCCCGGATTCGCGTTCCTTGCCGATGAACGCATCGAGCAGCCGCTCGTACACGATCAGGCCGGGCGCGACCACGAGGAAGCGGCGGGTGAAACGTGGATCGTCGTTGCCGGCATCCAGCACCGCCGTCTTGTTGAGCAGTTGCCAGACCATCAGCGCCTGCAGCACCCAGGTCTTGCCGGTGCCGGTCGCCATCTTGAGGCAGTACTTGGGATGCGCGTGCTTGGGTTGCGAGACTTCGTCGAGCAGGTCGTCTTCCAGCAAGGCCTGCGCGCAAACCTGTTGGTAGAGGTCCGGCAGGCTGGTGCTGCCCAGCACTTCGTGCGCCACGATCGCGTTGAGTATCGCGCGGCGCTGCCCGTCGTGGAAGTTGATCGTGCGCGCCTGGCAGGACTCGTCGCCGAACCACCAGCGCAGCAGTTCCGCCGTGACGGGCGTGACCAGGTCGTAGAGGTCGGCGTGGCCCGGGCCCAGGCCCCTGGCGAGTTGCTCCGTGCGCGTGGTCAGCGCGCGGGCGAGGGGGAGGGCAGTGGACTCAGCCATGCGTCACTTCGGCGTCGCCGCCACCGTCTGCACCACTTCGGCTTCGAAGCCGAACACGTCGACGGCACGCACGCAGACGCGACGCGGGCCGACCTTGGCCGGTACTTCGACGCGCGCGCTCGTCACCACGCGCAGCGGGTCGCCGTCGGCGTCCACGTTGCCGCGATAGTCCTGCCACACGGAGCGGAACACTTCCCCGTCGTAGTCCGGATCCACCGCCCAGTACTCGATCAGCGCCAGCGGCTCGGCGTTCATCACCTTGACCAGCTTCTGACGGTTGTCCTCGTCAAGGTTGATGGCCTCCGGCGACAGCAGCACGTAGTTCGCGAGCGCGATGTCTAGGACGTCGCTGTCGCCTTCGCGCGCGCGCCGGATCGGCGCCAGCGTGAGGTACTGCAGGCTGGAGAAGCGCACCTGGCCGCGCAGCTTCTCGATGCCGCCCTTCTTGCGCAGGCGGTCGAGGAGGTCGGGCGGGATCACCAGCACTTCGAGGTTTGCATCGTTGAGCGCGGTGATCGCATGCCCGATCGACGGCTCGAAGTTCCAGCCGAGCACGACCACGCGGTCCCAGCCACCCATCAGGTTGTCGCGTTGCGCGATCGCCTTGCGCAGGGTCGCGTCGCCGGTGAGCTTGTTGGGCGAGTCGACGAGGACCAGCGTCTTCTTGCCGCCGAACACGATCTGGCCCAGGCTGCGCGTCGGATTCTCCTCAGGGGGCAGGGGCAGCGCGCCAAACAGCGACAGCACGATCTCCGACAGGTCGCCGATGCGGAAACTGCGGCCGAGGTGCGACTTGGCCGCTTCGACCTGGTAGTCGCCGATGGCCTGGTAGAGGAACGGCTTGGCGTCCTGGTCGATCAGGCGCTTGCGCATGATCATGCAGGCCGGCTTGCCGAGGTCAGTCGTGATCCAGCGTCGCCCCAGCTTTTCCGAGGCCGACGCAGTAGTGCCGGAGCCTCCATTGAAGTCGGCTACGAGTCCGTCTTCCGGCGAGAGCGCGCTAATGATCCTTTCAAGCAGCTTCTCGGGCTTTTGCGTGGCATAGTCGAGCCGCTCGTTCCGCGACATATGCATCGCGTCTGCGATATCGCTCCACACGTCTCCGATCAGCTGGTCTTCGTAGACATATTCGCCGTCGCTGTCCAGGAAGTACTTGATGCGGATTCCGCCGTTCCGCGTCGTGTAGACGCGATTCTGACGCCTGAACTCCGCGATGCTGGCATCGGTATAGTCCCCTCGCGGGGAAGTCTTGAACCAGCGTCCGTCCTCGTCCTGCTTGTATGCGGTATTCGCGGAGATTGGGGTGCGCCGCCGCGACGTCTGCGGCTGGTAATGTGCGTTTTCGCTTTTCGAGAACCAGTACAGGCAGTCATGGTTGCGGGGGAACTGCCCGGAAATGGCTTTTGCGCCGCGACCGCCGTAGTTCCAAATCAGTTCGTTGCGGAAGTTGGATCGGCCGAACACTTCGTCAAGCGCGACTTTCACGTAGTGACCTACGTGCCAGTCCAAATGGACGACGATCGATCCCGTCTCCGCGAGCAATTCCCGCATCAGCACCAGCCGCGGCACGATCATTGCGAGGTACGAAGCGGTGCCGTCCGACCACGTATCGGAATAGGCGAACTGTTCGATCACCGTGGGCCGCTGCTCCAACTCGACCCCGGGCAGCACGACCTTGGTGCGGTAGTCCGCCTTCGAGTCGAAGGGTGGATCGATATAGATCAGGTCGACCTTCCCGCGCAGGCTCGGCGTATCGGAGTCCCCGGCCAGCAGTGCGGCCATCGCAAGCAGGTTGTCGCCGTAGACCAGTCGGTTCTGCCAGTCGGCCCCCTGCGAACCTTCGAGGTGGCGGCGGCGTTGGGACTGCGTGACCCAGTCGGCCACGGCTGCTTCTCGCGAGGGCAGGACCCATTCGCGGGTCTGCAGGCGGACGCGGTGCCGGTTCTCCAGCGACTCCAGGATGCGCTCGGCCGTCGCCCGCCCCTCGGCGACGATCTTCGGCAACTGGTCGAGGAGGGACTTGGGCATGGACCCGGGGCAGGCGCTCGCAGTCCTTCAATGAAAGCAAAACTTTCACGAAAGTGAAAGCGAAACTTCCGGAACGCACGCGGAGCGCCCCTAACGTCCTGATCCATGAAGGACGAGAAAGCGGAATTTTCGGCGCGCCTGCGCGCGGCGCTGAAGGACGCCCGGATCGAGGCGAGCCCGGCCGTCCTCGAAAAGCGCTTCAACTCCCGCTACTCCGGCGCGCCCGTCACCTCGCAGGCGATCTCGGGCTGGCTCAACGGCAAGGCGATCCCGCGCCAGGACAAGCTGCGCGTGCTCGCCGCGCTGGTCGGGGTGGACGCTCATGTGCTGCAGTACGGCGGCGGTCGCGGCGCGCGCGTCGGCGAGGCGAAGGGCGCGTGGGAAGGCCTCAGCGCCGCCGAACGCGCGATGGTCGATGCCTACATCACGCTCGCGCCGCCACAGCGCAAGCTCGTGCGCGAACTCGTTGCCGCGCTCGCCGAGAAGGGCGAACGCGTCGGCTGAGACGCACGCCTTCGCGCCGGCTTTCCATTCGCGCTGGCACCATGCGTGGTCCCGAGAGGAGACTGCCCATGAATGCGCTGATCAAGGCCGCCGCCGCGTTCGCCGCCGGCGCCGCCGCGATGTACCTGATGGATCCGGAGACCGGGCGCCGTCGCCGCGCGCTGGTCCGGGAGCGCAGCGGCGGGGCCGCGCGCGACCTGCAGGATTCCGTGCGCAGCGCGGGGCGCGACGCGAGGAACCGCATGCGCGGGCGGATCGCGGAAACGAAGTCGCACATGGCCGGCGATCCGGTGGACGACGACACGCTGCACGATCGCATCCACGCGAAGATCGGCCACCTGATGGACCGGCCCGGCACCGTGGACGTGCAGGTCCGCGGCGGCCACGTCGTGCTGAGCGGCGAGGCGCCCGACGACGAGGCCGCGGCGCTGTCGCGCTACATCGCCGGGATGCAGGGCGTGACGGACGTGGAGAACCGGCTGTCGGCGGAAGGCGGGGGCGCGCGGGGCGGCGGGACGCACTGAGCCGTCCCTCCGCGCGATCGTCGCGGGATCCTCAATCCCGGAGCCGCTCGCCGAGGTCGGCGCGCGCGCGGAAGACCAAGGCCTTGCCGCGCTTTTCCTGCTGCATGAGTCCCACGGCGGCCAGGCCCAGGAGGTCGTTGCGCGCCGTGTCGTAGGCGGTGGCGTGGGTGCGCTGGTGGATCGCGATGGTGAATTCCTTTTCGGGATGCCTGAGGGCGTTGAGCAGGAGGGCGCGCTGGCGATGGTTCAGCGTCTGCGCCAGCTTGCTTCCCGGCTTGAGGAGGTTCGCCGCTTCCGCCTGGGCGCGCTGCTTCCGCGCGATGTAAGCATGCACGCCGGCGATGGCCCCGAGCAGGACATCCAGCTGGTGGGAAACGAAATAGGTGGCGTCGCTCTCGTCCGTTTCCGTGTAGAGGTAGGATCTCGAGTACTGCCCCGGCGCCTTGCGGAGGATGCTGGAGATCGAAAAGTATTCGGTCATCCAGAAGCCGGCGCGGAGCATCGACCAGTAGAACAGCGCGCGTGCAGTGCGGCCGTTGCCGTCCACGAAAGGATGGTCGTAGCCGATCTGGAAATGAATGATGATCGCGCGCACCACGGGATGGATGAAGTGTTCGTCGTCGTCGCTCTGGTTGGCGAAGTCGCAGAGCGCCTTCAGTCGTTCCGGCAACTCGCCTGCCGCCGGCGGAACGTGCAGCACGTTGCCGGCTTCGTCCTCGATGACGATATCCTCGCCGGGCAAGCGGAAACGACCGGCCGCACCCGGATCCTTGAGGGTGCCGTCGGTCAGCATGCGATGGATCTCGAACACGGTGTCGGCCGTGAGCGGACGATCGAGCCACCGCTTCAGTTCCGTCATCGCCCGGAAGTTGTTGGCGATCATTCGTTCGCCGTAATCGCGGGGCGCCCGTCCGCTGCGAAGCATTTCCTTCGCGACCTGCGTCGTGGTCGCGGCGCCTTCGAGCTGGGAAGACGTCATCGCTTCTTCGATGAGCGAACGCACCAGATAGCGTTCGCGCATGGTCTCGGAGTGGATGCCGTCGTCGCCCTGCAACGCGCCGGCGGCATCGCGCGCGACGAGGAAGAGCCTGCGCTGCAAGCTGTCCGCGAGGACGATCCGGATCGGTCGTCCGTACTTGTCGTGCAGCGGGAGGGCTCGGGACAGCGCCTGGCGCGCGATCTTGATCCCGAGCCACCACGCTTCCGAGTCCAGCCCTTCGGGAGGGGTCAGATGGCGCAGATGGTCCCAGTGGTCGTACCGGCCGCGAACCTCCGGGCCGATGCCGGCTTCGAAGATCTTCGCGATCTGCCCGTGACGACGCTCCAGGAGGTCGCGCATCGGCGGCGGGGCGACGGGTAGCTTCATTGCGTTCCTACCGGATTCCTACCAAAACGTACACGAATCGGTAGATAAATGGTAATTGCGCAATAAGCCATTGTTCTTATTGAATTTATTCCTCGCGCGCGATCGCCCGCCAGCCGATGTCGTGGCGATGGAACTCGCCGGGCCAGGAAATCCCGGCGACTTCCGCGTAGGCACGGCGCTGCGCGTCGGCGACGGTGTCGCCCAGGGCGCAGACGCACAGCACGCGGCCGCCGGCGGTGACGGCGTGCGCGCCCTCGACACGCGTGCCGGCGTGGAAGACCTTGGTGCCGGGCACGTCGGGCGCATCCATCGAGTTGATGACGTCGCCGGTGCGCGGCTTGCCCGGATAGCCCTCGGCCGCCATCACGACGCCGAGCGAAGGGCGCGGATCCCATCGGGCTTCCACGTCGTCGAGGCGGCCCCCGATCGCGGCTTCGACCAGGTCGAGCAGGTCGGACTGCAGCCGCAGCATCACCGGCTGCGTTTCCGGATCGCCGAAACGCACGTTGAACTCGATCACCTTCGGCGCGCCGGCCCGGTCGATCATCAGGCCCGCGTACAGGAAACCGGTGAACGGGATGCCGTCGGCGGCCATGCCGCGCACCGTGGGTTCCACCACCTCGCGCATCACGCGCGCGTGGACCTCCGGCGTCACCACGGGCGCGGGCGAATACGCGCCCATGCCGCCGGTGTTCGGGCCGGTGTCGCCGTCGCCGACGCGCTTGTGGTCCTGCGAGGTGGCCATGGGCAGCGCGTGCGCGCCGTCGACCATCGAGATGAAGCTGGCTTCCTCGCCGTCCAGGAATTCCTCGACCACCACGCGCGCGCCGGCGGCGCCGAACGCGTTGCCGGCCAGCATGTCGCGCACCGCGTCCTCGGCTTCGGCGAGCGTCATGGCGACGATCACGCCCTTGCCGGCGGCGAGGCCGTCGGCCTTGACCACGATCGGCGCACCGCCGCTTTGCAAGGAGCGTGCGCGCACGTCCGCGAGCGCGGCGTCGACGTCGGTGTGCACCGCGTAGTGCGCGGTCGGAATGCCGTGGCGGGCGAGGAAGTCCTTCGCGAACGCCTTGCTGCCTTCCAGCTGCGCGGCGGCCGCCGTCGGCCCGAAGATGCGATGGCCCCGCGCGCGGAACGCGTCCACCACGCCGGCGACGAGCGGCTGCTCGGGTCCGACCACGGTCACCGACACGCCTTCGCGTTGCGCGAGCGCGAGCAGGCCGTCGATGTCGGTCGCCTGCACGTCGGCATTGCGGCATCCGGCTTCGGCCGCGGTGCCCGCGTTGCCCGGCGCGACCAGCACCTGCGACACGCGCGGCGACTGCGCCAGCTTCCACGCCAGCGCATGCTCCCGTCCGCCGCCGCCGATCACGAGAACCTTCATCGCGCCCTCAGTGCCGGAAGTGGCGGATGCCGGTGAACACCATCGCGATGCCGTGCTCGTCGGCCGCCGCGATCACTTCCGCGTCGCGCATCGAGCCGCCGGGCTGGATCACCGCGCTGATCCCGGCGTCCGCGGCGGCGTCGATGCCGTCGCGGAACGGGAAGAACGCGTCCGATGCCATGACCGAGCCCGGCACGACCAGGCCCGCGTCCGCCGCCTTGATGCCGGCGATGCGCGCGGAGTACACGCGGCTCATCTGCCCGGCGCCGACGCCGATGGTGCGGCCGTCCTTCGCGTACACGATCGCGTTGGACTTGACGAACTTGGCCACGCGCCAGGCGAACAGCAGGTCGCGGAACTGGGCCTCGGTGGGGGCGAGCTTCGTCACCACCTTCAATTCGTCGCGCGAGACTTCGCGGATGTCGCTGGTCTGCATGAGCAGGCCGGAGCCGACGCGCTTGACGTCGAAGTTGTTGCGGCCGTCGCCGTGCGGGATGCGAAGCACGCGCACGTTCGCCTTCTTCCTGGCGTAATCCAGCGCGCCCGGCTCGTAGTCCGGCGCGATCAGCACTTCGACGAACTGGCGGTCGAGGATGGTCTTGCAGGTGGCGGCGTCGAGCGGGCGGTTGAAGGCGATGATGCCGCCGAACGCCGAGGTCGGATCGGTGGCGTACGCGGCTTCGTACGCGTCGCCGCAACCGTCGCCCACCGCCACGCCGCAGGGATTGGCGTGCTTGACGATCGCGCAGGCCGGCTGCTCGAACTGGCGCACGCATTCCCACGCGGCGTCCGCATCGGCGAGGTTGTTGTAGCTCAGTTCCTTGCCCTGCAGCTGCGAGAACGTCGCCAGCGTGCCGGGCACCGGCCACAGGTCGCGGTAGAACGCGGCGTGCTGGTGCGGGTTCTCGCCGTAGCGCAGGTCCATCACCTTCACGAAGTTGCTGTTCTGCTGCGCGGGGAACAGGCCGCGCGCGCCGTCCGCGCCGAGCGAGGACAGGGTGTCGCTGATGCAGGCGTCGTACTGCGCGACGCGGTTGAATGCGGCCACCGACAGCGCGAAGCGCGTCGCCGCCGACAACGCGCCATCGCCGGCGTCGAGCTCGGCGACGATGGCGTCGTACTGCGCCGGATCGGTCGCCACCGCCACGCGCGCGAAGTTCTTCGCCGCCGAACGCAGCATCGCCGGGCCGCCGATGTCGATGTTCTCGACGATGTCCCCGAGCGAGCTCGACGGATCGGCCGAGACGCGCTCGAACGGATACAGGTTCAGCACCAGCAGGTCGATCGGCGCGATGCCGTGCTCGGCCATGACGGCATCGTCGGTGCCGGCGCGGCCCAGCAGGCCGCCGTGGACCACCGGATGCAGGGTTTTCACCCGGCCGTCCATCATTTCCGGGAAGCCGGTGGCCTCGCTGACGTCGGTGACCGCCAGGCCGGCCTCGCGCAGGGTGCGCGCGGTTCCGCCGGTGGAAAGCAGGGCCACGCCGTGGCGATCCAGCGCGCGCGCCAGCTCCAGCAGGCCGGTCTTGTCGGAAACGGAAAGCAGCGCGCGTCGCACTCGCACGGGTTCGCCGCGCATCCCTTCAACACCCATGGTCATGCGATTCCGTAGTCGCGCAGCTTCCTGCGCAGGGTCGCGCGGTGGATGCCGAGCATCGCCGCCGCGCGGCTCTGGTTGCCGTCGCAGTGCTGCAGCACTTCCGCGAACAGCGGGATCTCGAGCTCGCGCAGCGCGATCTCGTAGAGGTCGTTGACGTCGCAACCGTCGAGGTCGCGCAGGTAGCGCCGCACCGAATTGGCGACGTGCTCGCGCAGCGGCGGGCGGTTGCCGCCACGGCTGGTTTCGGTGCGGTCGACGGCGTTCAAGCGATTCCCCCGGGATCCGTGCGCCACCGGCGCGCGGCCGGCGGGGGAAACGAGTCTAGCGCGACCCCGTCCCGCATGCCACGCGAAAGGCCGTCCGGACGGACGTGTTCAGCGGAAATCGAAAGTGAAGGCGACCACGCCGGGGCCAGGCTCGATCACGTCCAGCGCGACCACCGCGCTGGCGCCGCTGGCAAGCGTGGGCTGCGCCGGCGCCTTGCCCAGGTACTCCGAGGGCTCGAACGCGCGGAAGCCGACCGCGCGCCCGTCGGCGTCCGACAACGTCAGCACGAGCCGCGGCCAGGCCTGCGCCCAGCGCGCATCGTTGCGGAAGCTCGCGGCGACGTGCAGCACGCCGGGCCGCGCCGGATCGGGGCGGACGTCGCGCTGCATGAGCGTGAACGCGGCCGGCTCGCGCCAGGCCGGCACGTCGCAACGCAGCACCGCGCACGCGCCCTCGACCACCGGCCGCCAGCGCGCATCCGCGGCGAGCTGCGCGCGGTCGGCGAGCAGCACCTGCACGACGAGCAGCAGCGCGAGCGCCGCCGCGACCGCCACGCCGCGCCGGGCCGGTCGCCGCTCGATCGCATCGGGCGCGGCTTGCGGAGGCGGCTCGAGGAACGTGGGCAGGGCGGGCATGCGCCCCATTGTAGAACGCTACGGACGCCGCACGCCGTCGATGCGCAGCCAGTCGCCGTGGCGCACGACTCGCAGCGCGTCGAACCACGCGGAATAGCGCTCCAGCAGCGGCGGTTCCTGGCCCTCCAGGATGCCGGAGAGGGCGATCCGGCCCCCTGGCGCGACCCGCGCCGCCAGCACGTCCGCCAGCGCATCGAGCGCCGAGGCGAGGATGTTCGCGACGACCACCGGATAGGCGCGTCGCGGCGCATCCTGCGGCGCATGCACCTGCAGGCGGTCGGCCACGCCATTGCGTTCGGCGTTGTCGCGCGTGGCCAGCAGCGCCTGCGGGTCGTTGTCGACGCCCGTCGCCGACGCCGCGCCCAGCTTCAGCGCGGCCAGCGCCAGGATCCCGCTGCCGCAGCCGAAATCGAGCACGTCCGCGCCGCGCAGCGCGCCTTCGCCGGCGAGCGCGTCCAGCCACTCCAGGCACAGCGCGGTGGTCGGATGCGTGCCCGAGCCGAACGCCAGCCCGGGATCGAGCCGCACCACCGCCGCGTCGGCGACGTCGGCCGCGGGCGGGAGGTCGCGATTCCACGGCACGATCCAGGTGCGCGTGCCGAACGACAGCGGCGCGTACTGGTCCATCCACACGCGCTCCCAGTCCTGGTCGCCGACGGCGCGGAACGACGCGCGCGTCCAGTCCAGGCCCGGGTCGAAGCTTTCGAGCGCCGCGAGCAGCAGCAGCGCATCGGCGTCGTGCGGGAACAGCGCGGACAGCGCGATCTCGTCCCACAGCGGCGTCTGCCCGACGCCGGGTTCCAGGATCGCGCGCTCGTCGGGCGTCGACGCGTCGGCATCCAGCAGCGTCACCGCGAGCGCGCCGACGTCCTCCAGCGCGTGCTCGTAGCGCGGCTGCTGGGCGAGGCGGCAACGGACCGAGAGTTCGAGGAACGGCATGCGCGGATTGTAACGGCGATCCGCCCGGCGCTCGGCCACGCGCGCGCTCAGGCCTCGGCGCGCTCCTGCGCGTGGCGCTCCACGATCCAGTCCTGGCGCCGCCGCAGCAGGCGCACGCCGTCGCGGAGGTAGTTCAGGCTGAAGGCGAGCGTCAGGCCGATCGCGAGCAGGTGCCAGCCGCCGCGGAGCATCGCCGCCGGGTATCGGTGCACGAGCCACCAGCACAGCGCCTGGAACGCGACCGTCGCCGGGATCAGCCAGCGGATGTTGAGCCGCTGGTCGGCGAGGATGTCGGCGAGCAGCGCGCGCTCGCCCGGCGTGCGGAAGTCGTCGGCCTGCTGCCGCACCAGGCGCAGGTCCCAGGCGTAGAGGCACCACACGCAGGCCGCGTACAGCGCGTTGAGCGCATACCAGTGCGCGGGCTCGGAGACCTGCGTGAGCGCCGTGGCCTCGACGAGGGTGGAGGCGAAGTACAGGAAGGTGTGCCCGAACTCCAGCGGCCAGCCGATGAACGACAGCGTGTGCAGCAGCGCGCGCGACCAGAAGATCAGGATCAGGACGAGGCCGGTCGCGATGTAGGGCCAGCTCTGCCAGTCGAGGCCGACGATCGGCCCGACGGCCGCGTTCGCCAGCACGCCCAGCGCAAGGCCCTGGACGATGCTGATCAGGGTCAGCTCGATGTTGGCGACGGTCTCGTCGAGGCGGATCTTCGCCGCGCTGCGATGGCCCCGCGATGGCCCCTGCTGCATGCCCGGCTCCCCTTGCGCCGACGGCGCGCCGAAGCGGCGCGCGCAACCTGACCTACACGATCGACAGCGACTTTTCCTTCTGCTCCGCCAGCCGCTTCTCGAGGTAGTGGATGTTCTGGCCGCCGCGCTGGAAGCCGGCGTCGGCCATGATCCGCTGCTGCAGCGGCACGTTGGTCTTGATCCCGTCCACCACCATCTCGCTCAGCGCCACGCGCATGCGCGCGATCGCGGTCTCCCGGTCGGCTCCGTGCACGATGAGCTTGCCGATCATCGAATCGTAGTTCGACGGGACGCGGTAGCCCTCGTAGATGTGCGAGTCGACGCGCACGCCCGGGCCGCCCGGCGCGTGGAAATGCTGGATCAGGCCGGGGCAGGGCAGGAACGTGTCCGGGTCCTCGGCGTTGATGCGGCACTCGATCGCGTGGCCCTCGAGGACGATGTCCTCCTGCTTCAGCGTCAGCTTGTTGCCGGCCGCGATGCTCAGCTGCTCGCGCACCAGGTCGACGCCGGTCACCAGTTCCGTCACCGGGTGCTCGACCTGGATGCGGGTGTTCATCTCGATGAAGTAGAAGCGCCCGTCCTCGAACAGGAACTCGAACGTGCCCGCGCCGCGGTAGCCGATGCGGATGCAGGCTTCGACGCAGACCTTGCCGATCTGCGCGCGCAGCTCCGGCGTGATGCCCGGCGCCGGCGCCTCCTCCACGACCTTCTGGTGGCGGCGCTGCATCGAGCAGTCGCGCTCGCCCAGGTGGATCGCGTTGCCCTGGCCGTCGGCGAGCACCTGGATCTCCACGTGGCGCGGGTTCTCCAGGAACTTCTCCATGTAGACCATGTCGTTGCCGAACGCCGCCTTGGCTTCCGCCTTGGTCGTCGCGATGGCGTTCACCAGCGCGGCTTCGGTGTGCACGACGCGCATGCCGCGGCCGCCGCCGCCGCCGGCCGCCTTCACGATCACCGGATAGCCGATCTCGCGCGCGATCTTCATGTTCATGTCGGCGTCGTCGCCGAGCGGGCCGCCGCTGCCCGGCACGCAGGGCACGCCGGCGGCCTTCATCGCGCGGATCGCCTCGACCTTGTCGCCCATCAGGCGGATGGTCTCGGCCTTCGGGCCGATGAACACGAAGCCGGACTTCTCCACGCGCTCGGCGAAGTCCGCGTTCTCGCTGAGGAAGCCGTAGCCCGGATGGATGGCCTGCGCGTCGGTCACTTCGGCCGCGGCGATGATCGCGGCCATGTCGAGGTAGCTCTGCGCCGACGGCGCCGGGCCGATGCACACCGACTCGTCGGCCATGGCCACGTGCTTGAGATTGCGGTCGACGGTGGAGTGCACCGCGACCGTGCGGATGCCCAGCGCGTGGCAGGCGCGCAGGATGCGCAGCGCGATCTCGCCGCGGTTGGCGATGACGACCTTGTCGAGCTGGATGCGAGCGGGCATCGCGCGCCTCAGCCGATCACGAACAGCGGCTGGTCGAACTCCACCGGCTGGCCGCTCTCGGTGAGGATCTTCAGCACGGTGCCGGAGACATCGGCCTCGATCGGGTTGAACATCTTCATCGCCTCGATGATGCCGAGCGTGTCGCCGGCCTTGACCGACTGGCCGACGGTGACGAACGGCGGCTTGTCCGGCGCCGGCGAGGCGTAGAACGTGCCGACCATCGGCGAGCGCACGACGTCGCCGTCGGGCAGGTCGCTGCCGGCCTTGGCGTGGCCGCCGGTCGCGGCCTCGGTGGGCGAATGCATCGGCATCGGCGCCGCCGCGGCGGGCGCGGCCTGCACGTAGGACGCCGCCGGCGCCATCTGGACCATGCCGCCCTGCGGCACCCGCGCCAGGCGCACCGATTCCTCGCCCTCCTTGATCTCGATCTCGGCGAGGTTCGATTCCTCGAGCAGGTCGATCAGCTTCTTGATCTTGCGCAGGTCCATGGCGGCTCTCTTGGTTCGAAAGGGTCAGGACGCGAGCCGGGCGACGGCCGCGTCCAGGGCATAGCGATAGCTGTCGGCGCCGAAGCCGGCGACCACGCCCACGGCGAGGTCGCTGAAGTAGCTGGTGCGGCGGAACGGCTCGCGGGCATGGGGGTTCGAGAGATGGATCTCGATGAAAGGGATGGCGACGGCGGCCAGCGCATCGCGCAGGGCGACGGATGTGTGGGTGAAGGCGGCCGGATTGACGAGGATGAACGACGTTCCGTCCTTGCCGGCGGCCTGGACGCGGTCCACCAGGGCCGATTCGCTGTTCGATTGCAGCGCTTCGAGCGCGTGCCCCGCGGCAGCGGCGCGCGCGCCGAGGTCGGCGTCGATCTCCGCCAGCGTCGTGCGCCCGTAGACCTCAGGCTCGCGGCTGCCGAGCAGGTTGAGGTTGGGGCCGTGCAGGAGCAGCAGTCGGGCCATGCGCGCGCGGGACGGGAGGGACGCGCAGTTTGCGCGGTCGCGTGGATGCTGTCCAGTTCGCCGATGATCGCCGTAATTTAAGCGATTGATTGAAAATCAGGGCCGGGCCCAGCGATCGATTTCCCCGTGCGCGAACGGCCCGATCCGCTGCTTCAGCAGGCGTCCGTCGGCGGAAACCAGCACGGAATAGGGCAGCACGCCGCGCGGATTGCCGAGGCGCACCCCGGCGTCCGCCGGGCCGGGCGCGTCCAGGGCGATGGGGTAGGACACCGGCACCTTGCCCAGGAAATCGCGGACGTTCGCCTCGTCGTCGAGGGCGATGCCCAGCACCTGCACGCCGCCG
>JBQCJF010000086.1:0-5930 GCA_051953015.1 Luteimonas sp.
GTCGCGGGTGATCGACGGGTTCTCGCTCTTGCGCGAGATCTTGTCGATCTCGTCGATGTAGACGATGCCCTGCTGCGCCTTCTCGACGTCGTAGTCGCACTTCTGCAGCAGCTTCTGGATGATGTTCTCGACGTCCTCGCCGACGTAGCCGGCTTCGGTGAGCGTCGTGGCGTCGGCCATGGTGAACGGCACGTTCAACAGGCGCGCGAGGGTTTCCGCCAGCAGCGTCTTGCCCGAGCCGGTCGGGCCGACGAGCAGGATGTTCGACTTCGCCAGTTCGACGTCGTCGTTCTTCTGCCGGCTCTCGATCCGCTTGTAGTGGTTGTACACGGCGACCGCGAGCGTCTTCTTCGCGCGCGACTGGCCGATCACGTACTGGTCGAGGACTTCCAGGATTTCCTTCGGGCGCGGCAGCGAACTGCGCGCGGACTGGGCCTTCTCCTCCAGTTCCTCGCGGATGATGTCGTTGCACAGCTCGACGCATTCATCGCAGATGAACACGCTGGGGCCCGCGATCAGCTTGCGGACCTCGTGCTGGCTCTTCCCGCAGAAGGAGCAGTAGAGGATCTTGCTGCTGTCGCCGGATCGGCCCTGACGGTCTTCGCTCATTTTCCCCGCTTACCTGCTGCAGCCGCGATGGCGGCCCGAGAATAGCACAGCCGTCCGGAGGCCTTCCCGGACCCGCTGCACAGGATGGATTGGCTGCCGGATCAAGTGCTTGCGTCCCGGCGCCCCGCATCCGCGGCGGCGCCGGAACCGGCGTTCCCGGCCGCGCTCAGGCGGCCTGGATGGAGTCCTCGGGACGCCGCTCGAGGACCTGGTCGACCAGGCCGTAGTCGCGCGCGGCCTCGGCGCTCTTGAAGTTGTCCCGCTCGGTGTCGCGGGCGATGGTGTCCAGCGCCTGCCCGGTGTGCTTGGACAGGATCTCGTTGAGGCGCTGGCGCATCGCCAGGATCTCGCGGGCGTGGATGTCGATGTCCGTCGCCTGGCCCTGGAAGCCGCCGAGCGGCTGGTGGATCATCACCCGCGAGTTCGGCAGCGCGTAGCGCTTGCCCTTCGCGCCCGACGCCAGCAGCAGCGCGCCCATCGAGGCGGCCTGGCCGACGCAGATCGTGCTCACGTCCGGCTTGATGAACTGCATGGTGTCGTAGATCGCCATGCCGGCGGTGACGATGCCGCCGGGCGAGTTGATGTACAGGCTGATGTCCTTCTCGGGGTTCTCCGCCTCGAGGAACAGCATCTGCGCCACGATCACGTTGGCGACGTGGTCGTCGATCCCGCCGACGAGGAAGATCACCCGCTCCTTCAGCAGGCGCGAGTAGATGTCGTACGCGCGCTCGCCGCGGCTGGTCTGCTCGACCACCATCGGCACGAGGTTGAGGGCCTTCGTTTCGTTCATCCGATCGCTTCCTGGAAGGTGAGGGCCTTGTCCGTGTGCGTGGCGCGCTCGGCGATCCAGTCGATCACCTGCTCTTCCATCGCCCGGTTCTGCAGCCCAGCCATCAACTGGGGATCGTTGCGGTACAACTCAATGACCTGCTGCGGCTCCTCGTAGGTGGAGGCGATCAGGCGCATGAGTTCGTTCAGGCGGCGCGGATCGAGGCGCAGCTCGTTGCGGCGCGCGACCTCGGCGACCAGCAGGGCCAGCAGCACGCGCTTGGAGGCCGGATCGAGGAAGGCCTTGTAGGCGTCCTCCGGCGTCGCGGCGCCCTGCGCGGCCTGCTGGGCCATCGCCCGGGCCTCCTGCTCGACGAGGCGCGGCGGCAGCTCGGTCGACGCATAGGCGGCGGCCAGCGCCTCGCCGACCTCGCGGCGCAGCCGCCCCATCAGCGCGCCCTTGAGCTCGCGCTCGAGGTTGCTGCGGATGTCGGCGCGGAACTGCGAGAGCTCGCCGCTGCGCACGCCGAAGCTGCGGATGAACGCGCCGTCGACCTCGGGCAGCACCGGCTCCGACACGCGCTCGGCGGCCAGGTGCACCTGCACGGTGCGGCCGGCCAGCTGCGGCACGCGCCAGTCGGCCGGGAAGGCGACGTCGACGGTCTTCTCGTCGCCGGCCTTCATGCCGTGCAGCGCCTTCTCGATGTCCGCGTACATGACGCCGGAGCCGAGGACGGTGGCACCGCGCTCGACGCCCTCGGCGGGCAGGCGCGCGTCGCCGGCCTGCGACCAGGTCGCGACCTCGACCGAATCGCCGTCCTTCGCCGGGCGATCGACGACCGTCCAGCTGCGGCGCTGCAGGCGCAGGTTCTCGACCATGCGGTCGACGTCCGCCTCGGTGACTTCCGAGGTGTGGCGGGTGATCTCCAGCTTCGACACGTCGATTTCGCCGAAGTCGGGCATCAGCTCGAAGGTGGCGACGTAGGACAGCTCGCCCTCGCCCGCGTCGGCGGCCGGCTCGATGTGCGGATTGCCCGCGATGCGCAGGTCGTTCTCGCGGACGGCGGAGTCGAAGCCCTGGCGCAGCATGCCGTCCAGGACCTCGGCGCGGACCTGCTGGCCGAAGCGCTGCTCGACGACCGTCGTGGGCACCTTGCCCGGACGGAAGCCCTTGATGCGGGCGGTGCGCGCGATCTCGCGGAGGCGGCCCCCGACCTGGGAATCCACGTCGCCGGCGGGAACGCGCAGCGTCATCCGACGCTCGAGGTTGCCCGTGGACTCGACCGAAACCTGCGTAGCTGAACCTGCCATCACCCACTCCGTCCGGCCGCGGCCATGCCGCGGCACTGATTCGTTGAAATTGTCGGGAAAACCGCCTGCCGCGGCCTGTTGCCGGCCCGGGGCTGCGGAACGGGCTAGTTTCGCCGATTTGGCGCCGCCCCGCCACCGCGCCGGCAATCCCGGCCGCGGGCTGTCTGGTGCGAAAGGGGGGACTCGAACCCCCACGCCAAGGGCGCTGGAACCTAAATCCAGTGCGTCTACCAGTTCCGCCACTTTCGCGAACCCGGGATTCTACGTCCCGGCGCGGCCCCGGCCGCAAAAAGAAAACGCCCGGCACGGGGCCGGGCGCTTCGGGATTGGTGGGCCGTCAAGGATTCGAACCTTGGACCTATTGATTAAGAGTCAACTGCTCTACCAACTGAGCTAACGGCCCGAAAGCAAATAATACCAAATTTGGGGTGGATGATGGGATTTGAACCCACGACCCCCGGAATCACAATCCGGTGCTCTAACCAGCTGAGCTACACCCACCAAATTCTTGTTCCCGCGTGGCGCGCCCGGCAGGACTCGAACCTGCAACCGCCGGCTTAGAAGGCCGGTGCTCTATCCGGTTGAGCTACGGGCGCCCTGGCCGGATTGTCGCACCTGGCGCCCTTCCGGGCCGGTTGGTCGGGGTAGAGGGATTCGAACCCCCGACATCCTGCTCCCAAAGCAGGCGCGCTACCAGACTGCGCTATACCCCGCCGATCGGAACGCTTCCGCGGCGCGCCGACGCTGCGAAAGGCCGGTCATTGTCCGGAGCCGGCCGCGGCGTGTCAACGCGCGCGGGGCGCCGTTGCGGCGGTCGCGCGGGCGAAGCCGACCATGGGTCGGCCCTACGCGGCGCGGCGGGCGATGGCCTGCGCGAAGCCCATCGTGGTGCCGGTGCCGCCGAGGTCGGGCGTCAGCGAGTCGCCGGCTTCCAGCGTGGCGTTGATCGCGTCGCGCAGGCGCGCGGCCTTCTCCAGCATGCCGAGGTGGTCGAGCATCTGCGCCGCGCCGAGCAGCAGCGCGCACGGGTTGGCGACGCCCTTGCCCGCGATGTCGGGCGCCGAGCCGTGCACGGCCTCGAAGATCGCCGCGTCGGTGCCGATGTTCGCGCCCGGGGCGAGGCCCAGGCCGCCGACGAGGCCGGCGCACAGGTCGGAAATGATGTCGCCGAACAGGTTGGTCGTCACGATCACGTCGAACTGCTCGGGCTTCATCACCAGCTGCATGCAGCAGTTGTCGACGATCAGCTCGTTCGCCTCGATCTCCGGGTACTGCGCGGCGACCTCGCGCGCGACCTTCAGGAACAGGCCCGACGTCGACTTCAGGATGTTCGCCTTGTGCACGATCGTGACCTTCTTCCGGCCGGTGCGGCGCGCGAGGTCGAAGGCGTAGCGGACGATGCGCTCGGAGCCGCGGCGCGTGGTCTTCGTGATCGAGGTGGCGGTGTCGCCGTCTGCCGACAGCGCCTGGCCCTCGGCGCTGTACGCGCCCTCGGTGTTCTCGCGCACGGTGATCAGGTCGATGCCCGACGGGAAGCGCGACTTCGTGTTCGGGTGCGACTTGGCCGGACGCACGTTGGCGTACAGGTCGAAACGCTTGCGCAGCTCGACGTTGATCGAGGAGAAGCCGCCGCCGACCGGCGTGGTCAGCGGGCTCTTGAGCGCGACGCGGTTGCGGCGGATCGACTCGAGCGTGTCGGCCGGGAGCAATTCGCCGGTCTTCTCGAGCGCGGCGAGGCCGGCGTCGGCGAATTCGTAGGACAGGCCGACGTCCATGGCGTCGAGCACGTGCAGGGCGGCTTCCATGATCTCCGGGCCGATGCCGTCGCCACGGATGACCGTGATTGTCTGGGTCATTGCGAATTCCGAACGTGGGCGCGGCGCCGGGAAGCGCCGCGCGAATGGGGGAGAGGCAGCCCCGCATTATGCCAGACGGCCGGGTATGGACCCGGGTTCAGCCGTGGTCGTGCGCGCCCGGGGCCGCCGCGGAACCAGGTTCCAGCGAGCTCCCTTCCAGCGTGTCGAGGAAGTCGACCGCGCGCCGCAGGTGCGGGATCACGATCGAGCCGCCGACGACGAGGCCGACCGAGAACGCCTCGAACATCTCGTCGCGGTCCACGCCGGCCTCGCGGCACTGGGCGACGTGGTAGCTGATGCAGTCGTCGCAGCGCAGGACCAGCGAGGCCACCAGGCCCAGCAGTTCCTTGGTCTTCACGTCCAGCGCGCCGGCCTGGTAGGTCTGGGTGTCGAGCGCGAAGAAGCGGCGCACGACCTGGTTCGGCTCCGCCAGGATCCGCTCGTTCATGCGCTTGCGGAAGGCGGTGAACTGCGCGACGCGGTCGGCCTCGCCGCCGCCGGCGCCCTCGCCGCCGCTCATGCGCCATCCCCGGACAGCAGCGGCTCGAGCCTGCCGGCGCGGTGCATCGCCATCATGTCGTCGTAGCCGCCGACGTGGACGTCGCCGATGAAGATCTGGGGCACCGTCACCCGCCCGGTCCTGGCCATCATCCGCTCGCGTTCGGCCGGATCCAGGTCCACCCGCACCTCGTCCCAGGCCAGGCCGCGGCTCTTCAGGAAGTTCTTGGCCGCCACGCAGTAGCCGCACATCGCCGAGGTATAGACGGTAATCGGCGGCGTTCCGCCGGAGGCGGCCGTGCCGGGGGACGGACTGCTGGACATCGCTCGGAAACTCGCGCGGCTTCGGGAAGTCCAATATGGGTCCCGGACCGGCCGGGTTCAACCTCCTCCCGTTATGCTCGGACCGATGTACAAGGCTCGCCTCGCCCCCATCGCGCTCGCCGCGCTCGCCACGCTGCTGGCGCCCGCCCTGCCCGCCGCCGCGCAGGAGTCGGCGCGCCTGCCGGACATCGGCTCCTCCGCGGCCGCGGTGCTCTCGCCGGCGCAACAGCGCGAATACGGCGAGATGACCCTCAGCCAGCTGCGCAACTACGGCTACACGCTCGACGATCCGCTGCTGCAGGGCTGGCTGCAGGACATCGGCCGCCGCCTCGGCCCCGCCAGCGACGATCCGAAGCAGGCCTACACGCTGTTCATGCTGCGCGACCGGCAGATCAACGCGTTCGCGACGCTCGGCGGCTACATCGGCGTCAACGCCGGCCTCGTCCTCGCGGCGACGCCCGAGGTCGAAGTCGCGGCGGGGCTTTCGCACGACATCGCGCCCGTCCCCCCGAAACACCTGCTGCGCGGCGTCGAGCAGGCGCAGCGCGACCGGATCCCGATCCT
>JBQCJF010000087.1:0-2860 GCA_051953015.1 Luteimonas sp.
CGGCGCCTCGCGGCGACAGGCGACCAGCAGCGCGATCGCGCCGCAAACCCCCACGACCAGCAGCAATCGGAGCAGCGTCAGCGTCCTCGCAGGAACCATCGGTCGATCTCGGCCAACCCGAACCGCGCCCAGGTGGGCCGCCCATGGTTGCACTGGCCCGAGCGTTCGGTCACTTCCATCTCGCGCAGCAGCGCGTCCATCTCCGGCAGCGTGAGCCGGCGGTGCGCGCGCAGCGCCCCGTGGCAGGCCATCGTCGCCAGCAGTTCGTCGCGCTGCTCGGCCACGCGCCGGCTCGCGCCGTGCTCGCGCAGGTCCGCGACCACGTCGCGCAGCAGCGCCGCGGTGTCGCCGTCGGCGAGCAGCGCCGGCACCGCGCGCACCAGCAGCGACTGCGGGCCGGCGCGCGACACTTCGAAGCCGAGTCCGGACAGCGTCGCGGCATCGCGCTCGGCGACTTCCGCGTCGCGTTCCGACACCGCGACCTGCTGCGGCACCAGCAGCGGCTGGCTGCGCATGCCGGCGCTGTCGTGCGCGGCCTTCAGCTTTTCGTAGCCGATGCGTTCGTGCGCGGCGTGCATGTCGACGACGACCAGGCCCTCGGCGCTCTCGGCGAGGATGTAGATGCCGTGCAGCTGCGCCAGCGCGCGCCCCAGCGGCGGCAGCGTGGCGTCGCCGTTCGCGGGCAGCGGCGGATGGGCGTGGTGATGCGAATGGGCGTGGCTGTGCGCATCCGGATGCATCTGCGCCGGCGCGTCGCGATCGGCGTACAGCGCCGCGTAGCCCGCGCGGACCTCGTCGACCTGCAAGGCCAGTCGCGACTGCGGCATCGCGGACGCCCCATGCCCCCACGACGCCCCGCCCTCGCCGTGGCCTGCCGCCTCCGCCGGGACCGCCGCGTCGAGCGGGGCGCCGGCGCGCGTCGCCGCCAGCGCCTCCTGCAGCGTGCGGTACACGAAGTCGTGGACCAGACGCGATTCGCGGAACCGCACCTCGTGCTTGGCCGGGTGCACGTTCACGTCCACCGCGCGCGGATCGGTCTCCAGGAACAGCACGAACGCCGGGTGCCGGCCATGGAACAGCACGTCGCTGTAGGCCTGGCGGATCGCGTGCGCCACGTTGCGGTCGCGCACGCCGCGGCCGTTGACGTACAGGTACTGCTGGTCGGTCGAGGCGCGGTTGTATGCCGGGCGCGCGATCCAGCCGTGCAGGCGCAGGCCCGCGCCGGCGTGGTCGACGCGCAACGCGTTGCCGGCGAATTCGCCGCCCAGCGTCTCGACCAGGCGCTCCGGCGTGGCCTCCGTTTCGCCGCCT
Source organism: Luteimonas sp. (assembly GCA_051953015.1). Classification (GTDB taxonomy): domain Bacteria; phylum Pseudomonadota; class Gammaproteobacteria; order Xanthomonadales; family Xanthomonadaceae; genus Cognatiluteimonas. Next base: position 1,312 of record JBQCJF010000087.1, read on the forward strand.
GCGTCGCCGAAATCCGCCCCGCGATAGCGCCGCGAGGCGCGGCCGTTGTGCGACACGCGCAGCTCCACGTCGGGTCGCGCCAGCGCGAGCGCGCGCAGCCATTCCTCCACGTGCGACAGCTCGGTGCGCTCGGCGCGCAGGAACTTGCGCCGCGCGGGCACGTTGTAGAACAGGTCGCGGACTTCCACCGTCGTGCCGCGCGGATGCTGCGCGGGCGCGACCGCGCCGACCTTGCCGCCGTCGACGCGCAGCGTCGCGCCGTGCGCATCGTCCTCGCGGCGCGTCGACAGCGCGAACCGGCTCACCGATGCGATCGAGGGCAGCGCTTCGCCGCGGAAGCCGAGCGTCGCCACCGCCTCGAGGTCGTCGAGCGACGCGATCTTGCTGGTCGCGTGCCGCGACACCGCCAGCGGCAGGTCGCCCGCGGCGATGCCGGCGCCGTCGTCGCGCACGCGCACCAGCCGCACGCCGCCTTCCTCGAGGTCGATGTCGATGCGCTTCGCGCCCGCGTCCAGCGCGTTCTCGACCAGCTCCTTGACGACCGAGGCCGGCCGCTCGACGACTTCACCCGCCGCGATCTGGTTGATGAGGGTGTCGGGAAGCTGCCGGATGGTCACCCGGCGATGATAGCGGCTCGGAGCCGCGATTCGCGGGGCGGCGGCGCGCCGGAAGCGCGCGCCGGCCGGTCAGGGCTGGCCGCCGCCGTAGCTGGCGCCGCCGGCGCCGGCGCGGCGCGCCTCGGCCTGCATCGCGTACAGCGTGCCGGGCGGCGGCTGCCGCGAGAAATAGCCGGTGACGCCATCGAGGATCGCGCCCGCGAGCTGCTTCTGGTGCGCGGGATCGTTGAGCCGCGCTTCCTCGTCCGGGTTGGAGATGAAGGCCGTCTCGACCAGCATCGACGGCACGTCGGGCGAGCGCAGGACCACGAAGTTGGCGCGCTCGACCTGGTTCTTGTGCGTCTTGCCGAGGCGCTTGAGCCCCGACAGCACCTGCCCCGCCATGTCCTCGGACGCCTTCATCGTCGCGCTCTGCGACAGGTCGAGCAGCACCGACGCGAGCGTGTCGCCCTTGTCCTGCAGCCGCACGCCGCCGATCAGGTCGGCGGCGTTCTCCTGGTCGGCGAGCCAGCGCGCGGCCTGCGACGACACGCCGCGCTGCGAGAGCACGAACACCGAGGAGCCGCGCGCGGTCGGACTGGTGAACGCGTCGGCGTGGATCGAGATGAAGAGGTCGGCCTTGTGCTCGCGCGCCAGCTGGTACCGGCGCGTCAGCGGGATGAAGAAGTCCGAGTCGCGGGTGAGGTAGGCCTGCAGCCCCGGCGTCGCGTTGACCTGGCGCGCGAACTCGCGCGCGATCTTCAGGGTGATGTCCTTCTCGCGGCGGCCGTGGGCGCCGCGCGCGCCGGGATCCTGCCCGCCATGGCCCGCGTCGATCGCGATCACGAGCGGGCGCAGGCCGGCGCGGCGGGCGATGTCCTCGACCGTCTTGACCGGTTGCGTCGCCGTCGCCGGCACGGCGGGCGCCTGCGCGGGAGGCTGCGGCGCCGCGG
>JBQCJF010000088.1:0-4165 GCA_051953015.1 Luteimonas sp.
GCCGCGGAGATCGGCATGGAGCACAACCTCGGCCTGACCTGCGACCCGATCGGCGGCCTGGTCCAGATCCCCTGCATCGAGCGCAACGCCATGGGCGCCGTGAAGGCCATCAACGCCAGCCGGATGGCCCTGCGCGGCGACGGCAAGCACAAGGTCTCGCTGGACAAGGTCATCAAGACCATGCGCGACACCGGCCGCGACATGCAGGACAAGTACAAGGAAACCTCCCGCGGCGGCCTCGCGGTCAACGTCATCGAGTGCTGAACCGCCGCCCCGGATCGCCCCGGGGCCGCGAAAGGGCATAGGATGGGGGCCAGGGACAGGGGATCCCGCCCATGCCGCAGCCGTTCCCGGAGACCTGGCTGTTCGAACTGCTGCTGGCCGTGCTGCTGGCAACGGCGGTGTATGCGCTTTTCCGCCACGAGCAGCGCAGGCACGCGCGCCAGCGCCAGGCGCTCGAGGAGGAAGTGCGCAGCCAGGTGCTCGAGCTGCACGCCGCCAACGCGCGCCTGGAGCAGCGCAGCCAGTCCGATCCGCTGACAGGGCTGCGCAACCACCGCTACCTCGCCAACCAGATCCACGCCGACCTGGCCTGGTACGAACGCGACCGGCCACGCGCCGGGCACGATTCGCGCGTGCTCGGCTTCGTGCTCGTCGAACCCGACGGCCTCGCCGCACTGCCGTCCGCGGAGCGCACCGCGTCCCTGCTCGCGGCCGCGCAGGTGCTCGGCACGCAGGCGCGCGCCTGCGATTACATCGTGCGCTGGGAGGACGGCCTGCTGGTGGTGACGCGGCCGCTGCCCGAACGCGCGCTCGAAGCGGTGGCCGCGCGCCTGCACGAGGCCTTCGCGCTGCATGCCGGCGACGGCGCGGCCGCCCTGCCCGGCCGCCGCTGCTCGATCGGCGCCGCCGCCTATCCGCTCCGCAGCGCGCGCCAGTTCGGGATCGGCTGGGAACAGGTGGTGGAACTCGCGGGCGCCGCGCTGCGCAGCGTGCAGCGCCAGGGCGGCGACGGATGGGCGGTCCTGCATCCCGCGTCGCCGGCGGAACTGCCGCAGATCGTCGACGGCCTCGGCGGCCTCGCCGTGGACAGCCTGCTGCGGACCGGTCGCCTGCGGCGCGAAGGGCAGGCCGCGCGCAACCCCGAGGAACGAAGCGCGTGAACCCCTACCTGCGCCAGGCGTCGCTCGCCGCCGGCTTCGTCCTGGCCTATGCGGCGGCCTGCGTCTTCGCGGGCGCCATCGTCGGACCGTCGCAGGTCGCGCTTTACTGGCCCGCCTCGGGGCTCGCGTTCGCGGTCGTGGTTGTCGGCGGGCTGCGCTGGGCGCTGCTGGTGCCCATCGCGCTGCTGGTGCAGGCGCCGTTCACCGCGCCGACGTCCGGCGCGTTCCTGGCGATGAGCATGGCGAGCAACACGCTCGCCCTGCTCGCCGGCGGCTGGCTCGCGCGGCGCCGCACCGGGCTGCGTCCGGGCACCGTGCTGTACGCGGTCTGGATGATGGCGGGCGGCCTGCTGACCTCGCTCGTGTCGGGCGTGCTCGGCGGCTACAGCCTGTGGCTGGAGGGCATGGCGGGCGGCGACGGCCTCGCCGCCGCGCAGCTGCTGTGGGGCATGGGCGATTTCCTCGGCATCGCCAGCGTGGCGCCGGCGCTGATGATCGGCGCGGCGCGCTGGCAGAAGGGCCAGCTGCGCAGCAGCCGCCCCGACCTGCTGGGCGAGCGCACGCTCTGGAACATGGCGCTGGCGACGAGTTTCCTCGCGATGGCATGGGGCATGAGCGTGGCGCGCCAGTTCTCGCTGGGGCTCGCGGCGCTGCCGCTGGCGGTGATGCTGTGGAGCGCGGTCCGGTTCACGCCGATGCGCACCGCGGTGTCGGCGCTGCTCACCGTCGGCTTCGTCGCCGTGCTCGCGGGGCTCGGGCTGGCCGGCTTCCCGCGTCCGCCGGGCACCTTCGAGACCGCGATCCTCATCGGCTACCTCAGCCTGCTGGCGATGCTCCCGCAGGTGCTCGCGCTGGCGATCGACGAGCACCGCTGGTTGCAGCGGCGCCTGGAGCGGCGCGCCAACACCGAGACGCTCACCGGCCTGCCGAACCGCGCCGCGTTCGAGCGCGAGGCGGCGGCGATCCTCGACGACGCGTCGGGCGGCTCGCTCGCGCTCGCCTACATCGACCTCGACAACCTGAAGCTGGTCAACGACACCGCCAGCCACCGCGCCGGGGACGCGCTGATCGTCGCGGTCGCGGCGGCGCTGGCCACGCGCATCGGCGCCGAGGACCGTTTCGCCCACCTAGGCGCCGACGAATTCGCGGTGCTGATGGGCAACACCGGCGCCGGCGCCGCGCGCGAGCGCGCGCTGGGCCTGCTGCGCGCGGTCGAGTCGGTGCGCTGCAGGTACGGCGGCGAGGAATTCACCACCACCGCCAGCATCGGCCTGGCCATCGCCCAGGCCGGCCACGTGGAGTTCGACGAGCTGCTGTCGCAGGCGGACGCCGCCTGCTTCGCGGCCAAGGAACTCGGCGGCGACCGGGTCCGCACCGCCGGCGCCGGCAGCAACACGCTCGCCGACCCGGTGTCGGGCATGCGCTGGACGGTGCGCATCCGCGACGCGCTGAACCACGGCGGCCTGCTGCTCTACGCGCAGTCGATCGTGCCGCTGCAGCTCGATCCCGAGCCCGGCGCGCGCTTCGAGCTGCTGCTGCGCATGCGCGACGACCGCGGCGGGCCGCCGCTGACGCCCGAGCGCTTCATCGCCGCGGCCGAGCGTTTCCGCCTCGGCGTGCGCATCGACCGCGAAGTGCTGCGGATGGCGCTCGCCCAGCTCGACGCGAACCCGGACGCCGCCGCCGGGATCGCGCTGTGCACGCTCAACCTCTCCGCCGGCGCGCTGATGGACGACGGCTTCGTCGACTACGCCGGCGAATGCCTGCACCGCGCGCGGTTCCCGGCCTCGCGCCTGTGCTTCGAGATCACCGAGACCGGCGCGCTGCGCGACCCGGCGCGCGCGCAGCGCGCGATCGACGAGCTGCGCGCGCTCGGCTGCCGCTTCGCGCTCGACGACTTCGGCACCGGCTTCTGCAGCTTCTCGCACCTGCGCGCGCTGGACGTCGACTACATCAAGATCGACGGCAGCTTCGTCCACGACATGGACCGCTCGGGCCTGTCGGCCGAAGTGGTGCGCTCGATCACCCGCATCGCCCACCTGCTGCGCAAGCGCACGATCGCCGAGCACACCGAATCGGAGGCGATCCGCGAGGCGCTGACCGCGTTCGGCGTGGACTACGCGCAGGGCTACGCGATCGACCACCCGCAGCCGCTGCCGGCGTACCTCGCCGCGCTCGCCCGCGGCACGGTGGCGGTGACGTAGGCCGACGCCTCGGCGGCGATCCTCAGCGCATCGTCGAGCAGCGCGGCCGCGGTGACTTCGGCGCCGGCGCCGGGCCCCTGGATCAGCAGCGGTTGCGCCGGATACCGGTCGGAACGGATCGCGACCCGGTTGTCGGTGCCGGTGCCGGCCGCGAGCGCATCGCCGGCGGGCATCACCTCCAGGCCGACGCGCGCGCGCGCCGGCCCGCCGGCGCCGCATTCGAGGCGCGCGACGTAGCGCAGCACGCCGTCGGCGAGTGCCCGCGTCCGTGCTTCGGCGACGGCCCCGGCGTCGAGCGGGCGGACGGCCACCGCCTCCGGCTCGAGCGGCACGCCGGCGGCGCGCGCCAGGATCAGCAGCTTGCGCCGCACGTCCTCGCCGGACAGGTCCTGGCGCGGATCCGGTTCGGTGTAGCCCAGCGCGCGCGCCTCGTCGACGAGCTCGGCGAACGGCCGCCGCCCGTCGTAGCGCGACAGCAGCCACGCGAGCGAACCCGACAGCACGCCGGCGATCCCGTGGATGCGGTCGCCGCCTTCCCGCAGCGCGCGGATCGTGCGCAGCAGCGGCAGTCCGGCGCCGACGGTCGCGCGGTCGCCGGAGCGCGCGCCGCCGCGCGCGGACGCGTCGCGGATCGCCTCCCAGCGCGCGAGCCCGGCGCCCTGGCCCAGCTTGCACGCGGTGACCACGTGCACCCCCGACGCCAGCCAGTCGGCATGGCGGGCGGCCAGCGCGTCGCTCGCGGTGGCGTCGATCGCGATGCGCACGCCCCGCCCGCCCAGCGCGCGCACGGCGGCCTGC
>JBQCJF010000089.1:0-8296 GCA_051953015.1 Luteimonas sp.
CCCGTCCCCGCCCCGGTTGCGGCCGCCGGGGCGGCCGCGGGCGCGGCGGCGCCGGTCGCGGCGGCGTCCTGCAGCGGCCGGAACGCGAGCATGCGCAGCACCGCCATCTCGAAGCCCGCGCGCGGCGCGGGCGCCAGCGGCAGGTCGCGGCGCGCGTTCAGCGCCATCTGGTACCAGAGCTGCACGACCTCGGGCCGCAGGCGCGCGGCGAGCCCGGTCACATCCACGCCGGCGGCCTCGTCGGCCGCGGCGTCGGGCACGAGCTGCCGCACCTGCACGCGATGCAGCGCGTCGGCCAGCGCGTCGAGCACGTCGTTCCAGTCCGGCGCGAATTCCGACAGCGCCGCGACCTCGCGCAGCAGCGCCGCGCCGTCGCCGTCGGCCAGCGCGTCGAGCAGCGCGCCGACGCGGGCGCGGTCGACGCTGCCCAGCATCGCCGCGACGCTGGCTTCGTCCAGCTTGCCGCCGGCGTAGGCGATCGCCTGGTCGAGCAGCGACAGGCCGTCGCGCAGGCTGCCGTCGGCCGCGCGCGACAGCGCGCGCACCGCGGCCGCATCGGCCGGGATGTCTTCCGCGCCGAGGATCATCGTCAGCTGCCCGGCGATCTGTTCCTCGTCGAGCCGCTTCAGGTTGAACTGCAGGCAGCGCGACAGCACCGTCACCGGCAGCTTCTGCGGATCGGTGGTGGCGAGCAGGAACTTGACGTGCTCCGGCGGCTCCTCGAGCGTCTTCAGCAGCGCGTTGAACGCCGCCTTCGAGAGCATGTGCACCTCGTCCACCAGGTAGACCTTCACCCGGCCGCGCGAGGGCATGTACTGCGCGTTCTCGATCACCTCGCGGACGTCGTCCACGCCGGTGTTGGAGGCCGCGTCGATCTCCAGCAGGTCGATGAAGCGGCCGGCGTCGATGTCGCGGCAGGCGTTGCACTCGCCGCAGGGCTCGGCCGACGTGCCGCGCTCGCAGTTCAGCGACTTGGCGAAGATCCGGGCGATGGTCGTCTTGCCGACCCCGCGGGTGCCGGTGAACAGGAAGGCGTGGTGGACGCGGCCGGATTCCAGGGCGTTGGTCAGGGCACGGACCACGTGCTCCTGCCCGACCAGCTCGGAAAACCGCTTCGGGCGCCACTTCCGGGCGAGGACCAGGTAGGACATGGCCCATTGTGGCATGAGCGGGTAGAATTGCCCGCCCTGAACGTGGCCGGGACGGCGCGTCCGAGGTTCCAGCGGAGAGGTGTCCGAGTGGTTGAAGGAGCACGCCTGGAAAGTGTGTAAGCGTCTAAACAGCGCTTCGCGGGTTCGAATCCCGCTCTCTCCGCCAGTTTCATTCCAGCAAGCAAGTCTCCATGGTGGCCCCGCCGGCCCCTCGCGACGCTAGGTCGAAAACCCCGCCAGGGCCGGAAGGCAGCAACGGTATCGATCGACGCGGGCGCCGAGGTCAGTCGTCGGGGCCGCCGCCTTTTCAGGCGTCCGGATGGAGCCATGACGCGGGGGCGTCGGCGTAGCGCTCGTGCTTCCAGACGGGGACGCGGGCCTTGACCTCGTCGATGATCCAGCGGCAGGCGGCGAACGCGGCGTCGCGGTGCGCGGCGGCGACGCCGACCCACACGGCCAGCTCGCCGATGGCCAGGTCGCCGGTGCGGTGCACGCAGGCGGCGTCGAGGACGTCGAAGCGGGCGACCGCCTCCGACAGGATCGCCTCGCCTTCGCGCTGCGCGAGCTCGGCGTAGGCTTCGTAGCGCAGGCCGGTCACCGGCCGCCCCTCGTTGTGGTCGCGGACCCAGCCTTCGAAGCTGGCGTAGCCGCCGACGCGCGCATCCAGCAGTCGCGCGCGCAGGGTCGCGGTGTCGAACGGCGTGTCCGAAAGCCTGAAGCGCGCCACGTCAGCCCCCGGACACGGGCGGGATGAACGCGACCTCGCTGCCTGCGCGCGGCGCCTCGGTCCACGACGCGAACGCGCCGTCGACCGCGACGCGCAGGCGCTCGCGCGGCAGCGCGAAGCCGTGTCGCGCGCGCAGCCCGTCGTAGAGCGCGGCCAGGTCCGGCGCGTCGGTGTCGACGTCCTCGGAGGCGGCGCCGGCTGCATCGCGCATGCTCGCGAAATACAGCAGCTTCAACCGGATCATCGCGCCGCCCCGCCCGCCTTCGCGCTGAAGTCGCGCTTGCCGCCGTGCTTTCCGAGCAGCTTTGCCGGCCCTAGCACGATCGCGTGCGACAGCGCCTTGCACATGTCGTAGACCGTGAGCGCGGCGACGGTCGCGCCGGTCAGCGCCTCCATCTCCACGCCGGTGCGATGCGTGGTCTTCACCGCGCATTCGATCCGCAGCTCGCGCTCCCCTTGCCAGTCGATGCCGATGCGGCAGCCGTCGATGGGCAGCGGGTGGCAGAACGGGATCAGCTCGTGGGTGCGCTTCACCGCCATCGTGCCGGCGACGACCGCGGTCTCGACGATGCCGCCCTTCGCGCTGCGCAGGCCGCTGGCGCGCAGCTGCGCGGCGACCGCCGCCGGGAAGCGCACGCGGCATTCGGCGACGGCTTCGCGCGCCGTCGCCGGCTTGGCCGACACGTCGACCATCGCCGGCATGCCGTGCGCATCGAGATGGGTCAGCGCGGCCGCGCCGCCTGTTTTCGCCTTCGTCGCCATCACCCCCCCACCAGGTACATTTCCACGCGCTTGCGCGCCGGCGCCGCGGCGGACGCGCCGCGCAGCTCGCTGTAGCGGTCGCCGCGGCCGCTCCACAACGCCGCCACGCGCGCGGCCAGCGCATCCTCCCCTTCCGCGAGCGCGGCGCGCAGGTCGTGGCCCTCGCCGGCGAACAGGCAGGTGTACAGGCGCCCGCCGGCGGACACGCGGGCGCGATGGCAGTCGCCGCAGAACGGCGCGCTGACCGAACTCACGAAGCCGACTTCCCCGCCGCCGTCGGCGAAGGCGTAGCGCGCCGCGACCTCGCCGCGGTAGTCGGGCGCCAGCGGCTGCAGCGGCCAGCGCGCGTGCAGCCGGTCGCGAAGCTCGGCGGACGGCACCACGCGCGCACGGTCCCAGCCGTTGCAGGTGCCGACGTCCATGTACTCGATGTAGCGCACGACGTGGCCGTGCGCGCGCGCGAACTCGGCGAGCGGCAGCACTTCGCCGTCGTTGGCGCCGCGCTGCACGACGCAGTTCAGCTTGATCGGGCCGAAGCCGGCGCGCTGCGCGGCCTCGAGCCCGGCGAGCACGTCGCCGACCTCGCCGCGGCCGCCGGACAGCGCGCGGAACAGCGCCGGCTCGAGCGCGTCCAGGCTCACCGTCAGCCGACCGAGACCGGCGTCGCGCAGCGCGCGCGCCTGCGACGCAAGCAGCGAACCGTTGGTGGTGAGCGCGAGGTCCTCGATGCCGGGAATCGCCGCGAGCCGCGCCACCAGCTCCGGCAGGCGCTTGCGCAGCAGCGGCTCGCCGCCGGTCAGGCGCAGCTTGCGCACGCCCGCCCGCGCGAAGCCGCGGACCAGGCGCTCGATCTCGTCGAACGACAGGCGCGAGGCGCTGTCCATGCCGTGGTCGTCGGCGATGCGGTCGGCGGGCATGCAGTAGGGGCAGCGGAAGTTGCACGCCTCGATCACCGACAGCCGCAGGTCGCGCAGCGGCCGGCCGAGGCGGTCCGAAGGCGCCGACGCCGCGGCCGCCGGTTGCACGATCGCCGCCACGTCAGGTGCCCTGGCGCCAGACGGCGTCGTAGGCGCGTCGCAGCCGCGCGAAGTCGCGCAGCACCGCGGCCTCGTCGCGCGCGCCGCGCAGCTTCAGCAGCGAGCGCCGCAACCGCATCAGGTTGGATTCGCGCCAGCCGGTCGCCGGGATGCGCAGCGACGACTTGTCGAAATCGATCAGCCAGCCCTTTCCGAACGGATCGAACAGCAGGTTGTTGGCGTTGAGGTCGGCATGGTCCAGCCCCGCGCGATGGAAGCGCGCCAGCAGCCGACCCGCCGATTCCCAGGGCGCGCCGTCGCCGGGCTGCGCGGCCAGGGCGGCGAACGAGCTCACCCCGGGCAGCCGTTCGAGCAGGATCGCGGCGCGGTACCGCGGGCCCTGGCGCCAGTAGCACGCCGCGATCGGCCGCGGCACCGGCAGGCCGAGCGTGTGCAGCGCGCGCGTCAGGCGGAATTCGGCGAAGCTGCGGGTCCGGTCGGCGCCGTGCCAGAAATAGGCGTCGCGGCTGAAGCGCGCGGCCATGCCGCCTCGCAGGTAATGGCGCAACACCCCGGCGCCGAACGGTCCGTCGACGAACCAGGCCGCGCCGCGACCGCCCGCGCCGACCGGTTCGGCCCGCGTCCCCCACCATTCCGGGTCGAACCAGCCGGCCGCGGCTTGATGCACGAGCCGCGCGTCGAACAGAATCGAGCCATAGCCCGCCGTCCCCGCCGCGCGGCCGGCGCGCCGGACTTCGAACGGCGTCAGTTGCTCGGTGGCGTCGAAGGCGACCATCCAGCGAGTCTAACAAGGCATGCACGCAGGTTCCACACCGCCCGTCACGATCCCGGCGCCCCCCGCGTCGGCCTGCCTGCTGCGGCTGTCGGCGCTGGGCGACGCGACCCACGTCGTGCCCCTGGTCCGCACCCTGCAGCGCGCATGGCCGCAACTGCCGATCGCCTGGGTGATCGGGCGCGGCGAGCACCGCCTGCTCGAAGGCCTGCCCGGCGTCGAATTCATCGAATACGACAAGCGCAGCGGCCTCGCCGGCATGTTCGCGCTGCGCCGCGCGCTGCACGGCCGCCGTTTCGGCGCGCTGCTGCAGCTGCAGGTCGCGGCGCGCGCCAACCTGTTGTCCGCGTTCGTCCCGGCGGGGCGCCGGATCGGCTACGACCGCGGCCGTTCGAAGGACCTGCACGGACTGTTCGTGCGCGAGCGCATTCCCGACCGCCCCGGCATCCACGTGCTCGACGCGATCGGCAGCTTCTGCGAGCCGCTGGGGCTGGTCCAGGACCGGGTCGAATGGAACCTGCCCGTGCCGGACGACGCGCACGCCTGGGCGCGCGCGCAGTGGCCGGAGGACGGCGCGCCGGCGCTGGTGATCTCGCCCTGCTCGAGCCACGCGCTGCGCAACTGGCGCGCGGAACGCTACGCCGCCGTCGCCGACCACGCCGTCGCGCGCGGCTGGCGCGTCGTGTTGTGCGGCGGACGCAGCGCGCTCGAGCGCGAGACCACGGATGCGATCCTCGCGGCGATGTCCGCGAAAACGGCGCTCGACCTCGTCGGCAAGGACACGCTGAAGCAGCTGCCCGCGCTGCTCGCGCGCGCCTCGCTGGTGATGACGCCCGACTCCGGGCCGATGCACATCGCCAACGCGATGGGCGCGAAGGTCCTCGGCCTGCACGCCGCCAGCAACCCGGCGCGCAGCGGGCCGTATTCCGACCGCCGCTACTGCGTCGACCGCTACGACGACGCCGCGCGCCGATACCTGGGGAAGCCGGCCGCGGAACTGCGCTGGGGAACGAAGATCGAGCGCGAGGGCGTGATGGACCTGGTCACCGTCGACGACGCGATCGCGGCGTTCGAGCGTTACGTGTCCGATCGCGGCGCCGCCGGTTTCAGGCCGGCGCCGTAGTCCTCGTACGACTTCTCCTCGACGTAGGCCGAACCCAGCGCGAGGTTGATGTCCTTCTTGATCCGCGCGCGCTCGTCGTTCTCGACGTACACGCTGCGCGCCAGGCGGACGAATTCGTCGTCGAAGGCCTGCGCCTTCTCCTTGACCCGGATGTCGTCCTCGATCACCCACAGCCGCTCGTTCACCGCCTTCAGCCGCGCGCGCAGTTCGGCGATGTCCTGGTTCGCGGCCGGGTGCGCCATCCAGGTGCGCTCCAGCGCGGACAGCTCGTTGCGCACGTTCGCCAGCTTCGCCGGATCGGTCATGCGCTCGGACTTGATCTGCAGGATCGCGATCTTGTCGAGCAGCTCGCCGTAGGAGACGGGGACGAGGAGTTCTTCGGTCATGGCGCGAGTGTAGGCGAAACGGAAACGGGCCCGCGAGGGGCCCGTTGCCTTTCAACTGGCGGAGAGGGTGGGATTCGAACCCACGGTACGCTATGAACGTACGCCTGATTTCGAGTCAGGTACAATCGACCACTCTGCCACCTCTCCGGTGGTCTTTCCCCCGCACGCCGCGAAGACGGCCGCGCAAGGGCCGCAAATGATACGGGGCGCGGCCGCCAGCGACAAGCCGTCGCCGCCCGCCGCGCACTCCCGGTTGTGCCGAGGCCGCCCGCCCCCGATGATTGCGTTTTCAGTGGAATTCCACGCCACGACGGGCCGCATGATCGAGTTCGGACACCTGACCCACGTCGGCCTGCGCCGCGAGCTGAACGAGGACACCTACTACGGCGACAGCGAGCTGGGCCTGTGGCTGGTGGCCGACGGCATGGGCGGGCACGAATACGGCGAGGTCGCCAGCGCCCTCGCCCGCGAGGCGATCGTGCGCGAGGTCCGCCAGGGGGCGCCGCTGGCGCAGGCGATCCGCACCGCGGACGAGGACATCATCCGCGCGTCGCGCAAGCGCGGCGATTCCCTGCCGATGGGCACCACCGTCGTCGCCGCGCGGGTCGCCGGGCGCCGCTTCGAGGTCGCCTGGGTCGGCGACAGCCGCGTCTACCTGTGGCGGGACGGCAAGCTCGCCCAGCTCTCGCAGGACCACAGCTACGTGCAGGAGCTGATCGGCCGGGGCGAGATCAGCGTCGAGCAGGCGCGCAGCCACCCGCACCGCAACGTCGTCACCCAGGCGCTGGGGGTCACCGATCCGCAGCAGCTCAACGTCGAGACCCTGTCGGGCGAACTCGACGCCGGCATGCAGCTGCTGCTGTGCAGCGACGGCCTGACCGAGGAAGTCGACGACGCGCGCATCGCCCAGGCGCTCTCGCACCTGGACTGCAGCGCGCAGGAATGCGTGGACGAACTGGTCGCGGCCGCGCTCGACGGCGGCGGTTCCGACAACGTGACCGTGGTGCTGGTGCGGCAGGCCTGACCGGCCGCGCCCTGCCAGCTCAGGCGAGCGCGGCTTCCGCCGGTTCCAGCTCGGGCGCCCCGGCCGTCTCGGCCAGGCGATCCCAGACGACCGCGCCGCCCGCCTTCTTCCGCAGCTGCGCCAGGCGCGCGGCGTGCGCATCGAGATCCTCGGCGGACACCGCGACGCGCGGCCGCGCCGACGCGTCGCCGGCGACCGGCGCAAGCGCCACCACGGTCGCGGAAGCCTCGGCCGCCAGCGCGTCGAAGCCGATCTCGCCCTGCCCAGCGGTCAGCGCGAGGTAGGCCTCGGCGAGCAGCTGCGCATCGAGCAGCGCGCCGTGCAGCTGGCGATGCGAGTTGTCCACGCCGAGCCGGCGGCACAGCGCATCGAGCGAATTGCGCTGGCCCGGGAAGCGCTGCCGCGCCAGGTCGAGCGAATCCTCGACGCCGCAGCGCTCGCGCAGCGGCGCATGGCCCGCGCCGACGCGCGCGAGCTCGGCATCGAGGAAGCCCAGGTCGAACGCCGCGTTGTGGATCACCAGCTCGGCGCCGTCGATGAAGGCGAGGAACTCCTCGACGACCTCGGCGAACTTCGGCTTGCCGGCGAGGAACTCGCGGGTCAGTCCGGTGACTTCCTGCGCGCCGGGCTCGAAGTCGCACTCCGGATCGAGGTAGCGCTGGAACGTGCGGCCCGTCGGGCGGCGCTCGACCAGCTCCACGCAGCCGATCTCGACCACGCGGTTGCCCTTTTCCCAGGACAGGCCGGTGGTTTCGGTGTCGAGCACGATCTGTCGCATGCGCGCAGTCTAGCGCCGTCGCCGGCTCAGCGCTTGAACGCCTCGGCCTGCGCGCGCGCCAGCTGGTCGACACGCTCGTTGTCGGGATCGCCGCTGTGGCCCTTCACCCAGCGCCAGTCGATGCGATGCCGCGCGCACGCGGCCTGCAGGCGCTCCCACAGGTCGCGGTTCTTGACGTCGCCGCCGCCGGCGGTGCGCCAGTTGCGGCGGATCCATCCCGGGATCCACTCGGTGATCCCCTGGCGCACGTATTGCGAATCGGTGTGCAGCACCACCACGCACGGCTCGCTCAGCGCCTCGAGCGCCATGATCGCGGCCATCAGCTCCATGCGGTTGTTCGTGGTCAGCGGCTCGCCGCCCGCCAGTTCGCGCTCGCGGCCGCGATAGCGCAGCAGCGCCGCCCAGCCGCCGGGTCCCGGGTTGCCCAGGCAGGCGCCGTCGGTGTGGATGCCGACCTCCTTGGCCTCGCGCGCCGCCGTCATGCGGCCGGCGCCCCGGCGCCGATGCGCAGCGGGACGCGCGTGCGCACCGGCGTC
>JBQCJF010000090.1:0-2373 GCA_051953015.1 Luteimonas sp.
CACCCGCACGCGCGCGGGCGCGACGGCGGGGCTCGGCGATGGCGTCGGGCTCATGCGTCGGCCTCCTCCTCCTCGGGCGGCGTGCCGGGCGGCAGGACGAGGCGCATGCGCGTACCGGCGCCGCCGTCGCCGGGCAGCGCCGCGAGCCGGCCGCCGTGCGCCTGGACGATGCCGCGCGCGATCGCCAGCCCGAGGCCGGTGCCGCCGCGGCCGCGATCGCCGCGCTCGGCGGTGTGGAACGGATCGAACACGCGCTCGCGCTCCGCTTCGGGGATGCCGGGGCCGGCATCGATCACGTCGAGCCAGGCACCGCCGTCGTCGCCGGTACCGGCGACCACGCGCACGGCGGCATCGCGCGGCGAGAACTTCACCGCGTTGTCCAGCAGGTTGCACAGCGCCTGCTCGAGCAGCGCCGGATTGACCCGGATCAGCGCCTGGGCGCGCGCCAGGTCGACGGCGAACGTCGCGCCCGCGCGGTAGCGGCGCAGGCGTGCGGTGGCGGCGCCGACCAGTTCGTCGAGGCCGATCCATTCGCGCTCCGGCGACAGCGCGCCGTGGTCGACGCGGGTCATGTCGAGCAGGTTCTGGATGTAGCGGTCGAGGCGCTCGCCTTCCTCGCGCACGGTCTCGAGCAGCGCGCCGCGCTCGCCGGCGTCGAGCCGTTCGCCGTAGTTCTCCAGCGCGCCGCTGGCGCCGAGGATCGCCGCCAGCGGCGAGCGCAGGTCGTGCGACACCGACGACAGCAGCGACGCGCGCAGGCGTTCGCGTTCGTGCGCGAGGCGGGCGGCGTCGAGCGCGCGCTGCAGGCGCACGCGGCGCAGCGCGCCGGCGACGTCGTCGACCATCGCCCGCGCCAGCCGCCGCGAGTCGTCTTCGAGCCGATCGATGTACGCGGGGAATTTCAGGCCGAGCGCGCCGACGCGTTCCGCGCCCTCGCCCAGCGGCAGGAACCACCAGCCCTGCGCGTCGATGCCGCGGTCCGCGCGCGGCGCCATGTCGTCCTCCAGCCGCAGCCACGTGTCGGCGTCCAGGCTGCCGCGGAACACGTCGACGGCGATCGCCGTCACCGCCGCTTCGTCCCCGGCGGCGGACAGCCGGCGCACCAGTTCCTCGCGGGCCTCGGCGTGGCGACGCGCGCGCGCCATCGCGTCGACCTGCATCGCCAGCCGCGACGCCAGCCCGCCGGCCAGCAGCGCCGCGGCGAGGAACAGCAGCACGGTGGCGATGCCGTGGCGCGCGTCGATGTAGAGCGTGTAGCGCGGCGCGATGAAGAAGAAGTTGTAGGCGAGGAAGCACAGCACCGCGGTCGCGAGCGCGGGCGCCAACCGCGTGCGCGCCGCGACCAGCACCACCGCCAGCATGAACACCAGCGACAGGTCGCGCAGGCCCAGCCACCGCTCCGCCAGCGAGGCGACGCCGACCGCGCAGGCGGACGCCACGAGCGCGAGCAGCCAGCCGGCCAGCAGGTCGAAGCGTTGCCGGTATTCGAGGTGGCGGGCGGATCCGGTCATGCGCGGCCATTGTGCCGAAGGACGCGGCCGCTGTACGCGAACATGACTGCGCGCGGCAGGAAATCGCGAGAATTTACGGGGAATTTACGCCCGACCCGGCGGCGTCCGCTTCCGCCTTTACGCACGGCGGACCGAGACTGCGCGCCTCATCCGCAACCCGCTCGCCATGGACACGTCCGCTTCCCCGCACACCCCCGCGTCGAGCGTCCCGCAGGACGCGCACCGCAGCCGGCTCGGCGCCCTCATGCTGGGCGCGATCGGCATCGTCTACGGCGACATCGGGACCAGCCCGCTCTACACGATCAAGGAAGCGTTCGCGCCGCACTACGGCCTGAGCGTCGATCCCGCGAGCGTGTTCGGGATCCTCTCGCTGATCTTCTGGTCGCTGGTCGTGGTGATCACGATCAAGTACGTCGTCGTGATCATGCGCGCCGACAACGACGGCGAGGGCGGGATCATGGCGCTGACCGCGCTGGTCGCGCGCGGGCTGGCGCCCGGCTCGCGCGGCGCGTACGTCGTCGGCCTGCTCGGCGTGTTCGGCGTGGCGCTGTTCTTCGGCGACGGCGTGCTGACGCCGGCGATCTCCGTGCTGTCGGCGGTCGAGGGCCTGGGCGTGGCCGCACCGGGGCTGGCGCACTGGGTGCTGCCAATCGCCATCGCGGTGCTGATCGTGCTGTTCCTGCTGCAACGCTTCGGCACCGAGGTCGTGGGCCGTGCGTTCGGCCCGGTGGTGCTGGCGTGGTTCGCGGCGCTGGCGGCGATCGGCGCGCACAACATCGTCGCCCATCCGGAGGTCCTGCAGGCGCTGGACCCGCGCTGGGGCGCGCGCTTCTTCGCCGCGCACGGCTGGCACGGGCTCACG
>JBQCJF010000091.1:0-14748 GCA_051953015.1 Luteimonas sp.
CGGTGTCCGAAGCCGATGCGCGCGGCCTGCGCGTGGTCGCCGGCGGCGGTCGCGTGCTCGCGCCGGGTTTCATCGACCTGCATACCCACGGCGACCCGCTCGAGGACGCCTACACCCAATACCTCGCGATGGGCGTCACCACCATCGTGCTCGGCCAGGACGGCGGCAGCCCCTCGCTGCCGAAGGTGCGCCGCGAGGCCGACAGCCTGGCCGCGTGGATGGACGCGGTCGCCGCCGCCACGCCCGACGTCAACGTCGCCACGCTGTCGGGCCACGGCGCGCTGCGGCGCCGCGCCGGCATCGACGACGGCACGCGCCGTCCGTCCGACGCGCAGCTCGAGCGCATGCAGGCGATCCTCGAGCGCGACCTGCGTGCCGGCGCCTTCGGCATGTCCACCGGCCTGGAGTACGTGCCCGGCCGCTACGCGGAGCTGCGCGAGCTCGCCAGCCTCGGCCCGGTCATCGCCCGCCACGACGGCGTCGAGATGAGCCACATGCGCTCGGAGGACGCCGACGACGTGCGCGCCTCGATCCGCGAGCTGGTGGCCGCCGCCGGCCCGGCGCGCGCGCACGTGTCGCACATCAAGATGGTCTACGGGAAGGGCGAACAGGCCGCGGAAGACCTGCTGGCGTTCCTGCGCGGATTGCGCGGCGGCGGCGCTTCGCCGACGGCCGATGCCTATCCCTACGAGGCCAGCTACACCGGCGTGGGCATCGTCTTCCCCGAATGGGCGCTGCCGCCCACCGATTACGCGCAGGTCGTGGCGACGCGCCGCGACGAGTTGCGCGCGTACCTGCAGCAGCGCATGGAGAAGCGCAACGGCCCCGGCGCGCTGCTGTTCGGCACCGGCCCGCACGCCGGCAGGACGCTCGAGCAGGTCGCGGCGGAGCAGGCCCGGCCGTTCCCCGACGTGCTCATCGACATCGGTCCGGAAGGCGGCGAGGCCGCGCACTTCGTGATGGACAAGGCGCTGCAGGACCGCCTGCTGCTCGATCCGATGGTCGGGCTGTGCACGGACGGTTCGCCCGGCGGCAGCCATCCGCGCTCGGCCGGCACCTACGCGAAGTTCATCGAGGAATTCGCGGTGCGGACCTCGCGGCTGACGCTCGAGGAAGCGGTGCGCAAGGCGACGTCGCTGCCGGCGTCGATCCTGCGCCTGCCCGACCGCGGCACGGTCCGCGAGGGCGCGAAGGCCGACCTGGTGCTGTTCGATCCGGCGAAGGTGCACGCGCGCGCCGATTACGTGCATCCGACGCTGATGGCCGAGGGCTTCGACCTGGTGGTGGTCAACGGCCAGCCCGCGTTCGAGGCCGGCGAGCGCACCGGCCGCGCGGGCGCGCTGCTGCGCCGCGCGTGAGCTGACGGGCCGCCGTCCCGCGGCGCCGCGGTCACGTTCGACCGCGGTCGCGCGTCCTGGCGTGGTCCGACCGAGGAACCTGCGCATGGAAGACCCGACCGCCCTGTTCGAGCAGCATCGCAGCCGCCTGTTCGGCCTGGCCTACCGCATGCTCGGCACGCCGGCCGACGCCGAGGAGGTGCTGCAGGACGCCTGGCTGCGCCTGCACGCCCGGGACGTCGCCGCGCTCGACGATCCGGAAGCCTGGCTGGTGACGGTGACGACCCGGCTCGCGCTCGACCGGCTGCGCCGCGCCCGCGCCGAGCGCGAGCACTACACCGGCCCGTGGCTGCCGGAGCCGCTGGTCCCCGACGCCGAACACCCGGACGCGGCGCTGGGGCGCAGCGAATCGCTGACCCTGTCGTTCCTGCTGCTGCTCGAGCGGCTGGGCCCGGAGGAGCGCGCCGCGTTCCTGCTGCACGAGGTCTTCGACTACAACCACGCGGAAACCGCCGCGATCCTCGGCATCGCCGAGGACGCCTGCCGCCAGCGCGTGCACCGGGCGAAGCAGCGCCTGCGCGAAGGCCGGCCGCGCTTCCGCGTCGACGCGGCGGCGCAGCGTCGGATGCTGCAGCGTTTCGTCGCGGCGATGGCCGAGCCCACCCTCGACACGCTGCAGGCGCTGTTCGCCGAAGACGCGATCCACATCAGCGACGGCGGCGGCGTCGCCCGCGCGACGCTGCATCCGCTGCATGGCGCGGAGCGGCTCGCGCGGCTCTACCTGCAGCTCGGCCGCAACCTGCGCGGCAACGGCGTGCGCTACCAGCTCGCCACGCTCAACGGCGCGCCGGCCTTGTTCATGCTCCAGGGTGACACGCTGTTCAGCGCGATGTGGGTCGAATGCGACGGCGAGCGCATCACCGCGATCCATGCGCTGCGCCATCCGGGCAAGCTCGCCCGCCTGCGGCCTGTCACGGATCCGCCGCCCGCCGCGTCCCTGCACTGAAGCTGGCGGCCATTCCGGCCGCCGCACCGCAAGGAGCCCTCCCCGTGAACCGTTTTTCCGTCGTGAAGCACTCTCCGGCGATGCAGCCGTTGCTCGCCCTGAGCCAGCAGGTCGAGGCCGGCGGCCGGCTCGAGCCGGAACTCATCCATCTCGTGCTGATGCGCGTGTCGCAGATCAACGGCTGCGCCTATTGCCTGGACATGCACAGCAAGGACGCGCGCGCCGCCGGCGAGACCGAGCAGCGCCTGTACCTGCTGCCCGCCTGGCGCGATACGAAGCTCTACGGCGAGCGCGAGCAGGTCGCGCTGGCCTGGGCCGAGGAACTCACCGAGCTCGCCTCGCACGACGCCGTCTCCGACGCGCTGTACGAGCGCGCCCGGCAGCTGTTCGATGACGATGCGCTGGTCGACCTGACCCTGCTGGTGGTGGCGATCAATGGCTGGAACCGGATCAACATCGCCTCGCGCAACCTCGGCGGCAACTACCGGCCCGCGAAGCACTGACCGGCGCTGCAACCGGCGGGCGCCCCGGCGTCTCAAAGGCAGGACTTTCCAGCGGGATGCCGCCATGCCTGTCCGTCGACGCCGCGGGGCGCTTGCCCTTGTCCTGTCTTCCGCTGCGCTGCTGGCCGTCGCGGCGCCCGCGCGCGCCGCGACGCTTTCCCCCGCATCGGCGCCTCCGCAACCCGAGGTGTCGACGGCGCTGAGCGCGCCCATCGCGCGCGCGCTCGACGCCGCCCGGTCCGTGCCGGGCGCGTTCCCGGCGGTTTCGGCCGTGATCGTGCAGGGCGACGCCGCGCCGTGGATCCACGCGCAGGGGCGGCGGACGGCAGGGCAGCCGGGCGATGTCGACGCCGACACGCTGTTCTACATCGCCTCGCAGACCAAGTCGTTCATGGGCCTGCTGGCCGCGGTGCTCGACCGCAAGGGCGTGCTGCCGCTGGACACGACCCTGGCCGAGGTCTGGCCCGACGTCCGCTTGCCGGCGCCCGCGGACCCGCGACGCATCACGATGTCGGACCTGCTGTCGCACCAGGAAGGG
Source organism: Luteimonas sp. (assembly GCA_051953015.1). GTDB lineage: Bacteria > Pseudomonadota > Gammaproteobacteria > Xanthomonadales > Xanthomonadaceae > Cognatiluteimonas. The sequence continues at coordinate 3,385 of JBQCJF010000091.1, forward strand.
CTGACGACCGACACGCTCAACTTCGTCACCGCCTACGTGCGCGACCTCCCGGCGCAGGACTATCCGCGCTGGCTGGCGACGGAAACCGCGGTGCGCGAGCCGGGCTTCCGTTACGCGAACCTCGGCGACCTGGTCTACGGCGCCGCGCTCGAAGCGCGGACCGGCCGCAACTGGCGCGACTGGCTCGACGCGGAGGTGCTGCGGCCGCTGCAGCTGGACGACGGCGTGGTGTCGCGGCCATCGCGCGTGCCGGCGGGGCGCATCGCCTGGAACCACCAGTGGGACGGGCAGGGCTGGCGCGCCGTCGCGCCCAAGCCCGACGCGCTGATGCACGCGGCCGGCGGACTGCTCGCGTCGTCGCGCGCGATGGCGACGTGGATGCAGGCCAACCTCGGCCTGGCGGGCGCCGGCAAGGGACTCGACGCGACCGACTTCCAGCGCGCGCAACGGCCCCTCGCCGCGGCGAAGCTGGCCGACGGCGAGATCGACTGCGACGGCTACAGCCTCGGCTGGTACAGCTGCGCGTACAAGGGACAGCGCGCGCTGATGCACCCGGGCTCCTACACCGGCGCGGTGTCGGTGACGGTGCTGGTGCCGTCCGCGCACGCGGGCCTCGCGCTGGCGGTGGACAGCGACAGCGCGATGGAAGGCTTCGAGCTGGAAGTCATGAAGGCCTTCATCGGCCTGGCGACGGGGCAGGGCGGCGAGACCGCGCGGCTGGACGCGGCCGTGGCTGCGCTGCCGGATCGCATCGCCGGCAAGGCGCGGAAGCGCGCGCAGGCCGTCGCCGACGCGCGCGCCGACGCCGCCTGGGGCGGCTGGACGTGGAGACCGGACGCGGCATCGCTGCAGCGCTGCGCGGGCACCTTCGACGAACCGCTGTTCGGCGCGCTCGTGGTGCGCGCCGCGGACGGCGGGCTCGTCGCCGATGCCGGCGCGCGCCACCTCGTCCTCGAACCCGCGAGCCCCGGCCTGTTCGCCGCGTGGGACGGCACGCTCGAGCCGCCCGAAGCCTTCGCCTGCAACGCTGCCGGCGACGCGATCCAGTGGCGCGACCGCACGTTCCGGCGCCAGGCGCGCTGATGATCCCTCGCGTTGGGCGTGCGTCCTGCCCGCGTCAGTGCGCCAGCGCTTCCTCGACCGCGCTGAACGCCGAGCGCCCGCCGAGGCGTTCGTCCGGCATGCCGGTGGCGAACCAGACGACGCCCTTGCCGCCCTCGCGATCGAGCCACAGCCCCGACTGCAGGCCGTAGGCCGAGCCGGAGTGGCCGACGCGCGCGACGCCGTCGCCGAAGGGATCGTCGCGGCAGCCTTCGACCGGCGTCGCCAGCGTCTGCACCGCCATGCCGTAGCGGCAGAAGAAGCCGTCGCCGAGGTCGCCGGTGTCTTCCTCGTAGGTCAGGCCTTCGCCCGGCGCGTACTGCCACAGCGGGGTCGCCATTGCGCGCACCGACGCGGGCGAGAGGATGCGCACGCCGTCGAGTTCGCCTTCGCGCAGCAGCATGCGGCCGATACGCGCGAGCCCGTCCATCGAGATGCGCAGCCCGCCCTGCGGCGAGAACAGGCCGCCGTTTTCGCCGGCGCGCCATTGCGCGAGGTCGCAACTGCCGTCTTCGGCGGGATTCACCGGGCAGTCCGGCCGGCGGCCGTGCAGGTCGTCCTTGGCCGGTTTGCCGTCGCCGTCGTAGATGACGACCGCGCGCGCCACCGCGGCGTCGTTGCACAGCGCCCAGTTGAAGCAGCCCTCGATGCCGAGCGGGCGCAGCACGAGCCGGTCCATCAGCCTGTCGAAGCGCTCGCCGGTGGCGCGCTCCATCACCTGCGCCACGACCGGGAAGTTGAGGTTGGTGTAGCGGAAGTACGTGCCGGGCGCGTGCTTCGGATCCCAAGCCTTCGGGTCGTCGAGGATGTCGCGGAGCTTGCCGTCCAGCGGGGTCTGCCAGTAGCCGGCCGCGTCGGTGAGGCTGGAACGGTGCGAAAGCAGCAGGCGCAGCGTGACGGGCTTGTCCGGGAACGCCGGGTTGCGCAGCGGGAAGCCGAGCGCGTCGCCGACGTCGGCGTCGAGGTCGAGCTTGCCGGCCTCGACCAGGCGCATCACGCCGATGGTGGTGACGAGCTTGGAGATCGAGGCGACGCGCACCGGGTCGCCGGCGGTGACCTTGCGGCCCGCGTCGCGGTCCGCGAAGCCGGTGACGCGCGTGTCCGTGATGCCGTCGCGGTCGAAGGCAACGCGCACCGTGGCGACCGGCGTGGCGACCGCGGGCGTCGTGGCGATGGGCTCGGCGGCGTGCGCGGTGGGCGCGGCGATCGCGGCCAGCAGGACAAGGGCGGGCAGGAGTTTCGTGGCCATGCCCGCATCGTAGCCGCAGCCGGCGCGCCCCGCAGCCACGCCGGCGTCAGGCCGGGACTTCGCGCCGGCTCATCCGCCACAGCATCAGCCCGAACGCGATCGCGCCGCCGATGCAGCCCAGCGCGAGCGTGAGGTCGGCGCGCGCCGGCTCCGCCGCGAGCTGGTTCACCGGGATCTGCCAGGGCAGCAGCATGCCGGCCTTCGCCGACGTCGCGACCACCGCGAAGAAAGTGCCGCCGATGCCGGTCGCCAGCGCGGGGACGAAGCTCGCGTAGCGCAGCGCGATCCACAGCTGCACGGCGACCAGCAGCCACGCGGCCACGAAGACGCGCGCCAGCAGCAGCGCATACGCCGCGAAGTCGGGCGTCCCGCTGGCCGCCACGGCCGGCTTCCACCAGCCGGCCAGCATCACCGCGGCCGTCGACAGCAGCGCGAGCAGCGCGCTCATCGCCGCGACCACCCCCAGCACGCACAGCGCCTTGGCGGCGTACAGGTGCCAGCGCGGCAGCGGGAGCGCGCGCAGGTGGTCCCAGGCGCGCGGGCCGTGCTCGGTGTGCGCGACCAGCGCGGTCAGCGCGGTGACGCTCATCGGCAGCATGAAGAACGCCCAGATCGCGACCGAGGTCTGCAGGGCCATCTCCCACGGCATCGCCTGCCTGAGCCGCGTGAGGTTGAAGAAGAGGAAGATCGCGATCAGCAACGGCGCGACCGCGGCCAGCAGGAGCGCGAGCGAGCGACGCAGCTTCCAGGCTTCGACGGCGAGGGCGGTGGAGAACGACGAGACGGGGATGCGGGACATGGCGGCGGGTTCCGGATGCGTTGCGCTGCGGGAGCGTGGGGGCGCGCTCAAGCGAGCGCGGCGGGCGCCGACTGGCGATAGAGGGTTTCGAGGGTGCGCTGCCGCGGCGCGAGCGCGTGGACGCGCACGCCGGCGGTGCAGAGCACGCGGTTGAGCGCGGCGGCCGCGCCGTGCGCGTCTTCCTGCGGCGCGAAGCGCGCGATCAGCTCGCCGTCGCGCTGCTCGATGTCGAAGCCGTGCTCGCGGGCGAGGCCGGCGGCGCGCTCCGGCGCGTCGGTACCGATGGCGACTTCGCTCGCGAGCCCCGCCTTGAGCGTTGCGAGCGCCCCTTCGAGCACCAGCCTGCCCTGGCTGAGGATGCCGACGTGGGTGGCGGTGCGCTCGATCTCGTCGAGCAGGTGGCTGGACAGCAGCACCGTCGCGCCGGTGCGCGCGGGCAATTCGCGCAGGAAGCGGCGCATGTCGGCGATGCCTTCGGGATCGAGGCCGTTGGTCGGTTCGTCGAGCACCAGCACCGGCGGCGCGCCGAGCATCGCGCGGGCCAGGCCGAGGCGCTGGCGCATGCCGAGCGAATAATCGGCGACGCGGCGGCGCCCGTGCGCGCTCATCTCCGCGACCTCGAGCACGCGATCGACCTCGGCGGCGGGCAGGCCGAGCAGGCGGCGGGTGAGGTCGAGGTTCTCGCGGCCGGTGAGGTGGGCGTAGAAGCCCTGCGCCTCCAGCAGCGCGCCGACCTTGCGCGCGGCGCCGATGCGGTCGGCCGCCACGTCGACGCCCGCGATGCGCGCCTGCCCGGCGTCGGGACGCAGCAGGCCCAGCAGCAGCTTGATCGTGGTGGTCTTGCCGGCGCCGTTGCGGCCCAGGAAGCCGTAGATGCTGCGTTCGGGCACGGTCATCGAGATCCGGTCGACCGCGGCGCGGTCGCCGAAGCGGCGGGTCAGGTCGAGGGTTTCGATTGCGGCAGGCATGGCGGCGGGTTCCGGGGGTTTTAAGTCTGGTATAAAGTTATAGGGTGGCAAAAACTTTAAGTCAAGGTTAAAGTCGGCATCTGGGCCATCAGTCATGGCCGCCCTGCCGGCCGCGCCCGGCGCCTGCCAGCCCTCGCCACCATCCGCCCTGCCCGAGGACCCGCCGATGCCGGCTTCCGACCGCTTCCGCAGCCAGTGCCGCCTCCTGCGCATCGCCACCCTGTTCGTGTTCGCCTGCCTGTGCGTGCTGGTGGGCGTGATCGACGTGGCCGCGATCGCCGGCGCGTGGCGCCCGGACGATCCCGGCCGCATCAGCGGGACCGAGGCGATGCTGGTCGCCGTGCACTTCCTGCCGGCGCTCGGCTATCTGTGGGCGCTGTGGGCGGTGCAGCGCGCGCTGGGCGACCTTGCGTCCGGCGCGACGTTCCAGCCCGCGGTGGCGCGCGCGATGCGCCACATCGGCATCGGCGTGCTCGCCGGCGCGCTGTTCAACGTGTTCGCGGTGACCAACCTGTCGCGCTGGATCGCCGGCGGCCACGGCGGCTACCTCTACTTCGACCTCTCCGGCATCGTGCTCGGCGTGGTCGGCGCCGCGCTGGTGCTCATGGCGCGGCTGGTCGACCAGGCGCGCGCGCTGCAGGCCGAACTGGACGACATCCTCTGATGCCGATCCGGGTCACCCTCGATGCGATGCTCGCGCGCCGCGGCATGACCGCGCGCGAGCTGGCCGCGGACGTCGGCATCAGCGAAACGCAGATGTCGCTGTTCCGCAGCGGCAAGGTCAAGGGCATCCGCTTCCGCACGCTGGCGAAGCTGTGCGCGGTGCTGGCGTGCGCGCCGGGCGAACTGCTCGACTACGACCACGACCCCGCGGACCTGCTCGAACCGTCCGGCGACGACTGAACGCGTCGCGCACGGTTCGCGCCGCAGGTCAGGACTGCTTCGGCGGCAGCGCGAACTCGACCACGGCGGGCGCGGCGAGCAGCATCTTCGAGCGGTACTGGCCGTTGAACACGTCCTCCTCCTTCACGACGACGCGGCGCGCCTTGTCGATCCAGAAGCGCTGGTAGTTGCCGGAACCCGGCTTGCCGCTCTCGGTCTCGACCAGCCAGCAGTCGTGCGCCGTGCCGTCGGCGCCCTGCAGCGTGCGCTCGCCGGCGACGGTGTAGTCGACGTCCATCGGCGCCGGCATGCCGACGTCGAACAGGCGCACGCGCAGGGTGCCGCCCTTTTCGTAGGGCAGCAGCGGCAGCAGGGTCAGGTCGGAGTGCCAGTTGAGCCACCAGCCGTCGTCCATGGTCGCGAACCCGGCCTGCATGCGCTCGCGCGCGGCGTCGGGAATGTCGCCCTCGATGCTGCCGCGTGCTTCGCGCGGCAGCACCGTGGTGGTGAACGTCGTGCCCTGGCGCGTCCAGGTGGACGTCTGCGAGAGCGTGGCGGCGTCGGCCGCCGCGTGCACGGTGCGGGCGGTATGGACGACGCCGGTTTCGTCCTCCCAATGTTGCTCGATGGCCCACGCGTCCGCGCCGCCGGTCCGTTCGCGCTTCACCTCGGTGGTCGCGAGCATCGGACGCGAAAAGCCGGTGTCGGCCACGCCGTGCATGTAGACGAGGTAGGTCATCGTCGCGGGCCGCAGCCGGTCGAGGTGCAGGTCGGCGGGCGAGACGACCGTGACCGCGGCGGCGGCATCGGCCGGCGCGGCGCGGGCGAACGGCGCGGCGCAGGCGAAAAACGGCGCGGCGGAAGCGAGCGCGAGGACCGGGAAGAGGAGGCGGCTGGCGTGGGCCAAGGGAGGCTCCATGGAGACGGAGCGCTCATTCCATCCGGAGACGCCGCCGAGGGGGAGTGCTCCTCGGCAGGATGACCACCGACACGTCGCTTCCGGAGAGCGTCAGGTCCCGGCGTCCCCGGAAGGCGGCGTCCGCAGGTGGACGCGCGGGGCAGGCGCCGCGGCTGCGGTCGCCGGAGCCGCCGCATCCACGTCCGCTTCCGCGGCGGGCTCGGCCGCCGGTGCATCGGCGTCGGTGCGGGCGGCGCGCGAATCGCGCTTGCGCGCATTCTTTTCGTCCTGCTTCTTCTTCTTCGCCAGCTCGCGCTGGCGCTTCTCGAAACCGTAGTTGGGCTTGGCCAATCGGCATTCCTCCTGGGATCAGCGTCGGCGTCGGGCGGCCGACGGGTTGGCGGGAAGGGGCGGCGCCGGCTCGTCGCCCTCGCGGCCGATCCGCAGCAGCGAGCGCGTCGTGCCGAGCACTTCGATCGTGCCGCCGGCGTTGCGGAACGCCGCGATGTCGGCGGTCAGCGTTTCGTGGGTGACTTCGGGGCGGTCGCGCGGCTTGCGTCCGGCGAACAGGTGGGCCGTCTTCGACGGCGCAGGCGTGTCGTTCTTCGATCGAGGCATGGCGCGCTCCGGAAGGGGCGTCTCCCGCTGGAAGGGAGCGACGCGTGGAGGGGAGCGCAGCGAGCGACGATGGAGACTGCCGGACGGGACGCACGTGGAAAACACGAGCCGGTCCATCCTACGCGATAATGCCATCCCGCGCTCTGCCCCCGGAACCCGCCATGCCCGCGATCCACGCCGCCTATCCCGTCGGCACGCCCGGCCAGCCCTGGAATGCCGCGGACAAGGCGGCCTGGCGCGCGCGCCAGTCGAAACAGCGCAGCTATGCGGACGACGTGCTGACGGCGATCGAGCGCTTCCGCGGCCGCTTCGACGTCGCGCAGTACGGCGAGCTCGACTACGGCGCCGACGGCCGCTTCCCGCTGTTCGCGGTGCGCGACCGGGCATGGCGCGAGGGCCTGCCGGTGATGCTGGTGAACGGCGGCGTGCACGGCTACGAGACCAGCGGCGTGCACGGCGCGCTGCGCTTCATCGATGCGCACCTGGCCGATTACGCGGGGCGCGCGAACGTGCTGGTCGCGCCCTGCGTCAGCCCCTGGGGCTACGAGCGCATCCAGCGCTGGAACGCGGACGCGCTCGACCCGAACCGCAATTTCCGAGCGGGCAGCCCGGCGCAGGAATCCGCCGCGTTCATGCGGCTGGTGGAGCCGCTGCGCGGGCAGGTCGCCATGCACATCGACCTGCACGAGACCACCGACACCGACGAATCCGAATTCCGCCCGGCGCTCGCGGCGCGCGACGGCAAGCCGTTCGTGCCGGGGACGATCCCCGACGGCTTCTACCTCGTCGACGACGCGGAGAACCCGCAGCCGGCGTTCCAGCAGGCGATCATCGACGCGGTGGCACAGGTGACCCACATCGCGCCGGCGGATCCCGACGGCACGATCATCGGCTCGCCGGTGGTGTCGCCCGGCGTGATCCGCTACGCGCTGGTCGAGCTCGGCCTGTGCGCGGGCATCACCGGCGCGCGCTACACGACCACCACCGAGGTCTATCCGGACAGTCCGCGGGCGACGCCGGAGCAGTGCAACGCGGCGCAGGTCGCCGCGGCGCGCGCCGCGATCGACTACGCGCTCGCCCACCCCTGAGGCCTGCGCGCGGCGTCGCGCGTCATCAGGAGGATCGCCGCGGCAAATACCAGATGGATCGCCGCCGAGAGCAGCGGCGACGCGGCGGGGGCGGCGATGTCCAGCGGCACCAGCGCGTCGCCGAGGTGGTTGCCGAGGTTCCAGCCCCAGTGCAGGCCGACCGCCGCCCACAGCGTGCCCGTGCGCCACAGCGCGGTCGCGTAGGCGATGCCGAAGCAGGCGAGCATCGTCCATTCCGGCGCGCCCAGGTCCAGCCGGAAGATGTGGTTGGCGACGTAGGCCAGGCTCGAGAACGCGACGAAGGCGACGCCGCGGCGCCACGCGATGCCGGCGCCGCGGTACCAGAAGCCGCGCGCGAGGATGTCCTCGGCGACGGACGGCACGAAGGTGGACAGCAGCAGCATCGGCAGCGCGGCCGCGACCATCGCCGCCGGTTGCGCGGCGACGCCCGCCGCCGCCACGTAGATCCCCATGCGCACGCCGATCCACAGCGCGATCGCCTTGGCCGAGAGCGCCAGCGCCAGGCCGATGCCCAGCCAGCCGAAACTCGCGACGCGCGCATCGAGCGCCCATGCGCCGTAGCCGCGGAAGCCGAGCCAGCGCGACAGCGGCCAGGCGGCCACGACGCAGGCGGTCATCAGCGTCGCCTGCGCGGCGAAGCTGTGCAGGACGCGATCGCCGATGCCCTCGGCGGACTGGTACAGCAGGAACAGCACCACGAATGCGATCGCGGCGCGCGCGCGTTGCGGCATCGTCTTCCCCCGTGACTTCGGCCGGATTCTAGCGCGCGGGCGGGGCCGCCAGCTGGCGCAGGCGCGCGCCCAGCGCGGCGACGTTGGCCTCGGTCGCGTCGAGCGCCTCGCGCTGCGGCGCGGGCAGCCAGTCGCGGGCCTGCGCGAGCAGCGCGTCGCGCTGCCGGCGCCAGCGCGCCGCGAGCGACGCGGCATCGCGTGCCACGGCATCGCGTTCGCCGGCCTGCGGGATGCCGTAGCCCTCGCCGGGCACCAGCAACGCGGGCCGCGTCAGCGTGTCCTCGAGCTGCAGCAGTCCCTTCGCGGCGTCGCGGCCGGCCATGGGCATGCGGTGCTTGAGCGTGTCGCGCGCCCGCAGCTCCTGGCGGCGCAGCGCCGCTTCCTCCAGCACGAGCAGGGCGGCCGCGGCGCGCAGGTCGGCCCTGTCGAACGCCGCGGCGCGCGACCGCGGCGGCAGCGCGAACCAGTCCTGGAAGCGCCCTTCCGGCAGATGCAGCGAAGTGCGCGCGACCTCGTACATCGCCTGGTAGCGCGCGCTCATCGGTTCGAAGTAGTAGCCCAGCCGCATCGCTTCCGCGCGGTCGGCGGGAACGGCGTCGACCAGGTCCGCGCGCTCGAGCCGGCGGAGCACGCCGCGGGGCGTGATCGACAGGAGTCGCAGCTGCGACAGGCGCGGCACCCCGTCCTGCAGCAGGCGCGCCGTTTCGACCGCGCAGTTGTTGCCGACGAAGCGGTAGCGGCCGTCGTAGCTCCAGTGCACGAGCGCCGCGCGTTGCAGCAGCGTCGCGATGTCCCCGGGCGACAGCCGCAGCGGGATCGAGCGCAGGCCGCGCAGTTCGACCTTGGTGTATTCGTCCACCACCTGCGACAGGGGCAGCAGGAACAGCCGCGACGGATACGAACCGGTCAGTCCGCGCCAGCTCGACACCTGCACGTCGTCGACGAAGGCGCGGAACGACAGCACCTGGTGGTAGGCGAGGTCGAGGCGGCACGCCGGGCCCGGCGCGTGCCCGGGCGCGCAGACGACGAGGCGCAGCATCGCGTGGCCCCAGCGGCTCATCGGTTCCGCGTCGCCTTCGGCGAGCAGGTAGTCCACGGCGTAGACGCGCGCGGGGTCGAGCGCGAGCAGCGGCGTCGCCGCGTCCGGCGCGGCCTGCATGAAGGGCAGGGCGGGGTCGCAATCCGCCTGCGCGGGCATCGCGCCGGTTTTCTCCGCGAGGTAGCGGTCCATCGCCGGGCGGCGGCACGCGTAGTCGGCGTCGAGCAGGAAATGCTCCAGGTTCACGGCGACGTATTCGACCGGATCGCGCAGTTCGTAGCGGTCCGGGCTGCGGTCGGTGAAGGCGTTGCGCGTGCGCCACGGTCGCAGCGGCGCGTCCTCCCAGCCGGCGAGCGCGAGCAGGCGCGGGTCGCGGGAGAGGCCGCCCTCGGCGCTGCGGTCGTACAGGTGCGCGAGCTCGTGCAGGATCGCGGCCCGCGCGGCGCGGTCGTCCTGCGCGGCGTCGAGCAGCGATCGTCGCAGCAGGATGCGCGCGTGCGCCGCGCCGGTGCCGAACGCGCGGCCCTCGACGCCCGCGGGCAGGTCATCGCGCCATTCGACGCGCACCGTTCCCAGCGCCTGCGTCCAGCGCGGCGGAAGCCGCCGCGCCGCGTCGTCGAGCACGGCCTGCGCGCGCGCCGCTTCGGGCGGCGACAGCGTTGCTTCGGCCGGCACGAACCGCAGCGCCTGCGCGGGCGCCGCGCAGGCGAGCAGGCAGAGGCAGGCCAGCCAGCCGGCGGCGCCGGCGCGCCGCCGCGCGTTCAACGCGCGAGGATCGCCTGCGCCAGGGCCCGGTCGCTGTGCTCGCGCAGCGCCGGCTGGTGTTCGCGCAGCGCCGCCAGCGCGGCTTCCAGCATGGCGCCGCGGATCGCGCCGTCGCTGGCGACGAAGCAGGCGGCATCGTCGCGGGCCTGCAGCACGATCTTCTCGTCGCCGGAAGTGCTGCCGGACGAAGCGGAGGTGCCGCCGGCGGAGGTGCCGGCCGAGGTGCCGGCGAAACTGCTCGCCAGCGCCGGCGCGGACGCCAGCGGCAGCGCGGCGAGGGCGACGAAGGCGGCCTGGGCGGCCTGTCTGTGGAGCTTGCGCATGATCGGTCGCTCGTGGGAGGCGTGCCGCCAAGCCTAGCGCAAAGCCTGCTGGAATCGCCGCCGCCGCGGCGTCGCGACCCGCGCCGGGCCGCGACGCGCGCCGTTCAGCGCAACGCGGGCACGGGCTCGGCGCGGCCGTTGCGCCAGGCCTGGTCGATCAGCGAGCGCACCTGGAGATCGGCGGCCCGGGCGGCGCGTTCGATGCGCTGGCCGACGCCCTGCATCTGCTCGCCGATGGCCTGCATCGGCTTGCTCGCCGCTTCCATCTCGCGGGCGAGCGCTTCGCGCGGCGCGGCCTGCCCGGACATGCGCGCGCTCATGGCTTCGATCGTGGCGCTGTGGCGTTCCATCTCGGCGTCCAGCGACTCCCGCCGGCGATCGAGCTGCTCGCGCTCCAGGTCCAGGCGCGCGCGCTCGGCGTCGTCGGCGCGATGCGCGCGCAGCGACAGTTCGGCCTGGCGCTCGGCCAGGCCTTCCATCTGCCTGCCCAGCGCTTCCATCCTGCGAACGGCGTCCCTGGCGTCCGGCGACTGCATGGCGTCGACCGAATCCAGCGACTGCATGCGCGCGCTCAGGGCCTGCAGCTGCGCCTCGTGCGGCTTCATCTGCGATTCGAGCGCGTGCATTTCCTTCTCGATGGCCTCGGTGCCGGCCCAGGCCTGGCGCGCGCGGGCGATGGTGTCCGCGTCGCGGATCATCCATGCCTTGCCGTCGCGGCGGAACCAGAGGAAGTCGCCGTCGACGCGCGCGCGGGCGGCCTCGATGTCGTCGATGTCGTCGCTGTTGCCGGACATCGAGATGCCGTCCTGGCCCTTGCGCACGAAGGCGTAGGACGAACGCTCGTCGGGCGCGGCGTCCGGCGCCGCGGCGGGCAGGACCGCG
>JBQCJF010000092.1:0-39327 GCA_051953015.1 Luteimonas sp.
CACCGCGTCGGCTTCGACGAATTCGCCGGCTTCCGCCTGCACCGCGGCGATCGTGCCGGCGCGCGGCGCACGCAGGGTGATTTCCATCTTCATCGCTTCCATGATCGCGAGCTCCTGGCCTTCGGTCACGGCGTCACCGGCCTGGACGCGGGTCAGCACGACGCGGCCCGGCATCGGCGCGACGACGCGGTCGCCGCCGCCGGCCGCGCTGGCGCGGTAGGCGAAGGCGGCCGCGCGTTCGAACACGCGGCGGGTCTGGCCGTCGTGCAGCAGCACGTGGGCCGCATCGATGCCGGCGCGCAGGCGGCGCACGGTGCCGTCGATCTCGGCGCTGAAGCCGCCGTCGGCGAGCAGCGCGTTGCGCACACGCGCCTGCGTGCCGTTCCATTCGAGGGTGTAGTCGCCGCCGTTGCCGTGCGCGGCGATCTCCACGCGTTCGCCGCCGTGCACGAGCACGACGACGCGCTTGCCCGGATGGCCCAGGCGCCAGCCGTCGGCGCGCGCCCACGGCGAACCGGGGTCGCCGGAGGCGGCGGCTTCCGCCGCGCGCGCCCGTTCCTGCAGCAGCAGTTCGATCGTGCAGGCCGCGGCCAGCGCGTGTTCCGGCACGTCGTCGCCGGCCTGCGGGACGAACTCCTCGAGGTGCCGGTCGAGGTAGCCGGTGTCGATGCTGCCGTCGACGATCGCCGGATGGCGCACGAGGCGCTCGAGGAAGGCGATGTTGGACTTCGGGCCCGCGACGTCGCATTGCGCGAGCGCTTCGCGCATGCGCGCCAGCGCCTCGTCGCGGTCGGCGCCGTGGACGATGAGCTTGGCGATCATCGGATCGTAGAAGATCGTGACCACGTCGCCCTCGACCACGCCGGAATCGATGCGCACGCGCGTCGACGGCTTCGGCAGGCGCAGGCGCTCGAGCTTGCCCGATCCGGGCAGGAAACCGGCTTCCGGATCCTCTGCATACAGGCGCACCTCGATGGCGTGTCCGTACTGCGGCACGTCCACCTGCGCCAGCGGCAGCGGTTCGCCGGCGGCCACGTGCAGCTGCCATTCGACCAGGTCCAGCCCGGTCGTCATCTCGGTGACCGGATGCTCGACCTGCAGGCGCGTGTTGATCTCCATGAAGAAGAATTCGCCAGACGGCGCGACGATGAACTCCACCGTGCCCGCGTTGGCGTAGTCGATCGCGCGTGCCGCCTGCACCGCGGCCGCGCCCATCGCCGCGCGCAGCTCCGGCGTCAGGAACGGCGAGGGCGATTCCTCCAGCACCTTCTGGTAGCGGCGCTGCGCCGAGCACTCGCGCTCGTTGAGGTGGATGGCGTTGCCGTGCGCGTCGCCGAACACCTGGATCTCGATGTGGCGCGGCGACTCGACATAGCGCTCGAGCAGCACGCGGTCGCGGCCGAACGCGTTGGCGGCTTCGCGCTGGCAGCTTTCCAGCGCCGCGGCGAACTCGTCCTGCGCGCGCACGATGCGCATGCCCTTGCCGCCGCCGCCGTGCGCGGCCTTGATCATCAGCGGGAACCCGATCCGCGCCGCCTCGCGCGCGAGCAGTTCGGGCGACTGGTCCTCGCCGGTGTAGCCCGGCACCACCGGCACGCCCGCGGCCTGCATCAGGTCCTTGGCGCCGGCCTTGCTGCCCATCTTCCGCATCGACGCGGCCTTGGGACCGATGAACACTACGCCCGCCGCCTCCACCGCGTCGGCGAAGTCCGCGTTCTCGCTGAGGAAGCCGTAGCCCGGATGGATCGCCTGCGCGCCGCTGCGCAGCGCGACCTCGAGGATCGCGTCGCCGCGCAGGTACGAGTCCTGCGGCCGCGAGCCGCCGATCGGGTGCGCCTCGTCGGCCAGCCGCACGTGCTGCGCATCGGCGTCGGCTTCGGAATACACCGCGACGGTGCGGATGCCCATGCGCCGGCACGTCCGGATCACCCGGCACGCGATCTCCCCCCGGTTGGCAATCAGTACTTTCTGGAACATGTCATTTCGGCCACGGATGAACACGGATAGAGCTTATCGGGTTAGAACACCAGCCGCCGGAACTCGGGGCGAGGCCCGAAATTCGCGAGAAGGCCTAGCCTGAGCCCGGTCGCCTTCAGGTAGTTCAGCAGCTGCGCCTCATGCACTGGAACGAGACTCCTCGCGCTCTTGATCTCAACGAGCAACACGTCCTCGACGAATAGATCCGCCCGGAATTCACCGACGACACGCCCACGGAAATTCACCACGATCGGGTGCTGGCGAAGAACCTTCAGCCCGCAATTTTCCAACTGGAAAGCAAGCGCATTTTCGTACACCGATTCCAGGAAACCGAACCCCAGTTCGTTGTAGGTGCTGTAGAAGGCACCGATCACGCGCTCCGTAAGATCCCGATGAACCAGGACGTCCGCATCCATGCGTTGCCATTCCTTCTTGCCTTATCCGTGTCCATCCGTGTTCATCCGTGGCTGAAAAGCTTTACCCGCCCCAGGCTGGCGGGCGCTTCTCGAGGAAGGCGGCGATGCCTTCCTGGCCTTCGGGGGAGACGCGCAGGGCCGCGAGGAGCTCGGCGGGGGCGGCGGCGAGCTCGGCGCGGCCGGTGGGCGAGCCGTCGGTGGCGACGACGGTGCGCACCAGCGCCTTCGCGTTCGCGGCGGCGCGCGGGCCGGCCTTGAGGAGCAGGTCGACCTGGCGCTGCACGGCGGCGTCGAGCGCGTCGGCGTCGACGACCTGGTGGAGCAGGCCGATGCGCAGCGCTTCGGCGGCGTCGAAGATTTCCGCGGTCGCGAACCAGCGGCGCGCCTGGCGCGCGCCGATCGCGGACACGACGTAGGGCGAGATCACCGCGGGCAGCAGGCCCAGCCTGCTTTCGGTCAGGCCGAACTTCGCCCCGGGCACGCCGATGGCGATGTCGCAGGCGGCGACCAGGCCGACGCCGCCGCCGAACGCGGCGCCGTGGACGCGGGCGATGGTCGGCTTCGGCAGTTCGTCCAGCGCGCGCAGCAGGCCGGCGAGGGCGAGCGCGTCGTCGCGGTTGGCGGCTTCGCCGGCCGCGGCCATGCGCCGCATCCAGTGCAGGTCGGCGCCGGCCGAGAACGAGGCGCCGGAACCCTCCAGCACCACCACCCGCACCGCCGGGTCCGCGCCCAGCGCGAGCAGGCACCGGACCAGGCCGGCGACCAGGGCGTCGTCGAAGGCGTTGTGGACCTCGGGGCGTTCCAGCCGGACGGTCGCGACCGCGCCGGAGCGGCGCAGGGAGAAGGGGGCGGCGCTCATGCGGGTTCCCGGACATCCATGGTCCGGGAATGATACCGGCGCGCCCCCGTACGCTGGCGCCCGCAGCCGTATATAATGAGAACTATTCCCATTTGCTCGGACGCTCCGTGAAGCTTTCCGATCTGCCCCGGCGCGTGGCCGCCATCGTCGATCACGTCGAGGACCTGGCGCCCAACGACGCGATCGCGCGCCGCCTGCGCGAGCTCGGCTTCGTCGCGGGCGAAGCGGTGGAAGTGATGGCCGCCGGCCCGGTCGGCGCCGAGCCGCTGCTGGTGCAGGTCGGCTTCACCCGTTTCGCCCTGCGCCGCAGCGAGGCGGCGCGCGTGCGCGTGCAGCAGGTGGCCGCGTGAGCGCCGCCGCGCAACCGCTGCGCATCGCCCTCGTCGGCAATCCGAACTGCGGCAAGACCGCGCTGTTCAACCAGCTGACCGGCAGCCGGCAGAAAGTCGCGAACTACGCCGGCGTCACCGTCGAGCGCAAGGAAGGGCGGCTCAATTCGCCTTCCGGCCGCAGCTACGCGCTGCTCGACCTGCCGGGCGCGTACAGCCTCAACGCGGCGAGCCTGGACGAAGCGATCACCCGCGACCTGTGCCGCGGCTTCCTGCCCGGCGAACCGGCGCCCGACGCGCTGGTGTGCGTCGTCGATGCGACCAACCTGCGCCTGCACCTGCGCTTCGCGCTGGAACTGCGCGAGCTCGGGCGGCCGATGATCCTCGCGGTGAACATGATCGACGCCGCGCGCCGCCGCGGCATCGACGTGGACCTCGACGCGCTGTCGCGCGAGCTCGGCGTGCCGGTGGTGGCGACGGTGGCGGTGCGCCGCGACGGCGCGCGCGACCTCGTCGCCGCGCTCGACCGCGCCGCCGACGCGCTGCAGCCGCCGACCGCGCGCCTGCCCGAAGGCGCCGACCTGCACGCCGAGACCCGTCGCCTGCTCGCGGCGACGGTGGCGATGCCGCGCCGCACCGCCGAGATCGACGACGCGCTCGACCGCTGGCTGCTGCATCCGGTGTTCGGCCTCGCGGCGCTGGCGGTGGTGATGTTCCTGATGTTCCAGGCGGTGTTCTCCTGGGCCGCGCCGCTGCAGGACGCGGTGGCCGCGGGCGTGGCCTGGCTCGGCGCCGCCGCGGGTGCCGCGCTGCCCGCGGGACCGCTGCACAGCCTCGTGGTCGACGGCGTGTTCGCCGGCGTCGGTACGGTGGTCGAGTTCCTGCCGCAGATCCTGATCCTGTTCCTCTTCATCCTGTCGCTGGAGGAATCGGGCTACCTGCCGCGCGCGGCGTTCCTGCTCGACCGGATGATGTTCAAGGCCGGGCTGTCGGGGCGCTCGTTCATCCCGCTGCTGTCGAGCTTCGCCTGCGCGATCCCCGGGATCATGGCGACGCGCTCGATCCAGGATCCGCGCGACCGGCTGGCGACGATCATGGTGGCGCCGCTGATGACCTGCTCGGCGCGGCTGCCGGTGTACACGCTGCTGATCGGCGCGTTCATCCCGCGCCGGCACGTGGCCGGCCTCTTCAACCTGCAGGGCCTGGTGCTGTTCGCGCTGTACGTCGCCGGCATCCTCAGCGCGCTGCTGGTCGCGTGGACGATGAAGAAGTGGCGGCGCGACCGCGGCGAGCACGCGCTGATGCTCGAGCTGCCCTCGTACCGCATGCCGCACCCGCGCGATCTGGCGATCGGGTTGTGGGAGCGCGGCGCGATCTTCCTGAAGCGGGTAGGCGGCATCATCCTCGCCCTGACCGTGCTGCTGTGGTTCCTGGCGAGCTTCCCGGCGCCGCCCGCCGGCGGCACGCTGCCGCCGATCGACTACAGCTACGCCGGCCGGATCGGCCGCGCGATGCAGGCGGTGTTCGCGCCGATCGGCTTCAACTGGCAGATCTGCATCGCGCTGATTCCCGGGCTGGCCGCGCGCGAGGTCGCGGTCGCCTCGCTGGCGACGGTGTACGCGCTCTCGGCCGCGACGGACGACATCGCCGCCGCGCAGCTTGGCCCGCTGATCGCCGCGCAGTGGTCGCTGGGCACGGCGCTGTCGCTGTTGGTCTGGTACATCTACGCGCCGCAGTGCATCTCGACGCTGGCGACGATCCGGCGCGAGACCCGCTCGTGGAAGCAGGTCGGCATCGCCGCCGGCTACCTGTTCGCGATGGCCTACGCCGCCTCGCTGCTCACCTACCAGGCCACGCGCCTGCTCACGGGCGGCTGATGGACGCCGGCCTGCTCCTGCAGTATGTGGTCATCGCGCTCGCGGTGCTTGCGAGCCTTGCCTACGTCGTGCGGCGGCAGTTCCCCGGCGGCGTGCGGCGCGCGCGCATCGCCTGCGCGGTGCCGCTGGTGCGCGAGGGCAGGGCGCCGTGGCTGCGCCGGATCGGGCTGTGGATCGCGCCTCCGCCGCGCGGCGGCGGTGGCGGCGACGACGGCTGCGGCACCTGCAAGTCCTGCAAGCCCTAGCGAGGGTCAGTGCTTGCGGCGCGCCTTCGCGCCCGTCGCCTCGGTCATCTCGACCTGCAGGGTGAAGCTGCGCGCCTCGTCCGCGTACAGCGCGCCGACGCCGATCACCTGGCGGTTCACTTCCTCGCCGCGCTCGTTGCGGATCGTCAGCACCATCGCGTACTCGAACGCATCCGCGCCCGCCGGGGGCACGAGCGTGCCCTCGATGTTGAGCGGCACCACCTTCGTCTTCTCGCGCTGGACCGACGCCTCGTCGTAGCGCAGGTGGCCCCGGCACGCGGGGCACACGCTGGCGCTTTCCAGGATCGTCGCCTTGCAGTGGGGACAGGCGCGGGTGGCGCCCGGCGTCCCCGGGCGCACGGTGCTCATGCGGCGGAGAAGCTGTCCGCCTTGCCGCCCTTGTCTTCCCAGCCGAAGTCGGCCTGGCCGCGCATGCGCGCGCCCGCGGCGACCGTCATCGTGCCGGCCTTGACGTCGCCGGCGATGACGCCGCCCTGCTGCAGTTCGACCTGCTGCGCGCCCTCGATGTTGCCCTCGAGCTCGCCGGCGATGACCACGCGCCGCGCGCGCACGCCGCCGGTGAGCTTGGCGCCCTGCTCGATGGTGAGGTCGCCCTGCACGTTGACGTCGCCCTTGAACTTGCCGGCGATGCGGACGTTGCCGTTGCCCTCGATCTTGCCCTCGATGGTGAGGTCGGCGGCGATCAGCGATTCCTTGGCGACGACCTGCGGGCGCGGCGCGGCGGGCGCCGGGCTCGTGGCCGGGCTGGCGTCGGCGGCGGGCTGGCCCGCTTCGCGGAACGGCGGCAGGTCGGGAGTGAACGGTGCAGCGTCCTTCCTGGGCGCGGTTTTCTGGTCGAAGATCGCCATGTTGATGCCCTCTAGCGGGGTTGGATGGGGAGGGTCCCCGGTCGGGCGAGCCTACTACATCCGGAACACGCCGAAACGCATGCCCGTCGCGGTTTCCGCGTTCAGCGACGCGGAAATGCCGAGCCCCAGCACCCGCCGGGTGTCCGCCGGATCGATGATGCCGTCGTCCCACAGGCGCGCGGTCGCGTACCACGGGCTGCCCTGGTGCTCGTACTGCTCGCGCACCGGCGCCTTGAACGCTTCCTCCTCGGACGCGGGCCACTCGCCGCCGCGCGCCTCGATGCCGTCGCGCTTCACCGTCGCCAGCACCGCCGCCGCCTGCTCGCCGCCCATCACGCTGATGCGCGCGTTCGGCCACATCCACAGGAAGCGCGCGCCGTACGCGCGCCCGCACATCGCGTAGTTGCCCGCGCCGAAGCTGCCGCCGATCACGACGGTGAACTTCGGCACGTGCGAGCACGCCACCGCGGTCACCATCTTCGCGCCGTCCTTCGCGATGCCGGCCTGTTCGTACTTGCGGCCGACCATGAAGCCGGTGATGTTCTGCAGGAACACCAGCGGGATGCCGCGCTGGTTGCACAGCTCGATGAAGTGCGCGCCCTTCAGCGCGCTCTCGGAGAACAGGATGCCGTTGTTGGCGATCACGCCGACGGGGTAGCCGTGGATGTGCGCGAAGCCGGTGACGAGCGTCTTGCCGTAGCGCGCCTTGAACTCCTGCAGCTCGCTGCCGTCGACGACGCGCGCGATCACCTCGCGGATGTCGAACGGGCGGCGCGGGTCCTTCGGCACGATGCCGTACAGCTCCTCGGCCGGATGCAGCGGCTCGCGCGGCGCGACCGTGGCCAGCGACACCGACTTGCGGCGGTTGAGCCCGCCGACGATGTCGCGCGCGATCTGCAGCGCATGCCGGTCGTCCTCGGCGAAGTGGTCGGCCACGCCCGACACCGACGTGTGCACGTCGGCGCCACCGAGCGTTTCCGCATCGACGACTTCGCCGGTCGCCGCCTTCACCAGCGGCGGGCCGCCGAGGAAGATCGTGCCCTGTTCCTTCACGATGCCCGACTCGTCGCTCATCGCCGGGACGTAGGCGCCGCCCGCGGTGCACGAGCCCATCACCACCGCGACCTGCGGGATGTTCTCCGCGCTCATCCGCGCCTGGTTGTAGAAGATGCGGCCGAAGTGCTCCTTGTCCGGGAACACCTCGTCCTGCAGCGGCAGGAACGCGCCGCCGGAGTCGACGAGGTAGATGCAGGGCAGGTTGTTCTCGCGCGCGACTTCCTGCGCGCGCAGGTGCTTCTTCACCGTCATCGGGAAGTAGGTGCCGCCCTTGACCGTGGCGTCGTTGGCGACGACCACGACTTCCTGGCCCATGACGCGGCCGATGCCGCAGACCATGCCGGCCGCGGGCGCGGCGCCGTCGTACATGTCCTCGGCAGCCAGCGGCGCGATCTCGAGGAAGGGCGAACCCGGATCGAGGAGGGCGGCGATGCGGTCGCGGACCAGCAGCTTGCCGCGCTCGACGTGCTTGTCGCGCGCCGTCTGCCCGCCGCCCTCGGCTGCGCGCGCGAGGCGCCGGTCGAGTTCGTCGACGAGGCTGCGGTGGAAGTCGGCGTTGGCGCGGAAGTCGTCCGAACGCGGATCCAGTTGCGAGGCGATGGCGGGCATCCGCCGATTCTACGGAAAAAGGAAATGCCGAAAAAAAGAAGGCCCGCCGAAGCGGGCCCCTTTCCAGCGATGCGTCAAGCGCCGCTCAGTTCTGGTCGGCCTCGTCGGCAGCGTTCTGCGCCTTGTCCGCCATGTTCTGGGCGGCGTCGGCGGTGTTCTGCGCGGCGTTGGCGGTGGCCTGGGCGGCGTCGGCGGCGGCCTGGTTGGCGGCGGTCGCGGCGGCGTCGGCGGCTTCCTTGGTGTTGGCGGCGACCTCGCCGACGGCCTCGCCGGTCGCGGCGGCGGCGGCTTCTGCGCCCTGCTGGGCGGCGTCGCCGGCGGCGGACACGGCGTTGCCTGCGGCGTTGCCGGCCTGGTCGGCCGCGGCGGCGGCTTCGGCGGCCTGCTGCTGCGCTTCGGGGGGCTCGTTCTTGCAGGCCGACAGCGCGAGCACGGCAGCGGCGGCCAGGACGAAAAGCTTGGTGTTCATGGCATCTCCGGAGGGTTTGGGATGGAACGGCGCACAGGGTAAGCGTGGCATGTGAATGGGCGCGTGACGATGGTGAACGCAGGGGCCCCCGGACGGCAAAAGCCGGGCCCCGGAAACGAAAAAGCCGCCGGCGCAAGGCCGGCGGCTCCGTATCGCGACAGCTCGAAGCGGCTTACTGCTTCGCCGGCTCGGCGGCGTCCTGCGCAGCGTCCTTCGCCTGCTCGGCGGCGTCGGCGGCGTTGTCGGCAGCGTCGGCGGCGGCGTCGGCCTCACCCATGGTCGGGGCGGCAGCGGCGGCGTCGGCCGAGGTGCTGGCGGCGTCGGCAGCGGCAGCGGCGGCGTCAGCCGAAGCCTGGGCGGCGTCGGCGGAGGCGGCGTCGCCGGTCGCAGCGGCGGTGTCGGCAGCCTGCTGGGCGTCGGTGGCGGCGGCAGCAGCGTCGGTCGCGGAGTCCGCAGCCTGCTGCGAGTTGGAGCAAGCGGCCAGGGCAACGCCCATGGCGATGGCGAGCAGCGCCTTGTTGATGGTCATGATCAAATCTTCCTCGTCGTTAGTTTGGCAACGCGCAACTGCGCGCCAATAACATGATGACAAGCCCGTGTCCCCTGTCAAGCGGGTGGGCCACCTTTTTTTGGTTAAGCGGGTTTAACGTTTCACAGGATCTCGACGGCGACCGCGGTGGCTTCGCCGCCGCCGATGCACAGCGAGGCCACGCCGCGGCGTCCGCCGCGCGCCTGCAGCGCATGGAGCAGGGTGACCAGCAGGCGGGCGCCGCTGGCGCCGATGGGGTGGCCGAGGGCGACCGCCCCACCGTTGACGTTGAGCTTGTCGTGCGGGATGCCCAGGTCGGTCATCGGCGCCATGGCCACGCAGGAGAAGGCTTCGTTGACCTCGAACAGGTCCACGTCGCCGACCGTCCAGCCGGCCTTGTCCAGGACGTTGCGCAGCGCCGACACCGGGGCGGTGGTGAACCACTCCGGTGCCTGGGAATGGGTGGCGTGCGCGACGATCCGCGCGATCGGGGCGAGGCCGCGCGCCTTCGCCTCGCCGGCCGACATCAGCACCAGCGCGGCCGCGCCGTCGGAGATCTTCGACGCGGCGGCGGCGGTGATCACGCCGTCCTTGCCGAACGCCGGGCGCAGCGACGGGATCTTCGCGATGTCGATCCTGCCGGGCTCCTCGTCCTTGTCGACGACGACGTCGCCCTTGCGGCCCTTGACGGTGACCGGGACGATCTCGGCGTCGAACGCGCCGGACGCCTGGGCGGCCTGCGCGCGGCGAACGCTTTCCGCGGAGTAGGCGTCGAGCGCGGCGCGGTCGTAGCCGTACTTCGCGCAGGCCATGTCGCCGAACACGCCCATCGCCTGGCCGTCGTAGGGATTGGTCAGGCCGTCGTAGGCCATGTGGTCGAGGAATTCGGCGCTGCCGTAGCGGACGCCGGTGCGCGAGCCGTTGAGCAGGTGCGGCGCGTTGGTCATCGACTCCATGCCGCCGGCGACGACGACCTTCGCCGAGCCGGCCTTGATCAGGTCGTGGCCGAGCATCGCGGCCTTCATGCCGGAGCCGCAGACCTTGTTGACCGTGGTGCAGCCGGCCGACGCCGGGATGCCGGCACCGAGCGAGGCCTGGCGCGCCGGCGCCTGGCCGAGGCCGGCCGGAAGCACGCAACCCATCAGCACTTCGTCCACCTGGTCCGGCGCGAGCCCGGCATGGTCGAGCGCGCCGGCGATCGCGGCGCTGCCCAGCTGCGGGGTCGGCATGCCGGTGAACTGGCCGAGGAAGGAACCGATGGCGGTGCGCTTCGCACCGACGATGACGACGCTCTGGTCGGAGGTGTCGGACAGGGGGGACTCCATGGGGGGAGCGGCCGCGGCCGCATCGCCCGATTATGGCGCGAATCGGGCCTCGATGCTGCAGTGCCGCATCGCTTGCGGGCGGTCCCGGGGCGGCGCACATAATGGCTCGTGGCAGTCCGGAGTTCTCCCATGCGCGATCTTTCCGGCCCGGCGCGCAACGCGCTGGCGATGGCCGCCGTCCTGTGCCTGGCGGCCTGCGGGGGCGGGGGTGGCGGCGGCAACGTCAAGCCGACCCCGCCGCCGCCGCCTTCGGGCGGGGGCGGCGGCACCGCGCAGCCCGGGTTCGCGGACCATCTGTCGCTCACCGACGACGTCGCGGCGCGCGCCGCCGGCCAGACCGGCGCCGGCGTCACCATCGGGTTCGTCGATACCGGCGTGAACCGCAACCACCCCGCGCTGGCGGGGCGCGTCGATGCGAATTTCGTGCACGTCGACGGCGCCGAAAACGACCTCTCGGTCGACGACAAGGTCGGCCACGGCACCACCGTCGCGATGCTCGCGGCGGGCAAGGCCTTCGGGCAATGGCCGGGCGGCATCGCGCCCGACGCGCGCATCGTGTCGTCGCGCATCATCTCGGACGAGCGGCCGGTCGACGACGGTTCGGGGCAGGGCAACGAGGTGACGAGCGGCGACGGCTCGGGCGAATTCTTCAAGGCGATCAACGCCGAGCTCGCCGATGCCGGCGCGAGGATCATCAACAATTCCTGGGGCGGCCTGTACTGGACCGACCCGGCCGTGACCGCGGAATTCGCCGACGCCTATCGCGATTTCGTGATCGCGCGCGGCGGCCTGGTGGTGTTCGCCAACGGCAACGCCGGCGCCGACGCACGCTACCGCCCGAACCCGTCCGACAACGCGGCGCTGCCGAGCATGGACGGCGCGGCCGACCTGGCGGTGGGCTGGCTCGCGGTCGGCGCGCTCGACACGCTGCATCCCACCCAGCTCGCCCCGTATTCGCAGGCCTGCGGCGTGGCGATGGACTACTGCCTGGTGGCGCCCGGCGACGTAGTGTTCACCGGCGCGACCGACACCGCGGGCAAGCCCACCTACTGGGTCGGCAGCGGTACCTCGTACGCGGCGCCGCTGGTCTCGGGCGCGGCGGCGGTGGTCTGGTCGGCGTTCCCGTACTTCGACAACGACCTGGTGCGGCAGACGTTGCTGGGCACGGCGAAGGACCTGGGCGCCGCCGGCGTCGACCCGGTGTTCGGCCACGGCCTGCTCGACGTGGGCGCGGCGGCGAAGGGGCCGGCGCGCTTCGACTGGGGCGACGTCACCGTCTCCTTCAGCGGCACGTCCACGTGGTCCAACGCCATTTCCGGCGCGGGCGGGCTGGTCAAGCGCGGCACCGGCACGCTGGTGCTCACCCGGAATTCGACCTACACCGGCGACACGCGGGTGGAAGGCGGCGCGCTCGAACTGGTCGACGGCATGAGCGGCTCGGACTTCGCTGTCGGCACGGCGGGCACGCTGCAGGGCCGCGGCACGATCGCCGGCGACGTGCGCAACGCGGGCCACCTGCTCGCCAGCGCGTCCAGCGGCGCGACGCTGCAGATCGGCGGCGACTACGTGCAGGACGCGACCGGCACGCTCGACGCGTACATCGGCCGCGGCCTCGCCGTCGGCGGCACCGCGTCGCTCGACGGCACGCTGAACATGCTCGGCGTCGCGAGCGGCTACACCGCGAGCGCGCGCGAAGGCATCCTGCACGCGAACGGCGGCGTGTCCGGCACGTTCGCTACGCTCACCAGCGCCGGCAACTTCCTCGACGCGGTGCTCGAGTACGACCCGGACGACGTGTTCCTGGACATCAGCCGCCTCGACGTGTCGGCGACGGCGCAGGCGATGGGGCTCACCGCCGCCTCGCAGTCGGGCGCGGCGCGCGTGGAAGGCGCGTTCCGCGCGCTGGACGCCGGCGCGGCGGCGACGGCGGCGCCGTCGTTCCTCGCGGCGGCCGGCGCGCTGCAGCGGAGCGAAGGCACGGCGGCGGCGGAGCGTTCGCTGTCGAGCCTGTCGGGTGAGCTGCACGCCACTGACGCGGCGCTCGCGCTGCTCGCCGCCGACGGCGGCCGGCGCGCGCTCGAATCGCGCCTGGACGCCGCGCGCCCGGCCGGCGCCTGGGCCGCGC
Source organism: Luteimonas sp. (assembly GCA_051953015.1). Taxonomy (GTDB): domain Bacteria; phylum Pseudomonadota; class Gammaproteobacteria; order Xanthomonadales; family Xanthomonadaceae; genus Cognatiluteimonas. The sequence continues at coordinate 12,686 of JBQCJF010000092.1, forward strand.
CGCTCGACGGCAGCCGCAGCCTCGGCAGCGCGTTCGGCAGCGACCTCCACGGCTGGACGATGGGCCAGGAATTCCGCGCCGGCGACACCACCTGGGGCACCGCGTTCTCGCGCAGCGAAGGCGCGCTCTGGAACAGCGCGCGCGGCGACCGCGGCCGCGACGTGCAGACCGAGGGCCAGGTCTACGCCGCGCGCACCGGCGAGGGCGGCGCCTACCTGTTCGGCCGCGCCGCGTTCGGGCGCATGCAGCGCGATCTGCAGCGCGAGATCGTGCTGGGCGCCGCCGACTACGGTGTCGATTCGCGCTACGCCGACCGCTACTGGACGGCGAGCGTGCAGGGCGGCCGCCGCTTCGGCGCGTTCGGCGGCACGCTGGTGCCCTACGCCGGCGCGCAGGTGCTGGAACTGCAGCGCGGCGGCTTCGCGGAGGACGGCGCCGCCGGCTTCGGGTTGCAGGCCGGCGCGTCGCGCCTGGCGCTGTCGCAGGCCCTGCTCGGCACGCGCTACGCGCGCGGCTGGCGGCTGGGCAGCGCGACAGTCGACCTGCACGCGCATGCGGAATGGCAGCGGCTGCTGTCGCAGTCGGGGGCGATCGAGGCGAGCTTCACCGGCGTGGACGCGCGCGCGCCGATCGCGCTCGACGTGCTGGGCCGCGACACGGGCGTGCTGGGCGCCGGCTTCGGCGCCGACTGGGGCGCCGCGCGGCTGTCGCTGGACCTCGACGCCCGCCGCGCCGCCGGTCGCGGCGACCTCGGCGCCAACCTCGCCTGGCGCTGGCGCTTCTAGCCGTTGCCGGCGAAGAGTTCGCGGCCGATGAGCATGCGCCGGATCTCGTTCGTGCCGGCGCCGATCGCGTAGAGCTTGGCGTCGCGCAGGATCCGGCCGGTGTCGAACTCGTTGATGTAGCCGTTGCCGCCCAGCGCCTGGATCGCTTCCAGCGCGACCTGCACCGAAGCCTCGCTGGCGTGCAGCAGGCAGGCCGCCGCATCCACGCGCGACTTGTGGCCGGCATCGTAGTCGCGCGCCACCTGGTAGGCGTAGGCGCGCGAGGACTGCAGCGCGGTGTACATGTCCGCGAGCTTGGCCTGCATCAGCTCGAAGGTGCCGATCGGCGCGTCGAACTGCCGGCGCTCGCGTACGTAGGGCAGGACGATGTCCAGCGCCGCCTGCATCAGGCCGAGCGGCCCGCCGCTGAGGACGAGGCGCTCGGTGTTCAAGCCTGACATCAGGACCTTGACGCCCTGGTTCACTTCGCCGAGCACGTTCTCCGCCGGGATCGCGCAGTCCTCGAACACCAGCTCGCAGGTGTTGGAGCCGCGCATGCCGAGCTTGTCGAGCTTCTGCGCGGTCGAGAAGCCGGGCATGCCCTTCTCGACGATGAAGGCGGTCATGCAGCGGCTGCCCGCGTCCTTGCCGGCGGTGCGCATGTAGACCACCAGCACGTCGGCCTCGGGGCCGTTGGTGATCCACATCTTGTTGCCGTTGGCGACCCAGGCGCCGTCGGCGCGCTGCTCCGCGCGGCAGGACATCGAGCCGACCACGTCGGACCCGGCGCCTGGCTCGCTCATCGCGAGCGCGCCCTTCCACTCGCCGCTGCACAGCTTCGGCAGGTACTTCGCGCGCTGCGCCTCGTTGCCGTTCGCGTGCAGGTTGTTGACGCACAGGTTGGAGTGCGCGCCGTAGCTCAGGCCGACCGAACCCGAGGCGCGGGAGATCTCCTCCATCGCGACGAGGTGGGCGAGGTAGCCCATGCCGCTGCCGCCATACTGCTCGGGCACGGTCAGGCCGAGCAGCCCCAGTTCGCCGAGCTTGGGCCACAGGTCCTGCGGGAACGCGTTGTCGTGGTCGATCCGGGCCGCGCGCGGCGCGATCTCCGACTGCGCGAAGCGGTGGACCGCCTCGCGCAGCGCGTCGATTTCCTCATCCATGGAAAAGGGACGCATGCGGTCGAAAATCAGTGGCCGCGGATCCGCCCCTGGAAGCGCGGCTTCGCGCGGCCCAGCGGCAGCTTCAGCTTGCCCATCACCGCGATGCGCTCCTCGGCCATGCGGTCCGCGGCCTTGTAGGTCGGGATCCCGTCGCGATCGGCGATTTCGTAGATGCGGGTGAGGTTGTGGTAGATCGTCCGCATCATGCGCATCGCACGCTCGCGGTTGTAGCCGGTGATCTCCAGCGCCACGTTCATCACGCCGCCCGCATTCACCGCGTAGTCCGGCGCGTAGACGATGCCGCGCTTCTCGACTTCGTCGCCGATCGCGTTGGTCGCCAGCTGGTTGTTGGCTGCGCCGCAGATGACCTTGAACTTGAAGCGGGGCAGGGTCTGCTCGTTGACCGTGCCGCCCAGGGCGCACGGCGAGTAGACGTCGGCGTTGACGTCGTAGATTTCCTCCGGCGACACGGCCTCGGCGCCGTACTCGGAGACGGCCTCGTCGATGCGGTCCTGGTGGATGTCGGTGACGAAGATCTTGGCGCCGCGCTCGCGCAGCAGCTTCACGTACTCCATGCCGACGTGGCCGAGGCCCTGCACGGCGTAGCTGTACTTGCCGACTTCCTCGTCGCCGAAGCGCTTCTGCAGCGTGGCCATCAGGCCCTGCAGCGCGCCGTAGGCGGTGAACGGCGACGGATCGCCCGAGCCGCCGTGGACCTGGTGCACGCCGGTGACGAATTCGGTTTCCTTGAACACGTATTCCATGTCGTTGACGTCGATGCCGACGTCCTCGGCGGTGATGTAGCGGCCGCCCAGCGACTCGACGAACTGGCCGAACGCGCGGAACAGCGCCTCGGACTTGTCCTTCGCCGGGTCGCCGATGATCACGGCCTTGCCGCCGCCGATGTCGAGGCCGGCCACCGCGTTCTTGTAGGTCATGCCGCGCGAGAGGCGCAGCACATCGTTCAGCGCCTCCTGCTCGGTCTTGTACGGCCACATGCGCGTGCCGCCCAGCGCGGGGCCGAGCACGGTGTTGTGGATCGCGATGATGGCCTTCAGGCCCGCGTCCTTGTTGTGGCAGAAGACGACCTGCTCGTGGCCGAAGGTATCGAGGGTTTCGAAGATCATCGCAGCTGTGCTCCAGCGCCGGCGGGCCGGACCGCGGGGGCGGCCGGGGCGTCGACTTTGTTGGCTAAGTCTTTGATTCGGGAGGTGAAACCGGCGATCCTGGCGCTCGAGCTCCAGTCGCAGGGGCAGTATTTTACGCGTCCCGGCCGGCAAAAGCCCGTGGCGACCGCCGGCAGCCGCGGCCGGAGGTCCGCGGAGCGGGGCTTCTGTATCCTTTCGCGATGACTGCAGCCAACCCCCGCGCGGACGATCACGTCCGCTGGCAACACGCCGAATCCCTGGTCGCCGCCGACCGCCTCGACGAGGCCGTGGAGGCCTACCGGAGCCTGCGCGACAGCGAGGAGCTCGTTGTCCCGGCCTCGCTGCGCCTGTCGCAGATCGCGGCGCGCCGCGGCCAGCTGCGCGAATCGGTCGCCTGCGCGCTCAACGCCTACCAGCTGCGCCGCCCCGAGCCGGAACTGCTGTGCAGCGTGGCCCGCGTGCTCGGACCGCTAGGCGAGCTGCGCGCGATGTTCGCCTGCGCGCACGACTTCTCGGTGATGCGCGGCGGCAATCCGGAAGTGCTGCTGGAGTTCGGCACGCTGCTGTCCGCCGCGGGCTTCCCCGAGGACGCGCTGCAGATGCTGCAGCGCGCTCGCAACGCCGGGATCCGCGGCCCGCAGCTGTCGCTGCCGGTGGCGCGCACGCTGCAGGCGCTCGGACGCACCGCCGACGCGCGGTCCGCCTACGGCGCCTGCCTGGAAGCGGCGCCGTCGCTGGTGGCCGCGTGGCTGGGCCTGGCCGAGATCGGCGGCCGCAGCCCGGCCGCCGAAGCCGCGCTCGCGCAGGTGCTCATCGAGTTGCTGGAAAAGGGCGGCGAAACCGTCGCCGCCGCCGCGCCGATGCACTACGCGCTGTTCCAGATGCTCGACCGCGGCAGCGATGCCGAAGCGGCGTGGGCGGCGCTGGACCGGGGCATGGATCTGCAGCGCAGCACGCTCGCCGGCTACGACCCGGCGCTCGACCTGGCGGTGCTCGAACATGTGGGCGCGCCGCGCGCGGACGATGCCGGCGGCGCGGAACCCGATGCCGACGCCGACGCAGCGAGGGCGGGAGCGACCGCCGCGAACGCGCAGGGTCCTGCGCCCGTCTTCCTCGTCGGCCTGCACGGCCCCGCGCTCGCCGCGTTCGGCGCACTGCTCGCGCGCCATCCGCAGGTCGGCGACCTCGGCGAAGCGCGCACCTTCGTGCAGCAGCTGCGCTGGTGCGCCGACGCGATGGGCCCGCCGCGGCTCGACCTGGACCTCGCGCGGCGCGCGGACACCGTCGACCCCGTCGTGCTCGGCCAGCGCTACCTCGCCTACACGGGCTGGCGCGCGCCGGGCAAGGCGGTGGCGCTCGACCGCAACCCGGCCAACTTCGCCAGCGTCGCCCAGATCGCGAAGGCGCTGCCGCACACGCGCATCCTGCACCTCGCCGCCGGGCCGATGGACACCTGCTTCTCCGCGATGTCGTCGTGGACCGACGGCGAAGCGCCGTGGAGCCACGACCAGGCGGAAACCGCCGACTACTACCGCGCCTACCGCCGCCTCATGGCGCACTGGCGCAGCCAGTTCCCGGAGCGCGTGCTCGACGTCCGCCAGGACGAACTGCTCGCCGATCCGGCGGCGGTGCTCGACGAAGTGCTGCGATTCTGCGGGCTGGATGCGTCGGTCGCGCCGCAGCTGGCCGAAGGCGCGGCGTCGCTGGTGGGCGAAGGGCGCGCGGCGCCGCAGCGCTGGAAGCGCTACGAGAAGCACCTCGCGCCGCTGAAGGCGGGCCTCGGCGCGCTCGCGTACTGAGGCGCTACGGCTTCGCCGGCGGCTTGAACTTCGCGCAGGGATCGGGCCGGTCGAACGCGGGCACGACTTCGGCGCGGTCGAAATTCGACGTCTCCGCCACGTCCTCGACGAAGCCGACCGACTCGTACGCGAGCCCGCGCGCGCGCAGCCACACCGGCACGCCGATGTCGCGGCGCACGTGGCCGTTGCCCGCGAGCAGCGCGACGCCGTCGCCGGGGTGCGCGTCCAGCGCGCCGGCGATCACCTCCGCCATCGCCGCGTCGCGCGCGACCTGCGCCGTCGCCATCGGCACCAGCATCTCGTCGGGCAGCATCCCGCAATGGCCGGTGCGCACTTCGTCCACCTGCGGCTGCAGCACTTCGGCAGGGACGGTCTGGTCCCAACCGTGCTCGACGATCCTGCCGGCGTCGGCGCGCGAGAGGTTCGCCGCGTACAGCGGCAGGTGCTCGCGCAGCGCCAGGTCGATCACCGGCGCGTAGAAGTCCCAGTTCCAGCCGGCCTTCGCGGGCGCGGCCATCGCGACCACGCACGCGGCGTCCGTGCACTCGCGCTGGGCGCGGTCGAGGTCGGGCTGGCGTTCGCGGTCGAACTGCTCCATCGCGATCGCCGGATGCCAGCCGGCGGCGATGCGTTCCTGCAGCAGCGTGAGGCGGGCGCGGTGGCCGTCGGGGTTGTCGTGGACTTCGCCGAGCAGCAGCACCACCGGCACGGGCGCCGCCGCCGGTCCGGCCGTCGCGTCTGAAGGCGCGGCCGTCGCGGGTGGCGCCGACTGCGCGGCGGCGGGCGAGGCGAACGGCGCCCCGAGCGCGCAGGCGAGCAGGGCAGGCAGGACGGGCGGCTTCAAGGGCATGCGGGCAGGCATCGCGCGGCTCCCGGGCGCGCCAGACGGCGCCGGGCCAGCCTATCAGGGCCGGCGCTACAATCGGCGGATGACCACGAATACCAACGCCAGGGCCGCCTCGGCCACCCCGCAGGCCGAGACCGCCACGCCGCTCCGCTTCGTCACCGCCGCCAGCCTGTTCGACGGCCACGACGCCGCGATCAACATCATGCGCCGCCTGATCCAGGCCCAGGGCGCGGAAGTCGTCCACCTCGGCCACAACCGCTCGGTCGAGGACGTCGTGCGCGCCGCGCTGCAGGAAGACGCCGACGGCATCGCGCTGTCCTCCTACCAGGGCGGCCACGTCGAATACCTCAAGTACATGGTCGACATGCTGCGCGAGCGCGGTGCCGGCCACATCAAGGTGTTCGCCGGCGGCGGCGGCACGATCACGCCGGAGGAGATCCGCGAGCTCGAGGCCTACGGCGTCGAGCGCATCTACCACCCCAACGACGGCATGCACATGGGGCTGGTGGCGATGATCGAGGACGTCGTGCGCCGTGCGGAAGCCGCGCGCCTGCCGGTCGAGACGCCGCACAAGGTCGCGTTCTCCGACGAGATCGAGATCGGCCGCATGCTGTCGGCGATCGAGGAGGGCGCGCTGCCCGAAGCCGAGCTCGCGCGCCTGCGCAAGGAATGGCAGCTGGCCGGTGGCCGCACGCCGGTGGTCGGCATCACCGGCACCGGCGGCGCGGGCAAGTCGTCGGTCACCGACGAGCTGCTCAACAGGTTCCTAGCGTCGTTCCCCGAGATGCGCATGGCCGTGATCTCGGTCGACCCGACGCGGCGCCGCACCGGCGGTGCGCTGCTGGGCGATCGCATCCGCATGAATTCGCTGCGTTCCAAGCGCGTGTTCATGCGCTCGATGGCCACGCGCCGCCAGCACGCGGCGACCAACGTGGTGCTGCAGGACTGCATCGCATTCCTGAAGTCGCTGGGCTACGACCTGGTGATCGTCGAGACCGCCGGCATCGGCCAGAGCGACTCGGAGATCGTCGACCTGGTCGATTTCCCGATGTACGTGATGACGTCCGACTTCGGCGCGCCGAGCCAGCTCGAGAAGATCGACATGCTCGACTTCGCCGAGCTCGTCGTGCTCAACAAGTTCGACAAGCGCGGCGCCGAGGATGCGCTGCGCGACGTGCGCAAGCAGTGGAAGCGCAACCACGTCAAGTTCGCGGTGAAGGACGAGGACGTGCCGGTCTATCCGACCATCGCCTCGCAGTTCAATGACCCGGGCATCAGCTGGATGTTCGCGAACCTGTGCCGGCTGCTGCGCGAGAAGCTGGAGCTGCCGGCGGAGAAGTGGACCCCGGTGGTGGACACGTCGCTGAAGGAGCCGCGGGCGACGGTGCTGATCCCGGGCGCGCGCGTGCGCTACCTGGCGGAGATCGCGGAGCAGGGACGTTCGATCAACGCCCGCATCGAGTCGCAGGCCGAAGTGGCCGATCGCGCGCAGTCGTACTGGCAGTCGCTGCAGGACATCGGCGACACCGCGCTGCCGGCCGCGCTGGGCCTGTACGACGCCGCCGCGCTGAGCGCCGGCGACGCCGACAAGTCGCTGCAGACGCTGCGCCAGCGCTACCAGGACGCCGTGCAGTCGCTCGATTCCGAGGCGCTCAAGCTGCTGCGCGACTGGCCCGCGCGCCTGAAGTCGATCACCGACGACGTCACCGAATACCAGGTGCGCGACAAGACGATCCGCGTCGAGAACTACCGCGAATCGCTGAGCCACCAGAAGATCCCGAAGATCGCCGCGCCCTCGTATCGCAGCTGGGGCGAACTGCTGGTGTTCCTGCAGAAGGAGAACCTGCCGGGCGCGTATCCGTACACCGGCGGCGTGTACCCGTACCGCCGCACCGGCGAGGACCCGATCCGCATGTTCGCGGGCGAGGGCACGCCCGAGCGCACCAACCGCCGCTTCCACTACCTGAGCGTCGGCCAGCCGGCCGCGCGCCTGTCCACCGCCTTCGACAGCGTCACGCTGTACGGCGAGGACCCGGCCGAGCGCCCGGACATCTACGGCAAGATCGGCAACTCCGGCGTCAACATCGCCACGCTCGACGACATGAAGAAGCTGTACTCCGGCTTCGACCTGTGCGCGCCGACGACCAGCGTGTCGATGACGATCAACGGCCCCGCGCCAATGATCCTGGCGATGTTCATGAACACCGCCGTCGACCAGCAGGTGGAGAAGTACCTGCGCGCCGATCAGCAGCGCTGGGACGCGGCGGCGGCGAAGATCGCCAAGCTGTTCGAGGGACGCAAGCGCCCGGAATACAGCGGCATGTTGCCCGAAGGCAACGACGGCCTCGGCCTCGGCCTGCTCGGCGTCACCGGCGACCAGCTGGTCGAGCCCGAGGTGTACGCGCGCATCAAGGCCGAGACGCTCAAGACCGTGCGCGGCACCGTCCAGGCCGACATCCTCAAGGAGGACCAGGCCCAGAACACCTGCATCTTCAGCACCGAGTTCGCGCTGCGGATGATGGGCGACATCCAGCAGTACTTCGTCGACCACGGCGTGCGCAACTTCTACTCGGTGTCGATCTCCGGCTACCACATCGCCGAGGCCGGCGCGAACCCGATCTCGCAGCTCGCGTTCACCCTGTCGAACGGCTTCACCATCGTCGAGTACTACCTCGCGCGCGGCATGAAAGTGGACGACTTCGCGCCCAACCTGTCGTTCTTCTTCAGTAACGGCATGGATCCGGAGTACACGGTCATCGGTCGCGTCGCCCGCCGCATCTGGGCGCGCGCCATGCGCGAGCGCTACGGCGCGTCCGCGCGCAGCCAGATGATGAAGTACCACATCCAGACCAGCGGCCGATCGCTGCACGCGCAGGAAATCCAGTTCAACGACATCCGCACCACGCTGCAGGCGCTGTACGCGCTGTTCGACAACTGCAACTCGCTGCACACCAACGCCTACGACGAAGCGATCACCACGCCGACCGAGGAAAGCGTGCGTCGCGCCGTCGCGATCCAGATGATCATCAACAAGGAACTGGGGCTCAACTTCATCGAGAACCCCTGGCAGGGCAGCTTCGCGGTCGAGTACCTCACCGACCTCGTCGAGGAAGCCGTGTACAAGGAGTTCGAGGCCATCAGCGAGCGCGGCGGCGTGCTCGGCGCAATGGACACCATGTACCAGCGCGGCAAGATCCAGGAAGAGAGCCTGTATTACGAGCACAAGAAGCACGACGGCTCGCTGCCCCTGGTGGGCGTCAACACCTTCCTGCCCAAGGACCACGGCGGCGACATCGTCACCGAGATCGAGCTGATCCGCTCGACCCCCGAGGAAAAGGGCCAGCAGATCCGCAACGTCGAAGCCTTCCGCGCCCGCGGCCAGGACGAAGCCGACGTCGTCGGCGCGCACCTGCAGGCCGCGACCAGCCTCTCCGCGCTACAGGCGGCCGCCCGTGACCGGAAGAACGTCTTCGCCGCGTTGATGGAATCGGTGAAGACGCATTCGCTGGGGCAGATCAGCCATGCGCTTTATGAGGTGGGTGGGGAGTACCGCAGAAACATGTAGCCCGGAGAGGACCGGGAACGGGACGCGAAAACCGACCTGATTCGTTTGGCGCTAGCGGTGACACGCAGCTTGTCGGCGACCGCTGTCGCGAAAGGCTAATGACCGGGGAGTGCGTTTTTGCGCGTTAGTTGATCGGCACGGTCCGTTGCTGGGTGCGCAATTAATCTAAGGGGATGCAGGTGCCTGTTCTCATAATCCATCTAAGTGACGTCCATTTCTCAGCAAGTCATAGTCGCCCGCTAGGCAACGTTAACGCAATCGTTGATGCGGCCCTGTCGCCCACCGTCGCCTTCGAAGCAATTCACGTGGTCATAAGTGGTGACCTGGCGAATTGGGGGCTATCCGAGGAGTTCGAGCAGGGCCGGCAATTCATCGATGCATTGCGCGAAGCCATTTCTCGCCGATCTGGCCTCGAGCCTCTCGTTCTGATTTGTGCAGGCAACCATGACTGCAACTTTTCGGAAGACCAATCCCTTCGAGACATGGTCATCGAGCGCGTTCGCAATGGCACAGTGCCCGTGACTCAAAAATTTACTGACGAACTCGCTGGAGCGCTTACTGATTTTTTTGAAGTTCAGCGACAGGCTCTGCCAAGTTTTTCTCAAGGAAAATGGTTTTCAGTTTGTGAAGCTGGAGGGCCGATCAGGCTTCGATATGTGCTCCTGAATTCCTCAATGACGTCCAAGAAGAAGGAAGAAATTGGAAAGCTGTATCTTGTGCCGCCTGACGCCGGTGAGCTGGACGAAGATCGAAAGACCATTTATGTAATGCACCATCCGTACAACTGGTTTACGCCGGAAAACGCGCGCGAAATTGCTTTGCGCGCCTCAGAGGCGGCGGACATTTTTCTAATGGGGCACGAACATGTCGTTGGCGCGCAAATGGTCGCCGATCTATACGAAGACACCTCGACTGTCTACCTCAAGGGGCATGTTCTCCAAGATGTTGATGATGACGAGAACAGCGCTTTTCAAACCGTTCAATTACACAAAACGGATGGAATTCTACTTCGTTCGTACAGGTGGGAAGGAGGGAAATACACGGAGTGGGCGGAGCGTACAAAAGCCGAGTATTTGCCATGGTCCTTATTGAGCGGCAAAAAGAAGCTCGGGATAACAGCCGATGGTTACAGTGAGCTAAATAATCCTGGAGCAAACTTTACCCACCGCAACAAGGACGTTATTACATTGCCAGACATATTCGTTTGGCCGAAGATTCGTTTGACAAGCGCAGAAAAGGAAGCGGGTCAGAATGGGGCGGACGTACTTGAGATCGACTCGGAGGAGTTGCTAAATTTTAGCGCTGACTCGCCCCCGATAGTCGTGGTTAAAGGTGGTGAGCAGTTTGGGAAATCTGCGTTGGCCCGAATGTTGGCGTTGAATATGTCACGCCGAGGACGATATCCGATCCTTCTTACGGCTTCGACCGTTTCTTCTTGGCGCGAAAAAAGCCTAAACGAGCGAATAGATCGGGCCATCGACGCGATGTATGGCGCGAAGTCGCGAGCTGACTATCGGATGCTTCCCCCAGAGCAAAAGGTCATCATCATCGATGACTTCGATTTGGCTCAGGTAAGTAAAGGGTATTTTGACGGCCTGCGCGCGCTTCGCCAGCATTTTGGGAAAATCTTCCTGATGCTGGATTCACACCCTGGCTTAGAGGTGGCGTTAAGTGAATTTTTGAGAGATGAGGCTTTCGTCGATTCCGACATATTCGAGCTTTTGCCGAGCAATTACCATCATCGAATCGAGCTAATCGAAAGGTGGCTTCGGATTGGTAACGGCGAACAGTCTGAGGACGAAATTAGATTAACGGCGGCGAGGCTTTCGAAAGTAGTTGACGAAACGTTGGGTAGGAATCTAATTCCTGCGGTGCCCGTCTTTGTGCTCATTGTTCTTCAGCGCGCAGAACTTTCTCAAGATCTAAACACTGTGGTGAAGAGTGGGTCGCAGGGATTCCTGTACGAGTCCCTCATCCATCAAGCTCTAAGTACTCGTGTAAAGGCGTGCAGTGTTGTCACTTCTCTGACATATCTTACGGAGTTCGCTCAGCTTCTGAAGTCGCTTAATGTGGAATTCGTTTCTCAGGTTGAGTTTGAGGAATTTCATGTCTCTCATTGCCGGCGTTTCGCGTTAGATCTATCAATCGCGAAATTGCAGGCTCAGCTCGTAAGTGCAGAAATTTTGGAGGATCGTGGAGATTGCATTCGCTTCCGCTATCCGTTCCACTATTACTACTTTGTTGCCCGCGCCCTTGCGCAAATTCGGGACTGGCACGCGCTTGAACCGGAGATTGACACCCTCGTTGACTCCATTCACACAGAGCGTTCCGCCAACGTCCTCCTATTCTTGGCGCACATTGGAGCTGATGCGAGGATCGCGGAGAAGATCATACAAAAGGCTGATGCGATGCTTCCCTCCTATAAGGAGAAGGAGGCAGATCTCTTCAGGTCCATTGCTGCTCTTGAGAAATTCAATCTAACTCAAATACGAGCGATTATTCACGAAGGGCAACGTTCACTGCAGTTGCTCGAGCTGGATCGTGACGAGGCAAGTGCTACTGAGTCGCAGAAGGAACTAACGAAGGTAGCGGAAACGCGCCTGAACGATAGGCTGGCCGATGCACTTGCAATGAATGCTGCGTTTAAGACGCTACAGGTGCTTGGTCAGGTACTACGCAATCACGCTGGTGAAATTGAGCGTGCAGAGAAGAGTCGAATTGCGAGTACTTGTGTCTCCCTTGGGCTCCGCGTGCTTGGTTTTTCGCTTGAGACGGTCGAAAAGCACGCGGACGTCTTGATCGCATTTCGCGGCGCTCAGATAAGGTCTGAAAGGCCAGGATTGAACGATGTAGAACTCGCGGATGAACTCGAAACGTATTTGCCTTCATTCTTGTCGTCCATCACAGTCGGAACGTTGATTAAGATCGCGAACGCGATAGGGGCGGAGGACCTGTCCCCGACAATTCGTGAGATCTTGTCGGATTCTCCGACTCACAAGCTGATGCAGCTTGTGATACGGCTTGAGCATTTCGCAGATTTTCCTAGGGACGAAATTCTTAGATTCGAGGAAGAGTTGCTGCGAGGGGGAGCGTTCCTGCCGAATGCAGTTCTGCGGCGCTTTATCGTTCGTAGGTTTTACTTGTTTCCGATTCGCGAGGAGTTGAAGCGAGCCGTGCTCGAAAGATTCAACATAAAGGCACTCCCCTTCAAATTTTTGGAGCAGAAACCGATATCCAAGCCCTAACTGCGCCAAGCTGCCCGGCTCGTTGCGCCCTGCCGATGGTCCTATTGTCTAGGTGTTATACATCACTACAATACCAACTCATCTAGGCGACCGCGGCGGATGGGATGGCACTCGAATTGGCATTGCAATCAGTCGGTTATCGCTACCGCGGTGGCCATGAGGCGGTCTCTGGCGTCGATCTGGCGCTAACGCCGGGCATCGTCGGCCTTCTGGGGCCGAACGGGGCCGGAAAGTCCACCCTGATGCGGGTCCTGTCCACCCTGGCCAAGGCCACGGGCGGGCGGGTGATCTGGCGCGGCGAGGACATCGCCCGCCGGCCGGACGCGCTGCGCCGGGAGCTGGGCTACCTGCCGCAGGACTTCGGGGTGTACGAGGCGCTGTCGGCGCGCGAGTTCCTCGCGTTCCTCGCGGCGGTGAAGGGGCTGCCGGCGCGCACGGTCGCAACGCGCGTCGACGAATGCCTGGCGATGGTCGGCCTCGACGACGTCGCCAACAAGCGCCTGGGCGGCTATTCGGGCGGCATGCGCCAGCGCGTCGGCATCGCGCAGGCGCTGCTCAACGATCCGAAGCTGCTGATCGTGGACGAGCCGACGGTCGGGCTGGATCCGGAGGAGCGCGTGCGCTTCCGGCACCTGCTGGCGGAGCTGGCCGGCGAGCGGCTGGTGATCCTGTCGACGCACATCGTGTCCGACATCGAGGCCAGCGCCGGCACGCTGGCGGTGATGGCGCGCGGCAGACTGCGCTTCCACGGCGCACCGGAAACGCTGATGGCCGCGGCCGAAGGCCAGGTGTGGCAGTGGACGCTGCCGGCCGAGCAGCTCGCGGAAGCGCGCACGCGCCTGAAGATCAGCCGCGCGCAGCGGCGCGCGCATGGCGTGGAAGTGCGCGTGGTGGGCGACCGGCCGTCGGCCGACGCGGTGCGCGTGGCGCCCGACCTCGAGGACGCCTACCTGTGGCTGCTGCATCGCAGTGGCGAACCGGCGGGCCACGCATGAACCCCGTCGCCTCGGAAAGCACGCTGCGTTCGGTCGCGGCGGTGCTCGCCGCCGACCTGCGCCAGCGCCTGCGCGCGCCGCAGACCTGGCTGGTCATGGCCGGCCTGGCGGCGCTGATGTGGTGGTGCTTCCCGGCGCTGGAGACGCACTACCTCACGGTGTCCATCGACGGCATGCGCGGGCGCTACAACAGCGCGTGGATCGGCATGATCGTGGCGCTGATCTACAGCATGGCGCTGTCGCTGTTCGGCTTCTTCCTGGTGCGCGGCACGCTGGTGCGCGACTTCGAGACGCGCGCGTGGCAGCTGCTGGTCGCCACGACGATGAGCCGCGGCGCCTACCTGTTCGCGAAGTGGCTGAGCCACATGCTGCTGTTCGCGATGGTGATTGCCGGCGGACTGGCGATCGGCCTGCTGCTGCAGTTCGTGCGTGCCGAGGACCGGCACGTCGACCTCTTCGAGATGGTCAAGCCGATCCTGGTGATCACCCTGCCGTCGCTCGCGCTGACCGCGACGCTGGCGGTGTGGTTCGACATGGTGCCGTGGCTGCGGCGCAGCGCGGGCAACGTGCTGTTCTTCGCGCTATGGATCTTCCTGCTGACGCTGGGCACGACCCAGGTGAAGCACGTGCCGGGCGAGCCGATGCCGTGGCCCGGCGATCCACACGGCATGCTGCTCGCCGAGCACGACCTGGGCGACAAGTGGCCGGTGCCGGCGCCCGGCAACGAGGAGCGCGGCCTCAACATGGGCGTGCACGTGATGAAGGACGCCGCGATCCTCGTCGACTGGAAGCGCTGGGACCTCGACGCGGCCGGCGCGCAGACGCGCGCGTTCTGGCTCGGCGTGGCGCTGGCGTTGCTCGGGCTGGCGGTGCCGTTGCTCGATCGCTGCGCCTCGCACGTCGGGCGGTCAGGGCGCTCGCGGACTTCCGGATGGCGATTGCGCTGGCTCGACTGGCTGCTGGCGCCGGTGGAACGCTGGCTGCCCGGCGGCGCGCTCGTCGCGGCGGAACTGCGGCTCGTGCTGCGGCAGCGGCGCTGGTGGTGGTGGCTCGCGTTGCTGGTCGTGTTCGGCGTGCAGGCCTTCGGCGCGCCGAAGGGCATGTCGATCGCGGTGATCTTCGCCTGGTTGCTGCTGATCGACGTGTTCGCGCGACTCGTGCTGCGCGAGCAGGAGACGCGCACCGCCGGCCTCGTGTTCACCGCGGCCTCGGCGCGGCTGAAGCTACCCGTCGCTCGCCTGCTGGTGTCGATCGGCCTGGCGTGGGCGGTGACCTTGCCCGCGATCCTGCGAATGGCGTCGTCCGAGCCGACGATCGCGCTCGGCATTGTGGTGGTCGGCACCTCCATCGCGCTGTGGGGCATGGCCGTCGGCGCGGTGTCGCGCAACGGCCGGCCCTTCGAGCTCGTGCTGCTCGCCGTCGGCTACGGCGGCATGCAGGGCGCCGCGCTGCTCAACGTCATCGTCGCGCCCGCCGACACGTTGCGTTGGCACTTGCTGGCCCTGCCGATTGCCCTTGTCGTCCTGATTCTCGCGACCGGGTTTACGTCGCACCGTCGGGAAGGCAACTTTCAGTAGTAATACCGCACCGTGAACTCGGTCGCGTTGCGCTCCTCGCGCCGGTGGTACAGCGCGCCGACCGCCCACTTCGGCGTGGCATGGAAGATCACGCCGCCGACGAGCTCGTTCCAGCGTTCGCCCTGGAACTGCGTGCGGCGCGCGGCGGCGACCAGCTCGATCTGCGAAGTCGCCGCGTGGCGCAGGTCGACTTCCGCGATGTAGCCGTTGCCGTTGAGCTTGCGCGGCGCAAGCCAGGAAGGCGCCATGACGGAGCCTTCGCTGTGGAAGACCGACACCGCGGGCGCGATCATCGTCCGCGTGCCGAGGAGGTAGTGGCCGCCGGCCCCGATGCGCCACGTGCGCAGGTCGTAGTCCCAGTTGGGGTTGCTGCCGGCGTAGAAGGCGGTGTCGTCGACGGACAGGACGACGTGGGTGTGCTCGCCGAAGCTCTTGTAACCTCCGGCGGTGCCGTGGCCGTCGGATTCGGTGCCGTTCCGGCTCAGGTAGACGTAGTCGTAGTTGAGCGTCTGCGCCGGCGCGAGGCCGGGCAGGAGCAGCGCAGCGAGCAGGAGCGGTCGTCGCATGGTCGTGTCCCCCGGCTGGGGTTATACCAGCTGGCGCCCTGATGCAGCTTTAAGGTGGTCCGTGGCAGTCTGGGGGACCGCAACCGGAGCCACGCCATGAAGATCGTCACCAGCCTGAGCTTCCGCGGCCAGTGCCGCGAGGCGTTCGAGTTCTACGCCGGGGTGCTCGGCGGCAGGATCACGGCCGCATTCCCGTACGGCGAGGGTCCGCCGGAGATGCAGGGCGATGCGAAGTACAAGGACTGGCTCATGCACTGCTGGCTCGAGGTCGGCGACCAGGCGCTGATGGGCGCGGACATGGACGAGGCCTGGGCGCCGAACATCGGCAAGCCGAAGAACGGCTTCGACGTGACCCTGCACACCTGCGAACTCGACGAGGCGCGGCGCTGGTTCGACGGGTTGAAGGAGGGCGGGCGCGTGGTGATGGACTTTGCGCCGACGTTCTGGTCGCCGGGCTTCGGCAGCCTGGTGGACCGCTTCGGCATCCCGTGGATGGTGAACGTGACGCAGGGCTGAGGCAGGGCCGGGTCGCGGGTCAGCCGCCGACGTCGAAGGTGAAGGTCGCGCCCTTGCCCGGCTCGGCCTGCGCTTCGACCTGCCCGCCGTGGCGCTCGATGATCCGCTGCACCACCGCGAGGCCGACGCCGGTGCCGCTGAACTCGGACGCCTTGTGCAGGCGCTCGAATGGCCGGAACAGGCGGCCGGCGTCCGCGGGATCGAACCCCGCGCCGTTGTCGCTCACGAAGAACGCGGGGCGGCCGTCGAGCAGCGCGCTGCCCACGGCGATGCGCGCGTGCGGGACGCGCGACGAATACTTCCATGCGTTGCCCAGCAGGTTTTCCATCACCGAGCGCATCAGGCCGGCGTCCGCGCGGCACGCCAGCCCCGGCGCGATGTCCACCGTCGCTTCGCGCTCGGGCGACAGGCGGCGCAGGTCGGCCATGATCTCCGCCGCCATCGCGGACAGGTCGACGTCGGTGCGCTCGAGCGCGGCGCCGCCGACGTGGGCGAGCGCAAGCAGGGCGTTGACGAGCTGGGTCATGTGGTCGACGGAGCGCTGGACGCGTTCCAGGTGACCGGTGAGCTTCGGCGGCAGCGGCGCGCTGTCGTCCATGGCCATGAGCTGGCAGGTCATGGCGATCACCTGCAGCGGCGCGCGCAGGTCGTGGCTGATCATCGCGTTGAACGCTTCCACGTCGCGCAGCGATCGCTCGATGGTGCGCGTGCGCTCGGCGACGCGTCGTTCGAGGTCGCGGTTGAGCTCCAGGATCTGCGCTTCGGCGCGCTTCTGTTCGGTGATGTCCTGGCAGACGCCGACCAGCCGTTCCAGCTTGCCTTCCTCGTCCAGCACCGGATGCGCCCAGGTGTGCAGGTAGCGCAGCGAGCCGTCGGCGAGGAGGACGCGTTCGTCGTGCGAGTAGGGCACGTGCTCGTGGAAGACGCGGTTGGTGGCGTCCATCACGAATTGGCGATCGTCGGGATGGACCATCGCCAGGTAGTTCTCGTACGTGGGCGTGTAGGTCTCCGGCGTCAGGCCGTAGATGCGGTAGAGCTCGTCCGACCAGGTGGCCGTGGGCTCGCTGACGTCCCACTCCCAGATGCCGAGGTGGGCGACGCCCTGGGTGTCGACCATCAGGCGCTCGATGCGGCGCAGGCGCTGTTCCAGGCGCTTGAGCTCGCTCGGGTCCGATGCGGCGGCGGAAGGTCCAGGCGGGGTGGCGGCGTCCATCCGCCGAATCATACCGGCGGCAACGCGCCTCATGAGCGCCCCTTGCGCCGGGGCGCCCGCCAGCGCCTAATCCCCCGGTCGCGGCCGGAAGGGGAACTGGCGTGGCTTCGAATCTTGCCCGTGCCCAGCCCGCGGTGGACCGCCTCACGGTCGTCGACGCCCTGCGCGGCCTCGCCCTGTTCGGCATCCTGCTCGCCAACGTCCTGTACTGGTCGGGCTGGGGGCTGATGACCGACGCACAGCGCGTGGCGCTCGCGGGCGCGCACGCCGCCGAATGGCAATGGCGCTTCCACCACCTGCTGGTCGACGGCAAGTTCTACACGCTGTTCTCGCTGCTGTTCGGCGCGGGCTTCGCGCTGCAGCTCGAGCGGTTGACGCGGCGCGGGCACGACGGGTTGCGCATCTACCGGCGGCGGGTGCTGGTGCTGCTCGGCTTCGGGCTGGTGCACTGCTACCTCGTGTGGGACGGCGACATCCTGCTGCTGTACGCGCTGCTCGGGCTCGTGCTGCCGTTGTTCCACCGCTGGCGCGACCGATCGCTGCTGCTGGCCGCGTTCGTGCTGATCTTCGTGGTGCCGTTCGCGGGCATCGCGCTGTTCCGCGCGCTGGGATGGCCGCCGGACGCCGGGCTGTACGCGCTGAGCTTCGCGATCGGCAACCGGTTCGGCATCGACCAGTCGCCCGACTACGTGCTGCAGTGGCTTCAGCGCGACGACCTGCGCGCGTGGCTCGCGTGGATCGCCAGCGGACCGTGGTGCTCGTGGGGGCTGCGGATCGAGACCTGGCGCATTCCCAAGGTGCTGGGAATCATGCTGCTCGGGCTGTGGGTGGGGCGGCGGCTGGCGGCGGGCACGCTGCTCGACGATCGGCGCCTGCAGTGGCGCGTGCTCCTCGCAGGCGCGGCGATCGGCCTTCCGGCGAACGCGATCTACGCCTGGACGCCGGGGCTGGGGCAGGCGAGCTGGCCGTCGCTGGTCGGCACGGTACCGCTGGGACTCGCCTATGCGGCGGCGTTCGCGCTGGCATGGCCGCACGCGAAGCGCTGGCTCGGCGTGTTCGCCGCGCCCGGGCGCATGGCGCTGACCAACTACCTCACGCATTCCATCCTCGGCGTCGTCCTCTTCTACGGCATCGGCTTCGGCCTCACCGGGCGCGTGTCCTTCGCGGCGACCTACGCCTATGCGGCCTGCCTGTTCGCCGCGCAGGTGGCGTTCTCCCGCTGGTGGCTCGCGCACCACGCGCAGGGGCCGATGGAGGCGCTGTGGCGGCGCCTGACCTACGGGACGTCCGCCGCGGCGGGTTCGCGATAAAGTTGGCCATCCGGGCCGGGGGCGGCCCGGCACTGCCGGGGAACCAGATCATGACGTCGAAATGGCTCGCGCTCGCGATGGCGCTCGTGTCGGTTCCCGCGGCGGCTCAGGTGCCGACCGGGAAGATGGGCGCGCTGCGTCCCGACCAGCAGCAGTTCTTCGCGCTCTACAAGGAACTGGTCGAAACCGACACCAGCGTCAACAACGGCGACTGCACGGTGGCCGCGGCGCAGATCGCTGCGCGGTTGAAGGCGGCGGGCTTCGCCGACGACCAGATCACGCTGTTCTCGGTGCCTGATCATCCGAAGGAGGGCGGCATCGTGGCCGTCTATCCCGGAACGTCCGCAACGCTTGCCCCGATGCTGCTGCTGGCGCACATCGACGTGGTCGCCGCGAAGCGCGAGGACTGGGTGCGCGATCCGTTCAAGCTGGTCGAGGAGAGCGGCTACTACTACGCGCGCGGCATCGCCGACGACAAGATGATGGCGGCGACCTGGGCCGACACGCTGATCCGCTTCCGGCAGGCCGGCTACAAGCCCGCGCGCACGGTCAAGATGGCGCTCACCTGTGGCGAGGAAACCAGCGGCGCCTTCAACGGCGCGGAATACCTCGCCGCCAACAAGCGCGACCTGATCGACGCGGCCTTCGCGCTCAACGAGGGCGGCGGTGGCGACACCGACGGCAAGGGCCACATCGTCGCGCAGTCGATCCAGGTCGGCGAGAAGCTCTACCAGGACTACCGGCTGGTCGCCACGAACCCGGGCGGACACAGCTCGCAACCCGTGCGCGACAACGCGATCTACGCGATGGCCGACGCGCTGCTGAGCGTGCGCGAGCACGAGTTCCCGGCGGAATTCAACGACACCACGCGCGTCTTCTTCGAGCGCGCCGGCGCCGCGCGCAAGGATCCGCTGGGCGCGGCGATGGTGGCGCTGGCGAAGGATCCCGGCGACGCCGCGGCCGCCGCGCTGGTGAACGCCGACAAGGGTTTCCACTCGATGCTGCGCACCACCTGCGTGGCGACGCTGATCGACTGCGGCCACGCGCTGAACGCGCTGCCGCAACACGTCGAGGCCAACGTCAACTGCCGCATCCTCCCCGGCCACACCCCGGACGAGGTGCAGGCCGAACTCGCCAGGGTGATCGCCGACCCCGCCATCGCGATCGAGCAGAAGCAGAAGGGCAAGCCGGTGGCGAAGATGCCGCCGATGGATCCCGCGGTGATCGGCCCGATGGAGGCGCTGAGCGCGAAGTACTTCCCCGGCGTGCCGGTGATCCCGTCGATGTCGACCGGCGCCACCGACGGCCTCTACATGTCCGCGGTGGGCATCCCGACCTACGGCGTGCCCGGGGCGTGGGGTGATCCCGACGGCAACGGCGCGCACGGGCTCAACGAACGGCTCGAGGTCCGCTCGGTCTACGTGGGGCGCGATTACCTGTTCGAGCTGGTGAAAGCGCTGGCGGGTTGCTCGGGGTGCGCACGGATGGTGGACACGGTCCCCTCGCGTTAGTCCGCCGGACCTCAGACGGGCCGGAACTGCGCGGCATGGGTCCGGCTGACGGGCAGGATTTCGCTGCGCCCTTTCAGGTGGACGTGGGCCGTCTCGTTCTCGCCGCGGGTCACGTGGCTGACGGCCCGCAGGTTCACCACCACCGAGCGGTGGACCTGCGCGAACAGCGTGGCGTCGAGTTGCGCGATCAGTTCCTTCAGCGGCGTGCGCACCAGCGCTTCGGCCGGAGTGCCGGCCTCGTCGCGCCAGGCGACGCGCGTGTACTTCTCGTCGGAGCGCAGGTAGTCGATGTCCTCCACCGCGATCATCCGCAACGATTGGCCGACCGATGCGCGGAGCCAGCGTAGCGGGGCGCCCGCGGTTGCCGGTTGCAGGCGCGCGGCGAGCTGGTCGAGCAGCGCATCGACGTCCGCCAGGGGACGCGCCGCCTCGAGCCGTTGCCGCAGCCGCGCCACGGTGTCGGCCAGACGCGCGGGCTCGACCGGCTTGACCAGGTAGTCGAGCGCGCCCTGTTCGAAGGCCTGCACGGCGTAGCGGTCGAAGGCGGTGACGAACACGAGCTGCGCGCGGCGGCCGATGCCCCGTGCCGCGGCGATGCCATCCATGCCGGGCATGCGCACGTCGAGGAAGCAGATGTCCGGGTGCAGCGCTTCGAAGCGCTCCAGCGCCTCGCGCCCGTTGCGGGCCAGCGCCACCACCTCGAGTTCCGGCCACGCGTCGGCGAGCATGCGCACCAGCGCCTTGCGCAGCAGCGGCTCGTCGTCGGCGACGAGCGCGGTGGGCCGCAGCGCGCTCATGTCGTCGCTCCGGTGGCCGGGAATTCGATCTCCGCGCAGGTGCCGTGCGGCGTGAGCGGCGACAGGCGCAGGGAGGCGTCGCCGTCGAAGGCCAGGTCCAGGCGCTCGCGCAGGTTGGCCAGCCCGGTACCGGTACCCTTGCCGGCGGATGCGAAGCCGGCACCGGTGTCGATGACGTCCACGTGGCAGCGGTCGCCGCGCAGGCGCGCGCGCACTTCGATGCGACCGCCGTCTTCGCTCGGGTCGATGCCGTGGCGGATCGCGTTCTCCACGAGCGTGAGCACCGCCATCGGCGGGCAATGGAGGCGCGCGGCGCCCGCGTCGGCGTGCAGCGCGAACTGCAGGCGGTCGGGCATGCGCATGTGCATCACCTCCAGGTAGGCGCGCACGAGGTCGAGTTCCTGCCCCAGCGTCGCGCCGGCGTCGTCCAGCCGGGGAACGGCCGCGCGCAGGTAGGCGATCAGGCTCCCGAGGACGGCCGAGGCCTGCGGCGAGCCGGTGTCGACCAGTTCCCGCACGTTCGCGAGCGTGTTGAACAGGAAGTGCGGCTGCACCTGCGCCTGCAGCTGGCGCAGGCGCGCGTCGAGTGCGCTGCGCTCGTATTCGCTGCGTTCGAGTTCGAATGCCAGCGCCTGGCGCCGGGCCTCGCCGCTGACCTGGCGGTACAGCGCGGCCATGGCGATCCACGGCCCTGCCAGCATGCCGAGCGCGGTCATGGAGCCGAAGCCGACCTGGCGCTGCGGATCGGCCCACCAGTGCACGCTGGACGGCGTGGACAGGGCATAACCCGTCGCGGCGGCAAACGGCATCACCATCGCCACCGCGGCGACCTGCAGGCCCCAGCGCGGGACCCAGGTCGGAAGCCGCGGCGGCCAGCGCTCGAACAGCCCGAACGCGAGCAGGGCCACGCCGCCGATCCACAGCAACCGCCCGAGCAGCAGCCGGTACGGCGCTTCCCAGTCCGGGAGCATCAGCAGCGATCCGAGGACGCAGGCGGCGAAGACCACGCGCAGGCGCCGCCAGCCGAACAGCGCGGGCGCGGGCAGGAACGAGAGCAGGGACGGAGCGGCCATGGAGTGATGTTAGCGGCGCCGTCCCGCGACCGCCCGAAATCCGTCCGCGCCGGGCGTCGCCCGATGCCGCCGAACCGTCGCTCGTCGCAAACGGCTGGAGCGCGCCCCGGCGGCCGGGCCATCGTCGCGCCAACCGAATGGCAGGAGGCGCGCATGCTGCTGGTACCGATCCACGTCACGGCCGGATTGCTCGGCCTCAGCTCCGGCGCGGTCGCGCTGGCGGCCCGCAAGGGCGGCACGCTGCACCGCCGCGGCGGCCTGGTCTTCGTCGCTTCGATGCTCACGATGTCCGCCACGGGCACCTGGATGGCCGCGCGGATGAAGGGCCCGGTGACCGACATCTCGGTGATGGTCGGCGTGCTCACCTTCTACCTGGTCGCCACGGGATTCCTGACGTTCCGCCGTCCGGTCGCCGAGATCCGCCGGTTGCAGCTCGCCCTGGCGCTCGTCGCCACGGGGGTCGCGGCGTGCGCGTTCGCCTACGGCATCGCGGCCTTGCGAAGCGCCACCGGGGAAGCCGACGGCGTGCCGGCCGGCATGTACTTCGTCTTCGGCAGCATCGCGCTGGCCGGCGCGATGCTCGACGTGCGCCTGCTGCGCGCTGGCGCGATCCAGGGCGCGCACCGCCTCGCACGCCACCTGTGGCGCATGGGCATGGCGATGTGGATCGCCACCACTTCGTTCTTCTATGGCCAGCAGAAGGTGTTCCCCCATTCCGTGCGCGAGAGCGGGGTGTTGTCGCTGCCCATCCTGCTGGTGGCGCTCGTGGTGCTGTACTGGCTGGTGCGGGTCGCGTGGAAGCGCCAGGACGCACTCCGGGGGATGCGGCGCCCGGTGGTCTCGCAGTCCCCGGGACAGGCGTAACTGCGTCAGCCCGCGCGGCGCGTTCGGGTCGTCATGCGACAATGCTGCATGAAGACCCCACCCGCCTTGCAGGCGCTGATCGACGACGGCCTGATCGACCAGGTCCTTCGCCCGCTAAAGAGTGGCAAGGAGGCGGCCGTGTACGTCGTGCACGGCGGCGGCGAGGTCCGTTGCGCGAAGGTCTACAAGGACATGGCGCAGCGCAGCTTCCAGCAGCGCGTGCAGTACCAGGAAGGGCGCAAGGTGCGCGGCAGCCGCGAGGCGCGCGCGATCGGCAAGGCCACGCGCTACGGGCGCAGGCAGCAGGAAGAAAACTGGAAGAACACCGAGGTCGAGGCGCTTTACAGGCTCCGCGACGCCGGCGTTCGCGTGCCGGAGCCGCACGGCTTCTTCCATGGCGTGCTGGTGATGGAGATGGTGACGGACGCCGACGGTTACGCGGCGCCGCGGCTGGGCGAGTACGCACCCACGCCGGAACAGGCGCGCGCGTTCCACGCGGTGCTGGTGCGGCAGGTGGTGCGCATGCTGTGCTGCGGCCTGATCCACGGAGACTTGTCGCCGTACAACGTGCTGGTCGGGCCGGACGGGCCGGTGCTGATCGACTTCCCGCAGGTCGTCAGCGCGGGCGGCAACAACGCGGCGCGGCAGATGCTGCTGCGCGACGTCAACAACCTCACGGCCTACCTCGGACGGTGGGCGCCGGAACTGCTCGACACCTGGTACGGCGAGGAGATGTGGGCGCTGTTCGAGGCGGGCATGCTGGCGCCGGAAACGGTGTTGACGGGCCTGTTCGAGCATGACGAGCACCACGCGGACGTCGGCAGCGTGCGCGAGGCGATCGAAGAGGCGCGGCAGGAAGCGCTGATCCGCCAGCAGGGCCGCGAGGCCGCGGAAGCGGACGACCGCTAGCGTGCGCGGGCGCTAGCGCTCGTCGGGGGCTAGCGCTCGTCGAGCGCGTGGTGGATCAGTACCACGCACTGCGAGGCGAACAGCATCGTCGAACCGAGCGTGAGTTTCCTCGCGCCGAGCCGCTCGAGGCTGCCGAAGGTTTTCTTCGGCATCGGGATGTGGTCGGTGAGCAGGAAGCAGGGGTTGTCGCCGAAGGCCTGGCCGCGGATCGGCGCGCCCTTGCGGTCCATCACGAAGAGCTGACGGTCGGCGGCGAGTTCCTGCACGAGCCGCTCGAACGCGATCGTGCGGACGGTGACGCCCGACTCGACAGGGCGCGATTCTTCCTTGCCCATGCCGCGCGACGCATCCAGCGCCTTCGCGATCTTGCCCAGCAGCGCTCGCTCGTCGAAGCCGCCGATGTCGTGCATCGCGTCCGCGTCGAAGCGGATCGTGCGCGAGAAATCCTGCGTGCTTTCCAGCACGAGATGGACGACGACCTCGGGGCGGTGCGACTGCGCCACGAAGATGGCGTTCATCAGCGTGTGCGCCAGGATCTCGGTGTGCGCTTCCTGGCCGACGCCCGCCAGCAGCTTCGCGCTGTCGGTCGGGGCGGCCCGCGCCCTCAGCACGAACGTCCGCGTCATGGCGCGGGTGCAGGCTCGCCGCAACGCGACTTCCGCATCCACTCGACCAGCGTTTCCGCGAGCACCAGCCGGTGCGACGAGAACGGGTGGTCGTCGTCGTAGACCAGGGTCTCGACCTGGTCGCCGCCGGCCGCGCGGATCGCCTGCGCGAGCTGCGCATGGCGCTCGACGCCTTCGTCCGGCGTGTCGCGGGTCGCGGCGACCAGCAGCAGCGGCCGGTCCTTCAGCGCCGGCGCGTGCGACAGGTAGTTCCAGTCGGCGGCGTTCGCGGCCAGCGCCTGCATGACCGCGTCCGCGTCCAGGCGCATGGGGCCGCCGTCCTCGCCGGTCCACGCGATGTAGTCGCGCGTGGCCTTCTCCTCGTCCGGATGGGCCGCGAACCGGTCCGCCGCCCAGCCGAGGTTCCAGGCCGCCATCGCGACGGTGCAGCGCAGCGCCGGGTCGCGGCTGGCGGTCATCAGCGCCAGCCAGCCGCCGAAGCTGTGGCCGACCAGCGAAAGCCGTTCGGGGTCGATCCCGTACTTGGCCGCGTTCGCCGGATCGCGCGCCCACGCCAGCGCCGAGGCGACGTCGTCCAGCGCGTTGGCGGGCGAGAACGTGCCGCCGCTGCCCCAGTTGCCGCGGTAGTCGATGTACAGCGCGTTGTAGCCGGCGCGGCGCACCGCCTGCGCGAGGTCGAGGTTGCGCTCGTTGCCCGGATAGCCGTGCAGGAACAGCACCGTCGGGTGCGCGCCCGCGCCGGCGGCGCGATAGATGAAGCCGTTGAGGCGCGCGCCATGGCTCTGGATCGCGAGCTCGTCCATCGACGCGGGCGGCGTGGTGGCCGGCGCCTGGGCGTGGGCAGCGAAGGCGAGCAGCAGGGCGGCCGCGAGGCCGGCGATACGGATCTTCATTGCGATCGTCCCCATGCGCGCCGACCCCATGACCGGCGTCAGCCCGGAGTGTATGCGGTTCGCGCCCGCACAGGCGCTCCGGGTTCACCCCCGCTCCTCTATCCTTTCGCGGATGCTGCAGTGGCTGTTCGAATACCGGGCCGGCGGGCGATGAACGGGATGTTCCATTCGCTCCGGGGCTACAACTACAGGCTCTGGGCCGGCGGCGCGCTCGTGTCCAACCTCGGCACGTGGATGCAGCGCATCGGCCAGGACTGGCTGGTGCTGACGGTGCTGACCGACCACAGCGCGACGGCGGTGGGCACGGTGATGGCGCTGCAGTTCGGGCCGGCGCTGCTGTTGTTGCCGCTGTCCGGGCACGCGGCCGACCACATGGACCGGCGCAGGCTGCTGCTCTTCACCCAGGCGGCGGCGGGACTGCTCGCGCTCGGGTTGGGCATCGTCACCCTCGCCGGCGTGGTCCAGCTCTGGCAGGTCTACGGCTTCGCGCTGCTGCTGGGTTGCGTGACCGCGTTCGATGCGCCGGCGCGGCAGGCGTTCGTGTCCGACCTGGTGCGCGACGACAGCCTCGCCAATGCGGTCGCGCTGAACTCGGCGTCGTTCAACGCGGCGCGCATGGTCGGCCCGGCGATCGCCGGCGTGCTGATCGCCGCGGTGGGCGAGGGCTGGCTGTTCCTCGTCAACGCGGCGTCGTACGCGGCGGTGCTGGTGTCGCTGACGTGGCTGCGGGTGCACGAGCTGCACGCGCATCCGCCGCCGGAACGCGCGCGGGGCGGCCTGCTCGCGGGCCTGCACTACGTGCGGCAGCGGCCGGACCTGGTCGCCGTGCTGGTGATGCTGGCGCTGATCGGCACCTTCGGCTTCAACTTCGCGATCTTCATCTCGACGATGTCGGTGACCGTCTTCCACGGCGACGCGAGCCAGTACGGCCTGCTGACCTCGGCGATGGCGGTCGGCACGATGAGCGGGGCGCTGCTGTCGGCACGCCGGCCGTTCCCGGGCATGGTGCTGATGGGCGGCGCCGCCGGCGTGTTCGGCGTCACCCTGGCGCTGGCGGCGGTGATGCCGACGCAGTGGTCGTTCGCGGCCGTGCTGTTCGTCGTCGGGCTGGCGGCGCTGACGTTCATGACCGCCAGCAACTCGATGATGCAGCTCACCACCGAGCGCGGCATGCGCGGCCGCGTGCTGGCGCTGCGCATCGCGGTGGTGATGGGCGGCACGCCGGTCGGGGCGCCGCTGGTGGGCTGGGTCGTGGACCGCT
>JBQCJF010000093.1:0-8006 GCA_051953015.1 Luteimonas sp.
GGTCGGCTGGCCGAGGGCGTTGGGGTTGTAGGTCACCGCCAGGCCCGTCGGATAGCTCAGGCTGGCAAGGGCGCCTCCCTTGCTGTAGCCATAGCCGATCGACCAGACATTGGTATTGCCCGTTTGCGCCTGGCTTTCGCCCACGATCAGGCGGCGCTTGTTGTACAGGTAGGTGTTGACGACGCTCGTCGTGCCGCCATCGTTGAAGGTGGTGATGGTATCGGGAAGGCTGTCGGGCGTGTAGGTCCAGCTCTGGTTGCCGTTGGCGTCCGGGAAGGCCAGCGTCTCGATCCGGTTCCGGAAGAAAACGGGGACGGATGTAGTTAATTTCGGGACGGGGCATGTCCCGAATGTCCTGTCCCGAAATTAACTACATCCGTCCCCTTTTTACACGCGGTAGCCGGTGTGGACGGCGACGATGCCGGCGTTGAGGTTGCGGTAGCTCGTGCGCGCGAAGCCGGCGGCGTCCATCATCGCCTTCAGCTGCGCCTGCGGCGGATGCTTGCGGATGGATTCGGCGAGGTACTGGTAGCTGCCGGCGTCGTGCGCGAACAGCTTGCCGAGGCGCGGCAACACCTGGAAGGAATGGAAGTCGTAGAGCGGCTTGAACCACGCGGCCTGCACTTCCGAGAACTCGAGCACGCGCGCCTGGCCGCCGATCTTCAGCACGCGGTGCATCTCGCGCAGGGCGGCGTCCTTGTCGGTGACGTTGCGCAGGCCGAAGGCGATGGTGACCAGGTCGAAGCTGCGGTCGGGGAACGGCAGCGCCTCGGCGTTGCACTGGACGTACTCGAAGCCCTGGACGTGGCCGCGGTCGATCATGCGGTCGCGGCCGACGCGCAGCATGTCGGCGTTGATGTCGCCGAGCACGACCTCGCCCGCGTCGCCGACGCGCTGGCGCAGCAGCGCGGCGACGTCGCCGGTGCCGCCGGCGAGGTCGAGCACGCGATCGCCCTTCGACACCTGCGCGGTCGCCACGAACCAGTGCTTCCACAGGCGGTGGATGCCGAGCGACATCGCGTCGTTCATCAGGTCGTACTTGCCGGCCACCGAGGAGAACACCTCGCCGACGAGCTTCTGCTTCTCGGCGACGGGGACGTCGCGGAAGCCGAAGTGGGTGGTGCCGGGTCGGCCAGCCTGGTTCGTGGGGTCGCTCATGGCCGCGATTATCGCCTATCGTTGCCGCGTCGCCCGCGAAGCGCGGGAACGCCGCCCGCAGAGGAGCCCCCGACCGCCATGATCGCCACCCCCGACTACCGCGCCCTGCTCGACACCGCCATCGCCGAGGCCCGCCAGGGCCTGGCCGAGGGCGGCATCCCGATCGGCGCGGCGCTGTACCACCAGGACGGCCGGCTGCTCGGCTGCGGCCACAACCGCCGCGTGCAGGAAGGCGACCCGTCGGTGCACGGCGAGACCGACGCCTTCCGCAAGGCCGGCCGCCAGCGCCGCTATCGCGACACGATCATGGTCACCACGCTGGCGCCGTGCTGGTACTGCAGCGGCCTGGTGCGCCAGTTCAACATCGGCACCGTGGTCGTCGGCGAATCGGTGACCTTCCAGGGCGGCATCGACTGGCTGCGGGAGGCCGGCGTCGAGGTCGTGGACATGCACAGCCAGGAGTGCATCGACCTGCTGGGCGGCTACATCGCCGCGCATCCGGACGTGTGGAACGAGGACATCGGCGAGGACTGAGGAACAGGGGTCAGAGTACGTTTTCCAGGGCCGCAGCCTTGCGCGGCCTCCCCGGCCGCCCGAGTCCGGCACGCCGGCCCGTCGCCGACTCGACGTGCGCCTGGAACTCGCGGCTGCCCCATGCTCGCTGCCTTGCGGTGTACAGGCGTATGCCCTCGAGTTCGTCGCGCGGCGTGCCTTCCGCGACGAACCGGCGGTGCGCCGCCTGGCGACGCGCCAGGGTGTGCCCGAGCACGGCGAAGGCAGCGTGCGGCGTCAACAGCGGGTCGCCGCGGCCCTCGGCGTAGTACGCGTAGCTCGACCAGGGGTAGTCGCCGGGCAACGCGACCATTCCCGCGCGCACCGGATTGAGTTCGATGTATCGATGGCATGCGAACAGGTAGCGTTCGCTGTCGACCAGGGACGCCTTGTAACGACCCTCCCAGAGGGTGCCCGTCCGGCCCATGGCGTCGTTCAGGGCGCGCACGTAGCGGCGGCCCACGCGCTGCATCATCTGCCCGACGGCACCCCTGGCATCCGGGGTGACCAGCAGATGGACGTGGTTGGTCATCAGGACGTACGCGTGGATCCGGCAACCGGTGGCCGCTGCGGCGTCGCCCAGGGCCTGCTGGTAGCGCAGGTAGTCGACCCGGCGATGGAAGCATGGCGCGCGGTTGTTGCCGCGCTGCACGACGTGCTGTGCGATACCTGCGAGATCGAGGCGGCCAGCCCTCGGCATCTTGCGGTCCTGTAGGGGTGGAGCGCTCGATGCTGGGGGCCGGCACGACTGTCGGGGTATCCCCCGGTATCCCGACCTCGGGTAGGGATTCACCGCGCGTGCCGGGTACAGGCCTCGCCCTGCACATCCGCAAAAACGTACTCTGACCCCTGTTCTCAGAGGATGTAGCGGGAGAGGTCGGGGTCCTGGACCAGCTCGCCGAGGTGCGCGTCGACGTAGGCGCGGTCGATCGTGACGGCCTCGCCGTCGCGGTCGGGCGCTTCGTAGCTCAGCGTGTCGAGCAGGCGCTCGAGCACCGTGTGCAGGCGCCGCGCGCCGATGTTCTCCTGGCGCTCGTTGACCTGCGCGGCGATGTCGGCGAGCCGCTCGACCGCGTCCGGCGCGAAGGCCAGCGTCACGCCTTCGGTCTTCAGCAGCTCGACGTACTGCGTGGTCAGCGCGGCCTTCGGCTCGGTGAGGATGCGCACGAAGTCGGCCTTGCTCAGCGCGCCGAGCTCGACGCGGATCGGGAAGCGGCCCTGCATCTCCGGGATCAGGTCCGACGGCTTCGCGAGGTGGAACGCGCCCGACGCGATGAACAGGATGTGGTCGGTCTTCACCGGGCCGTACTTGGTGCTGACGGTGCTGCCTTCGACCAGCGGCAGCAGGTCGCGCTGCACGCCTTCGCGGCTGACGTCGGCGCCCATGCCCTCGCTGCGCTTGGCGACCTTGTCGATCTCGTCGATGAACACGATGCCGTGCTGCTCGCAGGCTTCGATCGCCGCTTCGCGCACTTCGTCCTCGTTGACGAGCTTCGCCGCCTCCTCCTCGACCAGCAGCGGGCGCGCGGCGGAGATGGCGAGGCTGCGCTTGTTCGTCTTGCCGCTGCCGATCTGCGAGAACATCTGCCGCAGCTGCTGGCCCATCTCCTCCATGCCGGGCGGCGCCATGATGTCGACGGACCCGACCGACACCGCGGTTTCGATCTCGATCTCGCGCGCGTCGAGCGCGCCGCTTCGCCCCGGCCTGCGCAGCTTGGCGCGCGTGTCGCTCTCGGCGGCGCGGTCGACCGCGGACACCTCGTCCAGCGGCGCCTCGGCCTTGAAGCCGAACACGGTCGGCGGCTCGCGCCGCGGCAGCAGCGCGTCGAGGATGCGCTCTTCGGCGCGCTCCTCGGCCTGGGTGCGCACGCGCTGCTTGGCCTGCTCGCGGTACAGCTTGACCGCGGTGTCGGCCAGGTCGCGCACGATCTGCTCGACGTCCTTGCCGACGTAGCCGACCTCGGTGAAGCGCGTCGCCTCCACCTTCACGAACGGCGCGTTGGCGAGCGTCGCCAGGCGCCGCGCGATCTCGGTCTTGCCGACGCCGGTCGGGCCGATCATCAGGATGTTCTTCGGCATCACCTCGTCGCGCAGCCCGGGGTCGAGCTGCATGCGCCGCCAGCGGTTGCGCAGCGCGATCGCGACCGCGCGCTTGGCGGACTGCTGGCCGACGATGTGCTTGTCGAGTTCCTGCACGATCTCGCGCGGGGTCATGGTGGCCGATGTGTGCTCGGTGGTCATGCGCATCGCTCAGAGCTCCTCGACCACGATGTTGCGGTTGGTGTAGATGCAGATGTCGCCGGCGATCTCCAGCGCCTGCACGGCGATGGCGCGCGCGTCGAGCGTGGTGTGCTGCGCCAGCGCGCGCGCCGCGGACAGCGCGTACGGGCCGCCGGACCCGATCGCGACCAGGCCGTCCTCGGGCTCGATCACGTCGCCGGTGCCGGACACGACCAGCGAGGTCTCTGCGTCGGCGACGACGAGCAGCGCCTCGAGCTTCCCGAAGCGGCGCTCGGTGCGCCAGTCCTTCGCGAGTTCGACCGCCGCACGCGTAAGCTGCCCGTGCTTCTCGAGTTTCGCCTCGAACAACTCGAACAACGTGAAGGCGTCGGCCGCCGCGCCGGCGAATCCGGCCAGCACCTGGCCGTCGCGGCCGAGCCGGCGGACCTTGCGGGCGTTGGACTTCATCACCGTGTTGCCGAGCGTGACCTGGCCGTCGCCGGCGACGACGACGCGGCCGTTGCGGCGCACCGAGACGATGGTGGTGGCGTGGAAGACGGTGGGGTTCTGGCTGGGGTCCATGGGCGCTCCCGGGGTCCGAACCCCCGACTTGGGGCCGGCCCATCACCGCTTCAAGCAAAAAAGGGGACGGAGGTAGTTAATTTCGGGACAGGGCTGGCCGGCCTGCGGGCCGCCAGGCGACCGGGCGGCCCAGCCGCTGCTCGGCTTCGCGCTGGAATCGCGCGTCGCCGAGGGCCCGTTCCTGGGCGAGGTGGCGGCGAATGGCGGCGATGTCGTCCGTTGCGATTCCTTCCCTGAGCCACCGCGCCCACACGCCACCGCGTGCTTTCGCGTCCGTGCCGAGCGCCAGGAACAGCGGATGGGGCACGAGCCACGGATCGCGACAATCGCCCAGGTGCATGTGCACGCTCGACCACCGGTATTCCGCAGGATCGGCCACCATCGACGCGCGCACCGGATTGAGTTCGATGTATCGCATCACAGTCAGCAGGTAGCGGTCGTCTCCGACGAGGCAGGATTTGAACCTGCCCTGCCACAAGGTTCCCGTGCGTCCGTGCCTGAGGTTGAACTGCTGCGCGTACGACTGGCCGACCCGGCGCATTGCGCTTGAAATCGCGCCGGTTTCGGCAGCGGCGAGCAGGAGGTGCACGTGGTTGCCCATGAGCACGAAGGCGTGGGTCTTGACGTGGTGGCGGCTGCACGCCTGCCAGAGCAGCTTCCTGTAGCAGCGCCGATCCTGGTCGTCATGGAAGATCGCGCAGCGGTTCACGCCGCGCTGGGTGACGTGCAGGGGAACGCCGGGGATCTCGAGGCGGGCAATGCGAGGGGACACTTTTGCGACGGCTCGCTGCTTGCCGCTCGGGCGGGAGATCAGCTTCGCGGCGCTGCGTAGCGCCAGGCTAGCGGAACCCGCCCGCTCTCGGGGTAGGAAAAACCGGATTGCTCCGTCCCGAAATTAACTACCTCCGTCCCCTTTTTGGCGCTTGGCGCGGGGGTGGGCGGCGTCGTAGACCCTGGCCAGGTGCTGGTAGTCGAGGTGGGTGTAGATCTGGGTGGTGGCGATGTCGGCGTGGCCGAGCAGCTCCTGCACGCCGCGCAGGTCGCCGGAGGACTCGAGCACGTGGCTCGCGAAGCTGTGCCGCAGCAGGTGCGGGTGGACGCGCTTGAACAGGCCCTGGCGCTGCGCGAGCTGGCGCAGCCGCAGCTGCACGGCGCGCGGGGTGATCGGGCCGTTGCGGCCGGGGAAGATCGGCGCGTCGTCGCGGGCGCCGGTGTCCGCGCGCCAGGCG
This sequence comes from Luteimonas sp., assembly GCA_051953015.1. Taxonomy (GTDB): domain Bacteria; phylum Pseudomonadota; class Gammaproteobacteria; order Xanthomonadales; family Xanthomonadaceae; genus Cognatiluteimonas. The sequence goes on from JBQCJF010000093.1 coordinate 5,742, forward strand.
GCGAGCGCGTTGCGCGCATGCGAGCCCACCGGCACCGTGCGCTGCTTGCTGCCCTTGCCGAGCACGGTGACGAGGCCTTCGGCGAGATCCAGGTCGCGCCAGCGCAGCGCGCACAGTTCCGACAGGCGCAGCCCGGAGGAATAGAACAGCTCGAGCAGCGCGCGGTCGCGCAGGCCCAGCGGCGCGTCGGTCGGCACCTCGACCAGCACCTGCGCCTCGTCAGGATCCAGCACCTGCGGCAGCTTGCGCGGCGCCTTCGGCGCGCGGATCGCGGCCGCGGGACTCGCGGCGACGCGCTTGTGCTTCAGCAGCCAGGCGTAGAAGCTGCGCACCGCCGACAGCCGGCGCTGCAGGCTCTTCGGCGAGAGGCCGCGCCGATGCTCGGCGGCGACGAAAGCGCGGATGTCTTCCGCGCCCAGACTCAATGCATCGCGCGCCTGCGCTTCGCACCACGCCGCGAGCGCGGCGAGGTCCCGGCGGTAGGCGTCGAGCGTGTGCGGCGAGACGTTGCGCTCGACACGCAGGTGTTCGAGGTAGCGCGTGGTGTCGTCGGGCGCCACCGCGACCGCTCCTACGACTCCGCGTCGAAGCGCTGCAGCGCGACGGTGAGCGCTTCGCCCATCATGCGCAGGAACAGCGTGCCCATGCCCGGGTAGAACCGGTTCGGGTCGCGGCTGCCCACGGCGATGACCCCCAGCGCCGGCGTGCCGCCCGCACCGACCAGCGGCAGCAGCGCGCTCGATTGCACTTCGTCCACGCGGTCGCCGTACAGCAGCGCGTTCTTCTCGGGCTGCAGCCGGCCGCACAGCGGCTCGCCGTCGCCCAGGCAATCCTTGAACGGTGCCAGCCGCGCATCGCCGCGCGGCACCACCTGCAGCCAGTCGACATCGTCGAGTCCGGCGACCTCGTCGAACAGCACGACCTGCACCAGGTCGCCCTGGAAATCCTCGCGCAGCGAGGCGACCATCGCGCGCAGCGTTCCCGCCGCGCTGTCCTGGCGCAGCAGCGCCAGCGTGAGCTGGTGCGTCCGCACGGCCAGGCGCTCGTTCTCCTGCGCGTTGGCGAACAGCTCGTGCAGGCGGCGCGTCAGCTCGCGGTTCTTGTCGCGCAACACCTCGAGCTGATAGCTGGCGAGCGAGGCGGCCGGGCCGTCCTCGCGCGGCACCACCATGCTCACCGCCAGGTCCGGGAACTGCTGCAGGAACTTCGGGTGCCGGCGCAGGAAGGCGGCGACTTCGTGCGCGCCCAGTTTCTCGGTCATGCGAGTGCCTCGATCATGCGACGTTCCCCAGGTCGAATTCGCCCTCGTACACGAACGCCGCGGGCCCCGCCATTGTGATCGGCGACGCGTCGTCGCGCCAGCCGATGCGCAGCGTGCCGCCGGGCAGCGCCACGTCGACCTCTCGGTCGACCAGGCCGCGGCGCATCATCACCGCCGCCGCCGCGCACGCGCCGCTGCCGCAGGCGAGCGTCTCGCCGGCGCCGCGCTCGTACACGCGCAGGCGGATGCGGCCGCGCGATTCGACCTGCGCGAAGCCGACGTTCACCGATTCCGGGAACACGCCGCTGCGCTGCAGGGCGGGGCCGAGCGTGCCGACCGGCGCGGTCGCGACGTCGTCGACCGCGATCACCGCGTGCGGATTGCCCACCGCGACCGCGCCGAAGCGGACCGGCCGGCCGTCGATGTCGATCCCGTACGAATCCTGCGCCGCATCGAAGCCGGCCAGCGGCACCTGCGCCGGCGCGAAGCGCGGCGCGCCCATCCCGATCCGGAAGCGCCCGTCGCCGAGCGCATCGACGCCGTGCGTGCCGGACGGGCTGTCGACGACGAAGTGGTCGCCGCGCGCGGTGCCGTCGCGCACCAGCCAGGCGGCGACGGCGCGCGCGCCGTTGCCGCACTGGATCGCGGCGCTGCCGTCCGAGTTCCAGATGCCGTAGGCGGCCACCGCATCGGGGCTGCGCGGCGGCTCGATCGTGAGGATCTGGTCGCAGCCGACGCCCGTGTGGCGGTCGCCGAGGGCGCGCGCGAGCGCCGGGGTCGGCGGCGGCGCGGCGGCGCGGCCGTTCGAGGCGCGCAGGTCGAGCACGACGAAGTCGTTGCCCGCGCCATGCATCTTGGTGAAGCGCAACGCCGGGCGCGGCGCGCCGCCCATGTCAGTCGCCATCGTCCTGCGCCGGCGGCGGCGCGACCGCGTCGGTCACCGGCGGCTGGGTCGGCGGCGTGAGGTCCGGCAGCGTGGCCTCGCCCGCGGCGGGCGCGGCGTC
>JBQCJF010000094.1:0-2280 GCA_051953015.1 Luteimonas sp.
CTCACGCCCGCCGGCGCTGGCGGCGCTCCCGCGGACAGCGCGCCGCCGAGCAGACGCTGGCCCAGCTAGGTGCGCAGCAGCGGTCACGGGCCGGTGGTAGCCCGGATGGCGAGCGCGCCGAGCGCGCCCGCCGCGACCGCCACCAGCACCACCGTCGTCGCCGGGCGCATCGCCGCCGCTCAGCGGCCGTCGTCGGCCGCGCGCTGCAGCCGGTCGCGGAAGGCGGGCGCCTTCTCGAAGCCCACCAGCCGCAGCCCGCGCAGCTCCTGGCCGCCGGCGAAGAACAGCGTGCCCGGCGGGCCGAGGATGCCGAAGCGCCGCATCAGCGACTGGTCGACGTCGTCGTTCGCGGTGACGTCGGCCTTGAGCAGCACGAATCCGCGCATCGCCGATTCCACTGCCGGATCTGTGAAGGTGTAGCGCTCCATTTCCTTGCAGCTCACGCACCAGTCGGCATAGAAATCGAACAGCACCGGCGTTCCCGTCGCGGCCGCGGCGGCCAGCTCGCGGTCGAGGTCCTGCGACGACTTGATGGTGCGGAACGTGGGCGCATCCTGCGCGGCGGCCGCGCCACCGCGCAGGCCGGCGAGCGGCCGCAGCGGGTCGTTGCCGCCTGCGAGCGCGCCGAACAGCTCGGCGGCGCCGACCACCGCCAGCACCAGCATCGCGAAGCGCGCGCCCGTGCGCCCGCCCGTCGAGGCCGGCGCCACGGTCGACGCCCACGCCGCGGCTGCGAGCGCGAGCAGGCCCCACAGCGCCAGCGTCGCGCCCGGCGGCAGGATCCGCGACAGCATCCACACCGCCAGCCCGAGGAACAGGAAGCCGAACACGCGCTGCACGCCGATCATCCACGGCCCGCTGGTCGGCAGGCCGCGCCCGGCGGCGGCGCCGAACGCGAGCAGCGGCGCGCCCATGCCCATCGCGAGCAGGAACAGTGCCGCGCCGCCCAGCACGGGATCGTGGCTCTGGCCGATGTACAACACCGCGGCGGCGAGCGGCGGCGCCACGCACGGGCCGACGATCAGCGCCGACAGCGCGCCCATCGCCGCGACGCCGGCCACCGAACCGCCGCGCTGGCGATCGCCCAGCAGGCCCAGGCGCGAGCGCAGGCCGCGCGGGAGCTGCAGCTCGTACAGGCCGAACGACGACAGCGCGAGCGCGACGAACAGCGCCGCGAACGCCGCGATGATCCACGGCTTCTGGAACGCCGCCTGCAGGTTCGCGCCGAGCAGCCCGGCGACGACGCCCGCCGCGGTGAACACCAGCGCGTTCGCGAGCACGTAAACGAACGACAGCCACAGCGCGCGGCCGGTGCCGAGGCGCGTGCCCTGGCCGGCGATCAGGCCGGACAGGATCGGGATCATCGGCAGCACGCACGGCGTGAACGCGAGCCCGAGCCCGACGACGAAGAAGCCCAGCAGCGCAAGCCAGCGCCCGTGGCCCGCCAGCGAGCGCGCGATCCGGCTGTCCTCGGCGAGCGGCTGGGCGGCGGCGCCCTCGCCGGAAGCCGCCGTCGCGGGGTCGCCGGCGCCCGCGCCGGCCGCATCATCCGCCGACACGCGTCCCGCAAGCGCCGTCGATTCCGGCGCCGTCGTCGCCGCATCATCGGCGGCTCCGTCCGCAACGCCGGCCGCCAGCGGCGACGCCGCGCCCGATGCCGCGGCAGCTGCCGGGGCCGTGGTCGCCGGAACGTTCGTCGCCACCGTCGCGGCGGGCAGGTCGAGCGCGACGCTGCGCGTCATCGGCGGATAGCAGATGCCATCGGACTGGCAGCCCTGGAACGTGGCCTCGATCGCGATCTTCGCCGCGGGCCCGGCGGGACGGCGCAGCGGCAGCGGGACGTCGACCTGGTCGAAGTACACGACGGTCTGGCCGAAATGCTCGTCGCGGTGCAGGACGCCGGCGGGCCAGCGCGGCTTGCCGGCAACGATCCCCGTCCGGCCGCGCACGCGGAAGCTGCTGCGGTCGCGATACAGGTAGTAGCCCCGCGCTGGCGTGAACCGCAGCAACAGCGCGCCTGGGCCATCGGCGATCGCCTCGAACACGAAGGCCTGCGTGTCGGGCAGCGGCTCGCCCGCGCCGTTCGCGGCGGTGCCGCCCGCGCCGGGGAGCTGCAACGCACCAGCGCGCGGCCCGGGCAGCAGCCCGGGCAGGCCGCCGGAAGCGGGAGGCGCGGCGTCGGACGCGTCCGCGGCCGGCCCGGGCGCCGAGGCAGCCGCTGGTCCGGGCAGGGCGACGGCCACGGTCCGTGTCTGCGGGGGGTAGCACACGCCCGCGTCC
>JBQCJF010000095.1:0-3552 GCA_051953015.1 Luteimonas sp.
CATCGCCGCCGCGCTGGCCTGAGCCCGCGCAGCGGCGTCCGGGCCGTCGGCCGGCCCCGTACAATGGCCGCCTTTCGGACGATGGAAGGCGCATGAGCATCAAGAGCGACCGCTGGATCCGCGAGATGGCCGGCAAGGGCATGATCGAGCCGTTCGAGGCCGGGCAGGTAAAGCACGCCTCGAAGGACGGCGCCGCCGGAGGCCAGCGCATCGTCAGCTACGGCACCTCCAGCTACGGCTACGACGTGCGCTGCTCGCGCGAGTTCAAGGTGTTCACCAACATCAACGCGACGATCGTCGACCCCAAGCACTTCGATCCGAAGAGCTTCGTGGACATCGAGGCCGACGAGTGCATCATCCCGCCGAACTCGTTCGCGCTGGCGCGCACCGTCGAGTACTTCCGCATCCCGCGCGACGTGCTGGTGGTGTGCCTGGGCAAGAGCACCTACGCGCGCTGCGGGATCATCGTCAACGTGACCCCGCTCGAGCCGGAGTGGGAAGGCCACGTCACGCTGGAGTTCTCCAACACCACGCCGCTGCCGGCGCGCATCTACGCCGGCGAAGGCGTGGCGCAGATGCTGTTCTTCCAGTCCGACGAGGCCTGCGAGACGTCCTACCGCGACCGCGGCGGCAAGTACCAGGGCCAGACCGGCGTCACCCTGCCGCGGACCTGAGGCCCGCGGCAGGCGCGCGCGTCAGCGGCCGCCGGGTGCCGGCGTGGCCGCTGCAGGCGCGGGCGCCGGCGCGGCGACGGGCGCGGCGGCGGCCGCAGGCGCCGTCCACAGCTTCGCCTCCGGCGCGCCGCCGAGCATCTGCGCGCGCACCAGCGGGATCGGCGGACCGCCGTAGGACAGGAACTGGTCGTGGAATTGCTTCCACGCCGCCCGGCCGCCCTTGTCCTTCGTCCAGTCCTCGCGCAGCTGCATGATCATCAGCTTGCCCAGCGTGTAGTTGAGGTAGGCCGGATCGTAGGTGCCGCGCGCCGCCTGCTGGCGGGCGTTGCCCGGATCCTGCAACCCCTTCTCGCGGAACATCGCTTCCGACTGCGCCACGGTCATGCCGCCGGTGTGCAGCCCGATCGCCGAGAGGAAGCGCACGTCGCGCAGCAACGCGTTGGCGAGCTGGCCGATGTGCGTCTCCGGCGTGGCGCCGCCCAGGCCGGCGTCGTACATCATCTCCTCGCAGTAGTGCGCCCAGCCTTCGGCGAAGGCATAGCCGACGAACAGCTGGCCGAACTTCCAGCCGGACCGGTTGGAATGCAGGAACTGGAGGAAGTGCCCCGGCCAGACCTCGTGCGCGCTCACGAACAGCAGGTTGGCCTTGCCGGGCACGTACGCCGCCTGGTCGGCCTTCGACCAGGTCGGGTCCGGCGGCGCGATGTAGTAGACGGAGGGGAGGTTCTTCTCGTACGGGCCGGGAATCTCGATGTAGGCGAAGTTCCAGCGGTTGAACGGCGGCGCTTCCTCGACCATGGCCTGTTCCGGTCCCGGGATCGTCGCCAGGTCCTTGTCGACGATGAACTGCCTGAGGCTGTCGAGCTGCGCCCGCGCGCCTTCGACCGCGCCGCCCTCGGGCTTGTCGGCCGCTTCCTTCGCGACGCAATCCTGCAGCGACGCGCCCGGCGCGAACTCGCCGCAGGCCGCCTTCAGCGCTGCGAGGTTGCGCGCGAGGTCGGCTTCGCCCGCCGCCTTGAGCTGGTCGAGCGGGATGTCCACGCGTTCGGTGGCATGCAGCATCTTCGAGAACTTCTCCGCGCCCAGCGCGAAGGCCTGCGTCGCCTGCGGCTTCTGCGCCTTCAGCCAGTCGGCCATGTCCTGCGTGGCCTTGATCGCGGCGGCGTTGCTGGCCTTGAGGCGGGCCTGCAGCGCGTCGTCCTTCACGTCGGCGAAGATCTTCGGCACGTCGCTCGCGAAGAAGCTGGCGTAGCCGCCGAACGAATTCACGCCCAGGTCGACGTAGGAGGCGGGCAGCGGCAACCTGAAGTTGCCCTTGATCTGCTCGATCGCCTTCGGCAGCGCTTCCTGGTAGCGGATGAACGCGTCCATGCGCTGCGCGAGCGGCGCGTACGGGCGCGTGAGGTACATGCTCGGCGACAGGTCGCCCGTGTAGAACGACGGGTTGCCGTACGCGAATCCGGAATCCTCGAGCCAGAACAGGGCGCCGTCGATCACCGCCATCGCGTAGTCGCGGCGGAAGCGGCCCTGCGCGTCGAGCCTGTCGTCGGCGAACGCCGCGAACGCATCGCGCTGCGCGTGCAGCCAGTCGATGCTGGCCTTCAGGCCGGCGGGGCTGTAGTCCGGCAGGCGTCCGTCGTATTCGTGCCTGCCGGCGCCCGCGGCGAACACCGGGTTGCGCTGGAAGTACCCGTCGATGAAGACATCCACCGCCTTGTCGAGCGAGGCGTCGTCGTTGGCCGCGGCGGTGGCGGCCGGCGCGCCGGTGCCGGCGGGCGCCGTGGACGCGGACTGCTTGCAGCCGGAAAGCGCGGCGGCCACGCAGGCAGCCAGGAGCAGGACCCGGATCGGGCGCATGGTGTCGGTTCCCCAGGAAGGAAGCGCCGACGCTACGCTTCGGGCCCCCGCGCCGCAACGAGCCCGCGCTGCAGGGCCCGCATCCGCTCGACCAGCGCTTCGGGCTCGTACGGGCGCGCGGCGACGCGGCCCCAGACCGGCGCCGGCCACGCCGGGTCGCCCTCGAAGCGCGCGATGACGTGCACGTGCAGCTGCGGCACGAGGTTGCCGAGCGCGGCGACGTTGAGCTTGAACGGTCGGAACGCGTCGCGCAGCAGGCGCGCCGCGACGTCGGTCTCGTCCATCAGCGTCCGCCGATGCGCCGGCTCGAGGTCGATCAGCTCGCGCGCGCCGGCGACGCGCGGCACCAGCACCAGCCACGGATAGTTCGCGTCGTCCATCAGCCGCAGCTCGCACAGCGCGAGCGTCGCCAGCGGATGGGTGTCCGCGGCGAGCTGCGGGTGCAGCTCGTAGCGCGCCGCGTCGGGCGGGTGGTGGCGGCCCATCGCGTTCAGCCCAGGGTTTCGGCGAACAGCCGCATCGTGCGCTGGTGCGCCAGCGTCGCCGCCTCCGCGTCGTAGTGCGAAGGATCGATGTCGCGATTGAACGCATGGCCCGCGCCGGGATAGACGCAGACCTCGGCTTCCGGCTGCTTCCGCCGGTGCGCCTCGATCATGTCCGGCGGGATCGACGGGTCTTCCGCGCCGAAATGGAACTGGATCGGCGCGCGGAGCGGCTCGTCGAGGAACGGCACGTTCCGCGCGCCGTAGTAGCTGGAGGCGGGCAGGCCGTGCCTGAGGTTGCCGAGCAGGGCGACGGTGCCGCCCCAGCAGAAGCCGACGATGCCGACCTTCAGGCCCTCGTCCTGCAGCAGCCGCGCCGCGGCGCCGGCGATGCCCGCGGCGCGCTCGAGGCCCACGGCCTGGGCGAGGTCGCGGCCGCGGGCGACGCCGGCCTGGTCGTAACCCAGCTCCACGTCGCGTTCGACCGCGTCGAAGAACGCCGGGGCGAGGGCGACGTAGCCCTCCGCGGCGTAGCGGTC
>JBQCJF010000096.1:0-33867 GCA_051953015.1 Luteimonas sp.
AGCGTGCGGGCAAGGCCGAGCCGGGTCGCGGGATGCTCAGTCAGAGGGCGGCACGACGTCGGTCGCCGGCGTTCCGGGCGCTGCCGGGGCCGCGGCCGCGGGGGCCGTCGCGGCGCCGCGCGCCACCCGCACGCCGCGCGACTTCATCCAGGCGCTGAACTCGTCGGCGGTCATGTTCCGGCCGTGCTGGTTCATGTTGAAGCGCCAGGGCGTGTTGTCGTACTGGGTGCGGGGCTTGTAGGCCGCCGGATCCTCCGGACTGAGCACGCCGGGCGCCGGCGTCGCGATCGCGACGTCCCGGCACGCCTCGATGCGGATGCGCAGCAACACCTGGTCGAGCGACTGCGACTCGTCGTACGCCTGCGCGAGCACGCTGCCGGGCGTGCCGAGCGGCGCCGTGGCCGAGGCCAGTTCCGCCGCGACCGGCGCGATGCCCGCGGGCTGCACGGGACGTTGCGGCGTCGGGCAGGACACCGCCGCGAATGCGTTGCCTGCGGCGCACGACGCCAGCAGCAGTACCGCGAATGTGTTGCGCATGTTGCCGCCTCGCCGCCGGGGACGCCCCGAGTGTAGGGGCATGCGCCGTGAATGTCAGCGCATGACGCGCGCGCGCAAAAAAACGAAGCCCGGCGCGAGGCCGGGCTTCGGTTCCGTGAAGCCGACCAGAGGTCGGCCCTGCGGGCGTCCGTCAGTTCTGGACGTTCAGCTCGGTGCGGCGGTTCTGCGCGCGGCCTTCCGGATTGTCGGAACCATCCGGGTTGGTGTTCGGCGCGATCGGACGGCTCTCGCCGTAACCGTTCGGGCCCACCAGGCGCGACGCGTCGATGCCGTTGCCGGTCAGGTAGTCGTACACCGCGCGGGCGCGGCGCTCGGACAGGCCCTGGTTGTAGGCGTCGGTGCCGATCGAGTCGGTGTGGCCGGCGACCTCGACCTTCAGGTCCGGATAGCGCTTCAGGATCTCGATGGCCTCGTTCAGGATGGCCACCGCGTCCGGACGCAGCGTGGACTTGTCGAAGTCGAAGTTGACGCCCTTCAGGTCGATCGAGACCGGCACCGGGCAGCCGTCCGGACCGATGGTCTGGCCAGCCTGCGAACCGGGGCACTTGTCGTCGCAGTTGTTGACGCCGTCGCCGTCGTCATCCATGTCGGAGCAGCTCGGGGCGACCGGGGCCGGCGCGACCGGGGCCATCGGCTCCGGGCCGAGGGCGATGGTCATGCCCACCGAGGCCAGCATGTCGGTGAAGTAGTCCTGCTGCGGCAGCGTGCCGGCCTGGGTGTCGTCGAAGTCGAAGCGGGTGCCGATTTCGGTGCGCAGGTCCATGCGGCCGAAGTCGAACTGCAGGCCGGCGCCGAGGTTGGCGGCCAGGTTCGAATCCTCGTGCTGGTACGGCCAGCCGCCTTCCGGGGTCGCCGTGTTGGTGCTCACGTACTCTTCCTCATGGCGCTGCCAGCCCAGGCCCATGCGGACGTAGGGCCACCACTTGGAGTCGGCGTTGCGGAAGTGGTACAGCGCGTCGGCCGAAACGCCGTACTGGCTCCACCACAGGTCCGTGCCCTTCTTGTCGGGGTTCTGGTAGTTCAGCGAGGCTTCGAGCGCCCAGTTCGGGGTCAGGAAGCGGCCGAAGCCCAGGGTGCCGAACAAGGCGTCTTCGGTGCCACGGTCCTTGTCCTGGAAGTTCACGCCGACGCTGCCGGAAACGTACCAGCGGTCGTCGAACGTCTGCGCGGAGGCCGCCTGGGCAACGCCGAGCCCAGCCAGCAACGCTGCGCAGAGGAGTTTCTTGTTCATGTTCAGCTCCTTTGATCGTGAGGGTGTTTCTTAATCCGTTGTGCTTGCAACGTCGATTCGCTGTAAGACGGCCGTTCAGCACGCCATCCCGTGCAGGTTAATGCCGGGGGCGTGAAGTCCTTGTTAACGGTCCCGTAACAGTTTAGCCCCCGTGCCTACACCCTGTACAGGTTCATGAACTGGTCGACCGGAAGCGCATCGAGCTTCGCCGGATCGGCCGCGAGGGCCATGATCCGGTCCACCTGGCCGGCCGGCAGGTGGGCGCGGAGGGCCGCCTCGCACTTGGCCATCAGGACCGGGATGCCCTCGGCGCGGCGGCGGCGGTGGCCGATCGGGTAGTCGATCGAGACCAGGTCGGTGCTGCTGCCGTCCTTGAAGAACACCTGGACCGAGTTGCCGATGTAGCGCTTGTCCGGGTCGAAGTAGTCCTTCGTGAACTGCGGGTTCTCGCTGACCGTCATCTTCGCGCGCAGGGCGTCGATGCGCGGGTCGGCGGCGACGTCGTCGTTGTAGTCGTTCGCGGTCAGGCGGCCGAAGATCAGCGGCACCGCGACCATGTACTGGATGCAGTGGTCGCGGTCGGCGTAGTTGGCCAGCGGGCCGGTCTTGTCGATGATGCGCACGCCGGCTTCCTGGGTGCGGATCTCGATGCGCTCGATGTCTTCGATGCGGTCCTTGACCAGCGGGTGCAGCTTCATCGCGCACTCCACCGCCGTCTGGGCGTGGAATTCGGCCGGGAAGCTGATCTTGAACAGGACGTTCTCCATCACGTAGCTGCCGAACGGGCGCTCGAACTCGAACGGCTTGCCGCCGAAGGCCACGTCGTAGAAGCCCCAGGTCTTCGCGCTCAGCGCGCTCGGATAGCCGACGACCTGCTTCTCCACCGCATTCAGCGCGTGGATCACGGCGCGGCGGCAGGCGTCGCCCGCGGCCCAGCTCTTGCGCGGCCCGGTGTTGGGGGCGTGGCGGTAGGTGCGCAGCACGCCGTTGTCGATCCAGCTGTGCGACACGGCGGTCGTGATCTCGTCCTTGCCGCCGCCGAGCATCGCGGTCGCGACCGCCGTCGAGGCGAGGCGGACCAGGATCACGTGGTCGAGACCGACGCGGTTGAACGAGTTCTTCAGCGCGTAGCAGCCCTGGATCTCGTGCGCCTTGATCGCAGCGGTGAGCACGTCGCGCATGGTCAGCGGCGTGCCGCCGTCGCGCAGTTCCTTCCGGCTCAGCCAGTCGGCGACCGCGAGGATCGTGCCGAGGTTGTCCGACGGATGGCCCCACTCCGCCGCCAGCCAGGTGTCGTTGAAGTCGAGCCAGCGGACCTGGGTGCCGATGTTGAATGCGGCCTGGACCGGATCGAGCTCGAAGTTGGTGCCCGGCACCGTCGCGCCGCCCGGCAGGATCGCGCCGGGGACCACCGGGCCCAGGTGCTTGACGCACCCCTCGAACTTCATCGCCAGCATCGCGCAGGCCAGCGAGTCCAGCAGCATGTAGCGGGCGGTGTCGTAGGCCTCCTGGGAGTCGATCCGGTAATCGGCGACGTAGTCGGCGATGTCGACCATCGGCTGGTCGGGCTGGGGGCGGACCGCTGAACGGACGTCGTGGTGGCTCATGCGCTGGGCTCGGCTTCGGGGAGCCCGCTATTTTGCCGCATTCCGCGAGCGCGACGCGGGCCCCGCCAGCCCTTGTGGCCGCAGGGCCGGCGCTCCCCAAGCCCTTGGGTTCGGAACCCCCTGTTCAGGCTGGGTTGGGTTTTGTGCCCTTACCTTGCGCCAACTTTTTTGCCCGCCGCCTCGTGAGCGGGCACCGGCGCCGGTTCGCAATCCCGCGATCCCTTGCGCCCGGGCACAAGGTTGGCCGCAGAGCCACCGCCCTCCCCAGTACGCCAGGCTGGCCAGCGTGTGAAACCCGTTTGACATGAACGGGAGCAGCATCGCGGGCCGGCGCAACGGAGCAAGGAGTCCCCGATGAAATTGGCCTGGATCCTCTGGCTCGCGAGCGTCCTCCCGCCGCCCGCAGCCGACTCGCTGTGCCTGAGCACCACCGTGTACCTGGAAGCGCGCGACCAGTCGATCCGCGGCCAGCAGGCGGTGGCCGAAGTGGTGATGCGCCGCCGCGACAGCGGCCTGTGGGGCCCGGACCTGTGCTCGGTCGTGACCGCGCGCAAGCAGTTCGCGCCGTCGCTGGTCTCGCCGCGCACGCAGCTCTCCAACGCCGACGCCTGGGCGGAGGCGGTGACCGTGGCGCTCGCGTCCGAGCGGAACTGGGCGCTGCCGCCGGGCGAGCGCAAGGAGATCGTGCCGGGCGCGAGCCACTTCGCGGCGACCGCGATCGCCGCGCCGAGCTGGCGCACCGCCTACCAGGTGGCCACGATCGGCGACCACACCTTCTTCAAGGTCCAGTCGCTCAAGCCGCGCAAGTCCTGACCGCGCGCCGTCGCGCGTGGCGCCGCATCGGCGCCGCGCGCGCAACGCTCCTTTCCACCGGCGCCGTTGCCGCGCCTTCGCGCCCCGCCCCATAGTCTGCGGATTCCAGCATGGAGTCCGCGATGAAGCTCTACTACTCCCCCGGCGCCTGTTCCCTGGCCGACCACATCGTGCTCGAGTGGATCGGCAAGCCCTACGAAGCCGTGCGCGTCTCGCGCGAAGAGCGCAGGACGCCCGCCTACCTCGCCATCAACCCGGCCGGCGCGGTGCCGGCGCTGGAGGACGGCGGCTGGGTGCTGACCCAGAACGCGGCGATCCTCAACTACCTCGCGGACGCGCGCCCCGAAGCCGGCCTCGGCGGCGACGGGACGCCGCGCGGGCGCGCCGAGGTCAACAAGTGGCTGGCGATCTCCAATTCCGACATCCATCCCGCCTTCCACCCGCTGTTCGGCGCCACCGCATGGCTCGGGGACGAAGCGCTGGTGGAGAAGAGCAAGGACGTGGCGCGCGAGAAGCTGCGCGGGCTGTTCGCGCGCGCGGATGCGCAGCTCGAGGGCCGCGACTGGCTCGCCGGCGCCCGCTCGATCGCCGACCCCTACCTCTACGTCGTGCTGCGCTGGGCGAAGGCGCAGGGGGTGGACCTTTCGGGCCTGGGCAACCTGGAGCGCTTCTTCAACGCGATGCAGGCCGACCCCGGCGTGCGCCGGGCCCTCGAGCAGGAAGGCCTCGCCTGACGGAAGTTCGGATTCCACGTTCGCGACGCAACGAAAAAGGGCGCCCGCCGGGCGCCCTTTTTTCGATCCCTGCGGCCGAAGCCGTTACGGCCGGCGTGCCAGCGCCGCGTCGTCGCGCGCCTTCGGCATCAGGTCCTGCTTGCTGACGCCGAACCACAGCAGCAGCGGGCAGGCCACGAAGATCGACGACAGGGTGCCGATGATGATGCCCATCATCTGCGACTCCGCCATGCCCTGCAGCGAACCGCCGCCGTAGATGTACAGCGCGACCACGGTCAGGAACGCCACGAACGAGGTGATCACCGTGCGCGACAGGGTCTGGTTGACCGAGGCGTTGAGGATCTCGCGCGGGCTCGCGCGCATGCCGCGGAAGTTCTCGCGGACGCGGTCGAACACCACGATGGTGTCGTTGATCGAGTAGCCCATCACCGACATCACGCCGGCCAGCACGGTCAGGTCGAACTCGTGCCCGCTGAAGGCGAACCAGCCGGCGACCACGACCACGTCGTGCAGGGTGGCAATGATCGCCGCGACCGCGAACTTCCATTCGAAGCGGAACGAGATGTAGGCCAGGAAGCCGAAGACCACGAACAGCATGGCGTAGACGCCGTTCTGGGCCAGCTCCTTGCCGACCTGCGGGCTGATTTCCGCGCTGCTGCGCTTCTCCGCCGCGTTGCCCGGGAGCGAGGCGGCCTTCGCCACGGCGTCGCCGATGCTTTCGGTGTCGGCGCCGGAGACGCCCTCGCGCTTCGGCGCCTGCAGGCGCACCAGCAGGTCGGTGCCCGCGCCGAAGGTCTGGACCACGGCGCTGTCGAAGCCGGCCTTTTCGAGGCCCGCGCGGACGTCGTCGACGTCCGGCGCCCTGTCGTAGCGCAGCTCCACGCCGACGCCGCCGGTGAAATCGAGCGCGAAGTTGAAGCCCCTGGTCGCCATCGCGCCGATGGCGACCACGAGCAGCAGCACCGACAGCGTCGCCGACGCCCAGCGCAGGCGCATGAAGTCGACGTTGGGGCTGTGCGGGAAGAGGTTGAATTGCATGGCCGTCGTCTTCCGTCAGATGGCGATGGACTTCAGCTTGCGCCGGCGTCCGTAGATGAGCGTGGCGATGCCGCGCGAGACCGAGACGGCCGTGTACATCGAGGTCACGATGCCCGCGATCAGCGACACCGCGAAGCCCTTCACCGGGCCGGTGCCGAAGGCGAACAGGGCGACGCCGGCGAGCATCGCGGTCAGGTTGGCGTCGGCGATCGTGCCCGAGGCCTTCTCGTAGCCTGCCGCGATCGCCGCCTGCGGGGGCATCCCCGCGCGCAACTCCTCGCGTATGCGCTCGTTGATCAGCACGTTGGCGTCCACCGACATGCCGACGGTGAGCGCGATGCCGGCCAGGCCGGGCAAGGTCAGCGTGGCGCCGAGGAAGGACATGACCGCGACCACCATCAGCAGGTTGATCAGCAGCGCGACGCAGGTGATCAGGCCGAACATGCGGTAGTAGACGAGGAAGAAACCGAGCGCGAACAGGAACGAGAACTTCACCGCGGTCAGGCCGCGCTCGACGTTCTCCTTGCCGAGGCTCGGGCCCACGACGCGCTGCTCGACGAAGTCCATCGGCGCCGCGAGCGCGCCCGCGCGCAGCAGCAGCGCCAGGTCGGAGGCTTCCTTGGGGCTCTCGAGGCCGGTGGTCTGGAATTCCTTGCCGAACACGCCCTGCACCGTCGCCGCGGAGATCACCTGCTCGCTGGTGCGGGTGGTGCGCACCTCGTTGCCGTTCGCGTCCTTCGTCACCTCGGGGATGCGCTCGACGTAGACGACGGCCATCTGCTTGCCGACGTTCTCGCTGGTGAAGTCGAACATGCGCTGGCCGCCGATGCCGTTCAGGCGCACCTGGACCGCGGGCGTGCCCGACTGCTGGTCGAACATCGACTTGGCGTCCACCAGCTGGTCGCCGGTGGCGATGACGCGCTTGTTGAGCAGGATCGGGATGGGCTTGCCGTCCGGGCCGATGTCCTTGCGGTAGTACAGCTTGGCCTCGGGCGGCACGCTGCCGGTGCGCGCGGCGTCGTAGGCGTTGCCGTCGACCACGGCGCGGTATTCCAGGGTCGCGGTCGCGCCGAGGATGCGCTTGGCCTGGGCGGTGTCCTGCACGCCCGGCAGCTGCACGACCACGCGGTCGGCGCCCTGGCGCTGGATGATCGGCTCGGCGACGCCGAGCTCGTTGATGCGGTTGCGCAGGGTCCCGACGTTCTGCTCGATCGCGTCGGAGGTGATCTGCTGGATCTCGGCGTCGGGAACCTTGACCGTGATCGTGTTGCCGCTGGCATCGATCCGCATCGTCGGCATCGACTTGGCGACCAGCCCGACCGCCGCGTCGACGTTGGCGCCGGATGCGAGGGTGGCCACGATCGAATTGTCGGGACGGCGCTCGACCGATTCATAGCGCACGCGGTTGTCGCGCATCAGGACGCGGACGTCCTCCGCATACGCGTCCATGCGCTTGTCGATCGCGGCCTTCTGGTCGACCTGCATCAGGAAGTGCACGCCGCCCTGCAGGTCGAGGCCCATCAGCATGCGCCGCGCGCCGATCGCGTCGAGCCACCCCGGGACGGTGGACGCCAGGTTCAGGGCGACGACGTAATGCTCGCCGATCGCCTCGTTGAGCACGTCGTTGGCCTTCGTCTGCGCATCGACGCCCGGCAGGCGGACCAGCAGTTCGCCGCCCTTCTCGAGCTCGACCGCCTTGGGCGCGATGCCGGCCTTCTTCAGGTCGGCCTCGACCTGCGCCTTCAGCTTCGCGTCGACCTGGTAGCCGCGGTTGGCCGTGATCTGGACCGAGGGATCCTGCGGGTAGATGTTCGGCAACGCGTACAGCGTGCTGAGCAGCACCACGAACAGGATGACGAAGTACTTGAAGCGTCCGTATTCGAGCATCGGGAGGTTCCGCGAGTGTGGCGCCGGCTCAGGCCGACTTGAGCGTGCCCTTCGGCAGCACGTTGGCGATGGCGCCCTTCTGCACGCGGATGCGCACGTTGTCGGCGACCTCGACGCTGACGAAGTGGTCGCCGATCTCGCGGACGACGCCGGCGACGCCGCCGTTGGTGATCACCTCGTCGCCGTTGCCGAGCTTGTCGAGCATCGCGCGGTGCTCCTTCTGCCGCTTCATCTGCGGGCGGATCATCAGGACGTACATCACCGCGATCAGCAGCAGCGGCAGGAGCAGGCCGCCGAGGCCGCCGCCGAACAGCCCGCCGGGAGCGGCGGCCGGCGCGGCCGCCTGGGCGTGGGCGGGGGAAATCAGGAAGTCCAGCGGGCTCATGGTTCGGGTCCGGTCGGGAAAAATAGCTGCGAATTATGCCATGCGGCCGCCTTCCGGCGGGCTCAGGCGGCCGGCGGCGCGCCCCTGGCGGCATGGAAGGACTCGCGGAAGGCCGCGAAGGTTCCCGCCTCGATCGCGCCGCGCATCCCGGCCATCAGCCGCTGGTAGTACCAGAGGTTGTGCAGGGTGCCCAGGATCGGGGCCAGCATCTCGTTGCAGCGGTCCAGGTGCCGCAGGTAGGCGCGGGTGTAGCCGCCGGCGCAGGCCGGGCAGCCGCAGCCCTCCTCGATCGGGCGGGTGTCGCGCTCGAACTTTGCGTTGCGGATGCGGAGCGTGCCGGTCGAGGTGAAGTAGTGGCCGTTGCGCGCGGTCCGGGTCGGCATGACGCAGTCGAACATGTCGACGCCGCGCGCGACCGCTTCCACCAGGTCCTCGGGGCGGCCGACGCCCATCAGGTAGCGCGGGCGATCCCCGGGAAGCTGCGGCGCCGTGTGGTCGAGCATGGCGTTGCGCTCGGTTTCCGTCTCGCCGACCGCTAGGCCCCCGATTGCGTAACCGTCGAAGCCGATCGCGCGCAGGCCTTCGGCCGAACGGGTGCGCAGTTCATGGTGCACGCCGCCCTGCACGATCCCGAACAGCGCCGCGTCGTTGCCCTCGTGCGCGCGCTTGCTGCGCTCGGCCCAGCGCAGCGACAGCTCCATCGACTTCTCGACCACGCGCGGGTGCACCGGCTGGCCGTCCTTCGCGTTCACCGGCGGGCATTCGTCGAAGATCATGACGATGTCGCTGTCGAGCGCCTTCTGGATGCGCATCGACTCCTCGGGGCCGAGGAACACGGTCGAACCGTCCGTCGGCGCCTGGAACGTGACGCCCTGCTCGGTGATCTTCCGCCGGTGCGCGAGCGAGAACACCTGGAAGCCGCCGGAGTCGGTGAGGATCGGCCCGTCCCAGCGCGCGAAGCCGTGCAGGCCCCCGTGCGCCTCGATCACCTCCAGCCCCGGCCGCAGGTACAGGTGGAAGGTGTTGCCGAGGATGATCTGCGCGCCCAGCGCGCGCAGCTGGTCGGGCAGCACGCCCTTGACCGAGCCGTAGGTGCCGACCGGCATGAACGCGGGCGTCTCGACGATTCCGCGCGGGAACGACAGCCGGCCGCGGCGCGCGGCGCCGTCGGTGCCGAGCAGTTCGAAGGACATCCTGCTGTGCGAAGGCGCGCTCATTCGCCGCCCCCGTGCGGGAACAGGAGCATGGCGTCGCCGTACGAGAAGAAGCGGTAGCGCTCGCGCACCGCGTGCGCGTACGCCTCGAAGACGCGTTCGCGCCCGGCGAACGCCGACACCATCATCAGCAAGGTGCTCTCCGGCAGGTGGAAGTTGGTGAGCAGCGCGTCGACGCTGCGGATCCGGTAGCCCGGCAGGATGAAGATGCTCGTTTCGCCGGCGAAGGGTCGCAGCTCGCCGTCGCTGCCGAGCGCCGATTCCAGCGCCCGGACCACGGTCGTGCCGACCGCGACCACGCGCGCGCCGCGCGCCCGGGCGCGCCGCACCTGCTCCACCAGGCGCGCGCCGACGTTGAGCCATTCGCTGTGCATCCGGTGCTCGGCGAGGTCGTCGACGCGCACCGGCTGGAAGGTGCCCGCGCCGACGTGCAGCGTGACGTGCCCGAAGTCGACGCCGCGCGCGCGCAGCGCCTCCAGCAGGGCCTCGTCGAAGTGCAGGCCCGCGGTGGGCGCCGCGACCGCGCCCGGCTCGCGCGCGAACACGGTCTGGTAGCGCGCGGCGTCGCCGGCGTCCGGAGCGCGCTGGATGTACGGCGGCAGCGGCAGGCGCCCGGCGACCTGCAGCCATTCGGCCAGCGCGCCGCCGACGTGGAAGCGCAGCCGGTAGAACTCGCCCTCGCGGCCGAGCACCTCGGCCTCGCCGCCGCCGTCGAGCACGATGCGGGTGCCGGGGCGCGAGGGCTTGCTCGCGCCGAGCTGGACCCGCGCCTCGTCGTCCGGCAGCAGCCGCTCGACCAGGATCTCGACCTTGCCGCCGCTCTGCTTGCGTCCGAACACGCGCGCCTGGATCACGCGCGTGTCGTTGAACACCAGCAGGTCGCCGTCGCGCAGCAGCTCCGGGAGGTCGCGCACGCGACGGTCCGCGAACGGCGCCGGCGGCGGCGGCACCACGAGCAGGCGGCTCGCGGAGCGCTCGGGCAGCGGCGCCTGCGCGATCAGTTCCGGCGGGAGGTCGTAATGGAAGTCGGACTTTTTCAAGAGCGAGGTCGTCAAGGCGTTCCTAGCGTTCGAACTTGGTCGACAGCACCAGCGACGAGGTCGTGCGCTCGACCCCCGGCAGCGCGCCGATGCGGTCGGTCAGCACGTCCATGTCGCCGACGCTGGGCACCACCGCCACCGCGGCGAGGTCCCAGCCGCCGTTGACCGACTGCAGGCTGCGCACCTCCGGCATCGCGCGCAGCGCCTCGACCACGGCCGGCATCTGCTTCGGGAAGACGGTGACCATGATGAGCGCGCGGATCCGGTCGCCGGCGAAGCCGTCGCCGAGGCGCACCGTGTAGCCGGCGATCACGCCCATCCGCTCCAGCCGCTCGATCCGGCTCTGCACGGTGGTCCGCGAAAGCCCCAGGCGGCGGGCGATCTCGGTGGTCGGCGCGCGTGCATTCTCGCGCAGCAGCGACAGCAGGGCCTCGTCGGCGGGCGTCAGGCTTGCCATCTTGTCGGTCCCGGCTCGGCAGATCGCCGAAATCTACAGGGAACCTGCGCAGATCGCACCTGCCGTCCGCCGAAAACTTCCCGATAATAGGAGGCTTGCCGCGCCGCCACGGCGCCGGCCCACCTGCACAAGAGGACCCGCCATGGCCGCCGACACCCAGCTCATCGGGCAGCTCTCCCCGCTCCGCGCCCGCAAGGGCAAGCGCCGGACCACCGGTCTCGACGACGCCACCGTGCAGCGTTTCGCCGCCCGCCATCCGGACCTCGGCGCGGCCATCGCCGCCGCCGCGGCCGAATTCGCGCGCGTGCAGGAAGACTTCGCGGACCTGCTCGACCTCGACGAGGACGCGCAGGTCGCCGCCGTGCAGGCCGACTTCGTCAACTTCTACCCGCAGGACGCGGTGAACCCGTACATCGCGCTCGCCGCGCGCGGCCCCTGGGTCGTGACCCTGAAGGGCGCGGTGCTGTACGACACCGGCGGCTACGGCATGCTCGGCTTCGGCCACGCGCCGCAGGCCGTGCTCGACGCGATGGCCAAGCCTCAGGCGCTGGCCAACATCATGACCCCGAGCCTGTCGCAGCTGCGCTTCACCCGCGCCCTGCGCAGGGAAGTCGGCCACAGCCGCAAGGACGGCTGCCCGTACGCGAAGTTCATGTGCCTCAATTCCGGCTCCGAATCCGTGTCGCTGGCCGCGCGCATCGCCGACACCAACACCAAGGCGATGACCGATCCGGGCGCGCGCCACGCCGGCCGCAAGGTCAAGCGCCTCGTGGTCAAGGGCAGCTTCCACGGCCGCACCGACCGCCCCGCGCTGTATTCGGATTCCAGCCGCAAGACCTACCTGAAGTTCCTGGCCAGCTACCGCGGCGAGGAGTCGGTGATCGCGATCGAGCCGTACGACCTGGCCGCGCTGCGCAAGGCCTTCGCCGACGCCGACGCGAACGGCTGGTTCATCGAGGCGATGTTCCTGGAGCCGGTGATGGGCGAAGGCGACCCGGGCCGCGCCGTGCCGGTCGAGTTCTACGCCGCCGCGCGCGAGCTGACGAAGGCGCACGGATCGCTGTTCCTGGTCGACTCGATCCAGGCCGGCCTGCGCGCCACCGGCACGCTCTCGATCGTCGACTATCCCGGCTTCGAGGGCCAGGAGGCGCCGGACATGGAGACCTACTCGAAGGCGCTCAACGCGGGCCAGTTCCCGCTGTCGGTGCTCGCGACCAGCGAGCGCGCCGCCGCGATCTACGCGCGCGGCACCTACGGCAACACCATGACCGCGAACCCGCGCGGCCTCGACGTCGCCTGCACCGTGCTCGCGATGCTGACGCCGGAACTGCGCGCGAACATCCGCGAGCGCGGCCGCCAGGCGATCGCCGGGCTCGAGGCGCTGAAGGCGGAAACCGGCGGCCTGGTGACCAAGGTCCAGGGCACCGGCCTGCTGTTCTCGTGCGAGCTCGCGCCGCAGTTCAAGGGCTACGGCGCCGGGTCCACCGAGGAATGGCTGCGCGAGCGCGGCCTCGGCGTGATCCACGGCGGCGAGAACTCGCTGCGCTTCACCCCGCACTTCGCGATGGGCGAGGACGAACTGCAGCTGGTGCTGCAGCTGGTGAAGCAGGCGCTGCTCGAAGGGCCGCGCCAGCAGCAGGCCGCCTGAGAAGCTTCGCGATGGGGATCGTCCAGGTCACGCACCCGCTGGTGCAGCACAAGCTCGGCCTGATGCGCCGGGCCGACAACAGCACCAAGACCTTCCGAGAGCTCGCCGGCGAAGTCGCCGCGCTGCTCACGTACGAGGCCACCGCCGACCTCGAGACCGAGGACGCGGTGGTCGACGGCTGGGCGGGCCCGGTCGCGGTGCGCCGGATCAAGGGCCGCAAGGTCACGCTGGTGCCGATCCTGCGCGCGGGCCTGGGCATGCTGCCCGGCGTGCTCGAGCTGATCCCCGCGGCGAAGGTGAGCGTCGTCGGCATGCGCCGCGACGAAGCGACGCTGCTGCCGGAAACCTATTACGAGAACCTCGTCGGCGACATCGCCGACCGCACGGTGATCATCCTCGATCCGATGCTCGCGACCGGCGGCACGCTGGTGGCGACGATCGACATGCTGAAGGCCGCCGGCGCGACACGGATCCGCGGCCTGTTCCTCGTCGCCGCGCCGGAAGGCCTGCGCGTGCTGCAGGCCGCGCATCCGGACGTCGATGCGTACGTCGCGGCGATCGACGAGCGATTGAACGAGCACGGCTACATCCTGCCCGGGCTGGGCGACGCCGGCGACCGGATCTTCGGCACGCGCGTGCGCTGAGCGCGCCGCCATCCTCCGCTAGCGGCGGTTTCGCAGCCCGCGGCCCGCGGCGATTCCGGCGACGCACAGCAGCAGGAACGCGGCGATCCAGCCGATTCCCGGACGGCGGCGCTCCGGCGCCTGGCCCGCGGCATCGCGACCCTCGACGCCCGCGGGCGCGCCGGCCGCGGACACCGCGCCGCGCAGCTTCCAGCGTCCCGCGTCGGGCACGATGCGCCCGGCCAGTGGCGGCAGGCGCAGCTCGCGCCAGTGGATGCGCAGGTCGCCGACCTGCGGCGCCATCGGGTTCTCCGCCGTGCCCAGCCCGTCGCCCTGCGGCTGGAACGTCGCGGAGAGATTGCCGGGCAACGCGCTGAAGCTCGGCCGGAACGGCGCCCAGGTGCCGAGCGCGGACAGCACCGCCGGATCCAGCGGCAGCCCGTCCACGCGCACTTCCTTCGCGACCCATTGCCGGCTGCGCAGCGGGAACGGCGGATTCTCGTGGCCGGGCGCATAGCCGCTCGAATCCAGCGCGGCGTCGCTCCAGGCGCGGTCGTAGCCGCCGTCGCCGCGCGCGCGCCACTGGAACATCTCGACGCGGCGCTGCAGGCCGAAGTGGCGCGCCGCGACGCCGAAATCCGGATCGCGCACGGTGGCCGCCGGCTGCGGGGGCGCGGAGGCGTCGGGTGCGCCCGACGCGTCCTGCGCTGCCGCACGGGTGGCGGCGTGGGGGGGCGTCGCCGCGGCGGGGGTTCCCGCCGGGGCCGCGAGGCATGCGGCGACGAACAGCCGGGCCACGCGCGACGCCGCGATGCGGGTCATGCCGCGAGCGCCCTCGCGTGCAGTTCCGCCACTTCGTTGGCGGTGCCGTAGCGGCCGCGTTCGTCGCGCACCACGCGCGCGAGCGCGCAGCCGGGATCGTGGGTGAAGTACAGGTGCACGTTCCGCGCCAGCTTGTCGGCGAGGAACTCGCGCTTCTCGTCGATGAGCAGCTCGGCATTGCGGTCGTAGCCCATCGTGATCGGCACGTGCACCCAGGGCCGGCCCGGGATCAGGTCGGCGCAGAACACGATGCCGCCGTGCGCTTCGCCGCCCGCCCGTTCCGGGCCGACGATCTCGGACAGCATCAGTCCCGGCGTGTGGCCGTTGCTGTAATGGAAGCGCACGGCCTCGCCGAGCGCGCGCGAATGCGGCCCATCGACCAGTTCCAGCCGGCCGCTCGCCTCGAGCAGGCCCGCGAGTTCCGGGATGAAGCTGGCGCGGTCGCGCGGATGCGGATCGCGCGCGCGCTCCCAGTGCTCCCGGCCGACGACGAAGGTCGCGTTCGGGAACAGCAGCCTCGGCGGCGCGCCTTCCTCCCACGCCGCGAGCAGGCCGCCCGCGTGGTCGAAGTGCAGGTGCGACAGCACGACGACGTCCACGTCCTCGTGCGAGACGCCGGCCTCGCGCAGCGAGTCGAGCAGCACGTGCCGCGATTCCTGCACGCCGTAGCGCTCGCGCAGCTTCGGTTCGAAGAACGCGCCGATGCCGGTCTCGAACAGCACCGATTTCCCGGCCAGCGGGCTGGCGAGCAGCGCGCGGCAGGCGAGCTCGATGCGGTTGGCCTCGTCCGGCGGCGACCAGCGCTCCCACATCGCCCGGGGCGCGTTGCCGTACATCGCGCCGCCGTCGAGCTTCTGCGTGTTGCCGCGGACCGACCAGAGCTTCATGGCATCGATTCTACCGCCGCCTTGCCGACCGCATTGCGCGGATCGGTGCCGCCCTCGAGCGTGTCGGCGACGCGGTCCCAGGCGACGGTCTGCAGGTTGCCCCAGCTGCCCTCGCCCGCGTTCACCGTGTGGCCCATCGCTTCCAGCGCCGTGACGGTTTCCGGCGAGAGCGCGCCCTTTTCCGCCGAGATCACGTCCGGCATCCACTGGTGGTGGATGCGCGGCAGCGCGGCGACTTCCTGCGCCGTCAGCCCGTCGTCGTAGCCGAGGATGCCGAGCAGCACCTCGGTGATGATGCGGCTGCCGCCCGGCGCGCCGAGCACCGCCACCTTCGTCGGCGACGCCATGATCGTCGGCGTCATCGAGCTGAGCATGCGCTTGCCCGGCTTCGGCGCGTTCGCCTCGAAGCCCATCACGCCGAACGCGTTCGGCGTGCCCGGCTTGAGCGCGAAGTCGTCCATCTCGTCGTTGAGGATCACGCCGGTGCCTTCGGCGACCAGGCCCGAGCCGTACAGCAGGTTCACCGTCTGCGTGGCCGAGACGATGTTGCCTTCGGCGTCGATGATCGAGAAGTGCGTGGTCTCGTCGTCCTCGAGCGGCGCCGGCTTGCCCGACAGCAGTTCGCTCGGCGTCGCCTTGTCCGGATGGATCGTCGCGCGCAGGCCGGCCGCGTAGTCGGCGCTGGTCAGGCGCGCCACGGGCACCTTCGTGAAGTCGGGATCGCCGAGGTAGATGGTGCGGTCGCGATAGGCGCGCCGCATCGCCTCGACCAGCACGTGGGTGCGATGCGCGGCGTCGAGCTTGCGCAGGTCCCACCCGGACGCGATGTTGAGGATTTCCGCGAGCGCGACGCCTCCCGACGAGGTCGGCGGCGCGGTCGTGATGTCCCAGTCGTGGTACCGGAACCGGATCGGCGCGCGCTCGGCCACGTGGTAGGCGGCGAGCTCGTCCGCGGTCCACTGCCCGCCTTCCGCGTTCACCGAGGCGACCAGCTTCTTCGCGGTCTCGCCGCGATAGAAACCGTCGAAGCCCTTCGCCGCGAGCAGTTCCAGCGTGTGCGCGAGCTCCGGCTGGCGCAGCGTTTCGCCGACCTGCGGCGGATCGCTGTCGGCGAGGAACACCGCGCGCGTGCCGGGATAGCGCTCCATCACTTCGCGCCGCGAGGCGTAGCCGCGCTCGAGGCGCGCGTACACCGGGAAGCCTTCGCGCGCGATCCGGATCGCCGGCGCCAGGCTCTGCGCGAGCGGCAGGCGACCGTGCTTCGCCGCAAGCTCGACGAGCGCCGCGGGCAGGCCCGGCAGGCCCGCGGACCACGGGCCGTTCTCGGACTTGTCGGGGTCGAGGTTGCCGTCCTTGTCGAGGTACCTGTCCGGCGTCGCGGCCGCCGGCGACATCTCGCGCGCGTCGAGGAAGACGTCCTTGCCGGATTTCGCGTCGTGGAGCAGGAAGAAGCCGCCGCCGCCGAGGCCGGAGCTGATCGGTTCGACCACCGACAGCACCGACGACACGGTGACCGCGGCGTCGAACGCGTTGCCGCCCGCGCGGATCGTGGCCAGGCCGGCGTCCGTGGCCAGCGCGTGGCCGCT
This sequence comes from Luteimonas sp., assembly GCA_051953015.1. Taxonomy (GTDB): domain Bacteria; phylum Pseudomonadota; class Gammaproteobacteria; order Xanthomonadales; family Xanthomonadaceae; genus Cognatiluteimonas. The sequence goes on from JBQCJF010000096.1 coordinate 16,531, forward strand.
CGCGATCGCCGCGCCCGGCGGATGCGCGGCGGGCGCCGCCGGCTTCGTCGGGGCCTGCGCCTGCGCCGCCAGCGGCGACGCGAACGCGAAGGCGAACAGCGCGCCCAGCGCTGCGAGGAGGTGGGGGCGGCGCTGCTCGTTCATGGCGACTCCTGTTGCAGCCGCACCAGCTTGGCCAGCAGCTGCGGCTCGGTCTCGGGATGGTCCGGGTCGGGGTCGATGCATTCGACCGGGCAGACGACCACGCATTGCGGTTCGTCGAAGTGTCCCACGCATTCCGTGCAGCGCGCGGGATCGATCACGTAGATGGTTTCGCCCTGGCGGATCGCCTGGTTCGGGCAGGCCGGCTCGCAGACGTCGCAGTTGACGCAGAGTTCGTTGATCTTCAGCGCCATCCGGTCCGCGCGGCTCCTCGATACGGCAACGCGGGGCGCCCGCGGCGGGCGCCCCGCGCCGGTCGCGTCACTTGTCGGTGTCGACGAACACGTACTCGACGCCGGCGGGCGCCACCGCAGCCTTCACCCGGTCGCCGTCGGCGGGCTTGCCGATGAACAGCACGCGCACGCCCTTCATCGAGCCGGCGGGGACGCCGTTGAACGCCGCGATCACCAGGTCGGCCATCTTCGCCGAGGCCGGCGACGCGTACGCCAGCATGTTGCCGGAGATGATCCCGCGGCCGACGTCGGCCTGCGCCTTCTCGAGCAGCCGGTCGTACTGGTCCTGGAAGTCCGAGGCGCTCTCGCCCGGCAGGAAGTACACGTACGGCTGGTTCGGGATGCCCGCCAGGTTCCGCGGCACCACGTCGTTGAGGTAATCCACCCATGCCGTGCGGTCGTCGGTCTTCGGCGCGCTCATCGGCGGCTTCACCGCTTCCTGCGGGGCTTCCTGCTTCTTGCATGCCATGAACGGCAGCACCAGGCATGCGATCAGCAACAGTCGGGTCAGGGTCTTGGTCATGTCAGGTCTCCCCCAAGGAGTACATCCATCTTCTATGCAACGTTGCGCTGCCTTTCGGCCTGCAGCGCTTGGGCCACCGCCGGCGGGACGAACGCGGACACGTCGCCCCCCAGGCGGGAAATCTCGCGGACCAGCGAGGAGGAAATGAAGCCGTACTCCTCGGCCGGGGTCAGGAACAGCGTCTCGACTTCCGGGATGAGGTGCCGGTTCATGCTGGCCAGCTGGAACTCGTATTCGAAGTCGGACACCGCGCGCAGGCCGCGCAGCAGCACGCCGGCGCCGAGCTCGGCGACGAAGTGCGCGAGCAGGCCGTCGAAGCCGCGCACCTCGACGTTGTCGTACGCCGCCAGCGCATGGCGCGCCAGGTCCACGCGCAGCTGCAGCGGCAGGGCCGGCTTCTTGGAAGGGCTCTCGGCGACGCCCACGATCAGCCGCTCGAACAGCGGCGAGGCGCGCTCCACGAGGTCCACGTGCCCGTTCGTCACCGGGTCGAACGTGCCGGGATAGACCGCGATGCGGGTGCGGGTCACGCTCATCGAGGTGTCGCGCCGCCTGTGCCGGAAACTCCCGGAAGTGTAGCAGCGCCCCCCGCCGGGCGGCCACGGAAGCGGTAGAGGGCGTAGTGCGCGTCCCGCGTGCTTCCGGCGCGATGCGGCGCCCAGGCCTCGCCCGCGGGGGGCGGCGCGTGCGCAGGGCCTTCCAGGTACAGCCACGCATCGGCCGCGAGCACCGCCGGCAGCGCTTCCAGCACCGCGGGCCAGAGGTCCGCGGCGAACGGCGGATCGACGAAGGCGATGTCGAACGGCGCATCGGCGCCTGGCGCGCGCAGCCACGACAGCGCGTCCGCCTGCGCCACCCGGGCTTCGCCGGTGGCGCCCAGCCGCGCGACCGTCTCGCGCAACGATGCCGCGAGCCGGGCGTCGCGCTCCACCAGCACCGCCTCGCGCGCGCCGCGCGACAGCGCCTCCAGGCCCAGCGCGCCGCTGCCGGCGAACAGGTCGAGCACACGCGCCCCCGGCAGCGCCGGCTGCAGCCAGTTGAAAAGCGTTTCGCGCACGCGGTCGGCGGTGGGCCGCAGGCCGTCGGCCTCGGCCACCGGCAGGCGCGTGCCGCGCCAGCGCCCGCCGACGATGCGGACGCTGCCGCGCGGGCCTTCGCGGCGCCCCGGTTTCGCGGGCGCTTTCATCGGCGCGCTTTCATCGGGGCGACTCCTGGGCCGGTGCTACCATGCGCGCCATTCTGCGCGATGGTCCCCACGATGGTGAGTTTCTTCCGCCGCAACCGGCCGGAGCCGCCGGCGGCAGCCGCCCGGCCCGCCGCGGAAGGCACCGCCCCCGCCGCACCCGCCACGGCGCCCGCCCCCGCTTCGCCCGATGAGGCTCCGCCCGCGTCGGCCGGCGCGCCCGGATGGCGCGAACGCCTGCGCGGCAGCGCCCTCGCCCGCGGCCTCGGCGGCCTGTTCTCGCGCAACCCGCGCCTGGACGACGACCTGCTCGACGAGATCGAGACCGCGCTGCTCGTCGCCGACGTCGGCGTGCCCGCGACGACCGCGCTGCTCGACGACCTGCGCCGGCGCATGAAGGCGCGCGAGTTCGCCGACGCGGCCGCCCTGCTCGAAGCGCTGCGCGGCGACCTCGTCGCGATGCTCGAGCCGGTCGCCGTGCCGCTGGCGGTCGATGCGTCGGCGCGGCCCTTCGTCGTGCTCACGGTGGGCGTCAACGGCGTCGGCAAGACCACCACCATCGGCAAGCTCGCGAAGCGCTTCAAGGACGAAGGCCGCTCGCTGATGCTCGCCGCCGGCGACACCTTCCGCGCCGCCGCGGTCGCGCAGCTGCAGGCCTGGGGCGAGCGCAACGGCGTTCCGGTCGTCGCCCAGGGCCAGGACGCCGATGCCGCCGCGGTCGCGTACGACGCGCTGCAGTCGGCGAAGGCGCGCGGCGTCGAAATCCTGGTCGCCGACACCGCCGGCCGCCTGCACACGCAGCAGGGGCTGATGGCCGAGCTCGGCAAGATCCGCCGCGTGCTGGGCAAGCTCGACCCCGATGCGCCGCACGAGGTACTGATGGTGATCGACGGCACCACCGGCCAGAACGCGCTGTCGCAGCTGCGCCAGTTCCATGCGGCGGTCGGCGTGACCGGGCTGGTCGTGACCAAGCTCGACGGCACGGCCAAGGGCGGCGTGGTGTTCGCGCTCGCACGCGAATTCGGCATCCCGATCCGCTACGCCGGCATCGGCGAGCGCCCCGAGGACCTGCGCGTGTTCGACGCGCGGGCGTTCGTCGACGCGCTGCTGCCCGCAGCGCTGGGTGGCTGAGCGGCGGCATGGAGAACGGCCAGCGCGCGGGCGCCAGGCCGGGACGCCGCGCGCGGATCGCGTGGACGTCCGTCGCGATCGCGGCCGGCGTCGTCCTGCTGCTCGCGCTGGCGATGCACGCGCTGCGGGAGCCGCAGCGCGCCAGCCGCTTCCTGCTGGGCCGGATCGGCGCCTCGCTCGGGCTGGAGATCCGCGCCGCGGGGCGCGCCGAGTACCGCCTGCGCGGAACGCCGGTACTGGTGCTGCGCGACGTGTCGGTGCGCGAACCGGGCGCGGCGCGCGAGCTGCTGCACGCCGCGCGGATCCTGGTGTCGGTGCCGTGGTCGACGATCCGCGCCCGCGGCGACGTGCTCGCCGCGCAGCGCCTCGAACTGGATGCGCCGCAGGTCGACCTGCCCGCGCTGCAGCACTGGCTCGCGACGCGACCGCCCTCGAAGCAGCCGCAGTTGCCGACCTTCGCCGAGGGCGTCCGCATCCGCGACGGCCGCCTCGCCAACGACGACTGGACGATCGACGGGATCCAGGTCGACCTTCCGCGCCTCGTCGCGGGGGAACCGATGCACGCGCGGCTGCGCGCGCGTTACCTGGACCCGCCGCTGGCGATCCCGGCCGATCTCGCGATCGCGATCACCGATCCGGCGGCCCTGCTGCGCGATGCGCGCACCGGCTTCGCCGCGAGCGGCCGCATCACCGTGCAGCGCGGCAGCGACTGGACGCTGCCGGGCTGGATCGTGCTGTCGGGGCCGCTGCGCTTCGGCGCCGACGAATTGCGGCTGCAGCCGGCGCGCATCGGCCTCGCCGCGCAGTGGGAGTCGGGCGCGGCGCGCGTGCCGTTCGCGCTGGGCGCGGAGGGACCGCTCCTGTTCGACGACGCCGTGTGGCAGCTCGCCGACGCCGGCATCGTGCTGCGCGGGCGCGGCGCGGCGCCGGCATCGGATCCCGTGCCGCCGCTGCGCGCGCGCGGCCAGCTCGCGCTCGGCCGCCGCCTCGTGCTGCGCCTGCGCGGCGACATCGCGACCTGGCCCGCGGCCTGGCCCGCGCTGCCCGCGCCGCTCGACGCGCCTTCGCCGATGCCCTTCGCGCTCGACTACACCGGCGCGCCGGACCTCGGCGACGTGGCGAGCCTCGCGCTGCGCCGCGGCGCCGCCTCGCTCGATGCACGCTTCCGGCTCGCGGACGTGCAGGACTGGCTCGCGGCCGATGCCGCCGATCCGCTGCCGCCGCTGGACGCACGGGTGCGCGCGCCGCTGCTTGAAATCGCGGGCGCGCGCCTGGAAGGCGTCGAGGCCACGCTCGACGCGCCCGGTGTCGACGATGAACGCCGCTGAGGAGCGGCAACGGGGCGAAGGCACGGACGGCGCAGGCGATGACTTCGCGGCGGCGTTGCTCGCATGGTTCGACCGCAACGGCCGCCACGACCTGCCATGGCAGCATCCGCGCACGCCTTACCGCACGTGGCTGTCGGAAGCGATGCTGCAGCAGACCCAGGTGCAGGTCGTGATTCCCTACTTCCAGCGCTTCGTCGCGGCCTGCCCCGACCTGCCCGCGCTCGCCGCCGCGCCGCTCGACGACGTGCTCGCGCTGTGGTCGGGCCTGGGCTACTACGCGCGGGCCCGCAACCTGCACGCCGCCGCGCACGCCTGCATGGAGCGGCACGGCGGCGAACTGCCGCGCGACCTCGACGCGCTGGTCGCGCTGCCGGGCATCGGCCGCAGCACCGCGGGCGCGATCCTCGCCCAGGCCTGGGGCGACCGCTTCCCGATCCTCGACGGCAACGTCAAGCGCGTGCTCGCGCGCGTGCACGGCATCGACGGCTGGCCGGGCACGCCCGCGGTCGAGCGCGAGCTGTGGGCGCTCGCCGAGCGCCACCTTCCCTCCGCGCGCCTCGCCGACTACACCCAGGCGCAGATGGATTTCGGCGCGACGCTGTGCACGCGCCACGCGCCCGCGTGCGCCATCTGCCCGCTGCAGTCGCGTTGCGTCGCGCTGCGCGAAGGCCGCGTCGCCGAGCTGCCCACGCCCAAGCCCGGCAAGCCGCTGCCGGAACGCGAGGCGCTGGTGCTGCTGCTGCGCGACGCCGCCGGCCGCACGCTGCTGCAGCGCCGCCCCGCCACCGGCGTCTGGGCGCAACTGTGGTCCCTGCCCGAAGCGGACGGCCACGCGCAGGCGCGCGCCTGGTTCGCCGACCACGTCGCCGGCGACTACGACGCGGCCGAGGCGCTCGCGCCGGTCGCGCACGGCTTCACCCACTACCGCCTGCTGCTGCAGCCACTGCGCTGGCGCGAGGTGGCCGCGCGCGCCGCGGTGGCGGACAATGGCGACCTGCGCTGGGTCGCACCCGCCGAATTCGATTCGCTCGGCATTCCCGCGCCAGTCCGCAAGCTGCTGCTCGGGCAGTAGCGCGGCCCTGCCACGACACGGAGCCACCTCGATGAGCCGCAGCGTCTTCTGCGAATACGAACAGCGCGAGACCGAGGGCCTCGACTTCGTGCCCTGGCCCGGCGAACTCGGCAAGCGCGTCTACGCGCACGTCGGCAAGGCGGCGTGGGCGGCGTGGCTCGCCCACCAGACCATGCTCATCAACGAGAACCGGCTGTCGCCGCTGGACCCGAAGCACCGCGCCTTCCTCGAAGGCGAGATGCAGAAGTTCCTGTTCGGGGGCGGCGCCGAGAAGCCCGAAGGCTACGTCGCGCCGCCCGCAGGCTGAGCCTGCCGACCTACGGGTTCGCCGCCAGCGCGGCGCGCGCCGCGCGGATCGCGGCCGGGTCGACCGGGCGCAGCTCGGTGATCCGGCAGGAGATCTGCGAGCGCAGGAAATCGACGCTGTCGAGGCCGGCGTTGACGAAGCCGCCGGTGTGGCTCACCGAGATCACCTGGTCGGAGCGGCCCCAGCCCAGGCATGGCCCGGACATCGTGATCAGCCACGACTCGCGCGGACGCACGTCGAGCACGAGGTGCAGGTCGTCGACCCGCTGCCAGCCGATCGGTTCGACGTAGCGGATGGCCTTGACCGGCGCCGCGGCCTGGCCCTGGTACAGCGCCAGCTTCTGCTCGTCGCTCATGCGGGTCGTGGCGCAGGCCGTCGCCGCGAGGAGCACCAGGGAAGCCACCGGCAGGAGGAAATGTGCGGTACGCATGGCAATGACCTCTCGGAAGGGGTACGCCACATCTTGCGCCGGCCGCCGGGGTCCGGCGCGGCGCCACGCGCCGCCCGTTCAGGCCCCGTGCGGCTTGCCCCGCGGGGGCCGCATCCGTATCATCGCGGCCTCGCGAAACGGCCGTGCGCCCTGGATCGCGAGGTTCCGGCCGGGTAGCTCAGTTGGTAGAGCAGGGGATTGAAAATCCCCGTGTCGGGGGTTCGATTCCCTCCCCGGCCACCATTTCGATGGCGGCCTTCCCCGCTGCATTCACGTCGCGACGAACTCCCGCTCGCCAGCATCGGGGCATCTCTCCCGAGGTGCCGATGCCGATGCGCGCAATTCCCGTTGCCTTCTTCCTCGCCGCCGCGCTCGCGGCATCGCCCCGGCCCGCAGCCGCGCAGCAGGCGCCGGCCGGCGCGTTCGGCAACGTGCGCGGCAACGCCAGCACCGTCGCCGCGGACGCGAAGCCCGACGCGCACGACGCGGACGCCAGGCCGGATGCGTCGGGCGCCTGGGAGCCCGCGCAGGACCTGCCCGCGTCGGCGGCGGATGCGGACGTGGCGCGCGACGGCGTGCTGCGCGCGCAGGTGCTGCTCGACCGCGCGCACTTCGGGCCGGGCCAGATCGACGGCACCAGCGGCAGCAACACGCGTCGCGCGATCGCCGCGTTCCAGCGCGCGCACGAACTCGCCGACAGCGGCGAGCTCGACGACGCGACCTGGCGCGCGCTGGCGGACGGCGATGCGCCGGCGCTCGTCGACTACGCGATCACCGAGGCCGACGCCGCCGGCCCCTACGCGCCGGTGCCCGGGGACATGATGGAGAAGGCCTCGCTCGACCGCCTCGGATACGCCTCCATCGACGAGATGCTCGGCGAACGCTTCCACGCGAGCCCCGCGCTGCTGCACGCGCTGAATCCCGGCAAGGCGTTCCAGGCGGGGACGACCATCGCCGTCCCCAATGTCCACGGGGTCGCTCCGCTGCCGAAGGCGGAACGCGTGATCGTCGACGCGTCCGATGCGAGCGTCGCGCTCGCCGGCGCCGACGACAAGGTCTACGCGCGCTTCCCCGCGACCTCGGGCAGCAGCCACGATCCGCTGCCGGTGGGCAAGTGGAAAATCCAGGGCGTCGCCCGCGATCCCGAGTTCCACTACAACCCCGCGCTGTTCTGGGACGCCGACGATTCGCATTCGAAGGCGACCATCGCGCCCGGCCCGAACAATCCCGTCGGCGTCGTCTGGATGGACCTGTCCAAGCCGCACTACGGCATCCACGGCACGCCGGAGCCGTCGACGATCGGCAAGACGCAGTCGCACGGCTGCATCCGCCTGACCAACTGGGACGCGCTCGCGGTCGCGGGTGCGGTGGCGGCGGGCACGCCCGCGCTGTTGCAGGACTGACGCGATGAAGAGCGCGCTGCTGTTCCTGGCGGGGTTGCTGGTCGGCGCGAACCTCGTGTACTTCGCGATGCGCCGGCCGACCGCGGCGCCGACCGCGGCAGCGACGCCCGTCGCCGCGGACAGCCCTGCCGCCGCGCCGCCGACGGAAACCGCGGCGGCGGCCCCTCCGGGCGCGAACGCCGCCGAACCCGCGCGCGCCGCGCCCGCGAATGCGCCGGCACCCGCGAATCCCGCCACCACGCCTGCGCCCGCGGACGACGGCGCAGCCGCCGGCGACACGCTGCTGCTGCCGGTGCAAGGGGTGCAGCCCGCGCAGCTGCACGACACCTTCGCCGAGGCGCGCGACGGCGGCGCGCGCCCGCACGACGCGCTCGACATCATGGCGCCGCGCGGCACGCCGGTGCTCGCGGCGGTGGACGGCAGCGTCGAGAAGCTGTTCACGAGCGTGCCCGGCGGCCTGACCATCTACGAGTTCGACCGCAGCCGCACCCGCGCCTACTACTACGCGCACCTCGACCGCTACGCCGACGGCCTCGCCGAGGGCCAGGCGCTGCGGCGCGGCGACGTGATCGGCTACGTCGGCAGCACCGGCAACGCCGCGGAGGATGCGCCGCACCTGCACTTCGCGATCTTCGTGCTGGGTCCGGACAAGCACTGGTGGCAGGGCACGGCGATCGATCCCTATCCCCTGCTCGTTCCCGCCGCCGCGCGACGCTGAAGCGCGGCGCGCGCCGGCGCGGCGCAACCCTACGCCGGTGTATGCTCGTTGCGGGCCAGAACGGAAGTCCATCCGCATGAAGCTGCCGCGCGCCTCCCTCCCGCTCCTCGCCGCGGTCCTGCTCGGCGCCTGCGCGAGCGGCCCGCCGCGTCGCGTGTCCGAACCCTCCGCCAGCGTCCAGCAGCTCACCGTGCGCGCCGACGGCAGCTGGGTCCTCGACCTGCGGCTCGACAACTACAGCAACGTGCCGATGCGCTTCGACCGCGTCGATCTCGCGCTCACCTTCGAAGGCCAGCCCGCCGCGACGCTGCAGGCGTCGCCGGCGCTGTCCATCGGCCCGGAAGCGGCCGACGTCGCAACGATCCAGGTCGCGTCGCCGCCGCCGGGCGCGCGGCTCGCGCTCGCCGACGCGCTCGCGGGCGGGCACCGCATCGGCTACCACCTCGAAGGTTCCATCGGCGCGACCCCCGACGGTTCGGGTTCGCGCACGTTCGAGTTCAAGCGCGACAACGCGCTGAGCCCGGTGCCCGGCCTGCCCGGCGTGCTGCGCTGACGGCGGCGCGCCGATGCCCGCTTCCTACCGCGCTCCGCTGGAGGACATGCGCTTCGTCCTGCACGACCTGCTGGACGACGAGGCGCTGTTCGCGCGCCTGGGCATGCCCGACGCGAACCGCGAGCTGGTCGACGCCGTGCTCGAAGAGGGCGCGCGCTTCACCGAAACGGTGCTCGCGCCGCTGAACGCGGTCGGCGACGCGCACGGCTGCAGGCTCGACCAGGCGACGGGCGCGGTGACGACGCCGCCCGGCTTCGCCGACGCGTACGCGCAGTTCGTCGCCGGCGGCTGGTCGGGCCTCGCGGCGCCGGCGCAATGGGGCGGCCAGGGCCTGCCGCATGCGGTCGACGTCGCGGTCAAGGAAATGATCGACGCGGCCAACCTCGCCTGGGGCAATTTCCCGCTGCTCTCGCACGGTGCCGTCGACGCGCTGCTGCGACATGGCGAGGACTGGCAGCGCGAAGCCTTCCTGCGCCCGATCGTGGAGGGCCGCTGGACCGGCACGATGTGCCTCACCGAGCCGCACTGCGGCAGCGACCTCGGCCTGCTGCGCACGCGCGCCGAGCCGCGCGGCGACGGCGGCTTCGCCATCACCGGCACCAAGATCTTCATCACCGCCGGCGAGCACGATTTCACGGAGAACATCGTCCACCTCGTGCTTGCGCGCCTGCCCGACGCGCCGGCGGGCAGCCGCGGCATCTCGCTGTTCGCGGTGCCGAAGTTCAAGGTCGGCCGCGACGGCGCGATGGGCGAACGCAATCCGCTGCGTTGCGCCGCGCTCGAGCACAAGATGGGCATCCACGGTTCGGCGACCTGCGTCATGAACTTCGACGGCGCCGAAGGCTGGCTCGTCGGCGCGCCGCACAAGGGCCTCGCGGCGATGTTCACCATGATGAACTCCGCGCGCCTCGCCGTCGGCCTGCAGGGGCTCGGGCTGGCCGAGCGCGCGATGCAGAACGCGACGCGCTACGCGCACGAGCGCCTGCAGGGGCGCGCGCCGGAAGGTCCGCGCTTCCCGGACGGTCCGGCCGATCCGATCGTCGTGCATCCGGACGTGCGGCGCATGCTGCTCACCCAGCGCGCGCTGGTCGAGGGCGGTCGCGCCCTCGCCTTCCACGCGGCCTCGCTGGTCGACGTGCTCGAGCATTCCGGCGACGCCGCCGAGCGCGAGCGCGCCGACGCGCTGCTCGGTTTCCTGATCCCGATCGCGAAGGCCTGCCTCACCGAGTGGGGCGTGGAGTGCACCTACCACGCGCTGCAGTGCTTCGGCGGCCACGGCTACATCGCCGAGCACGGCATGGAGCAGCTCGCGCGCGATGCGCGCATCACCACGCTGTACGAAGGCACCACCGGCATCCAGGCGATGGACCTGGTCGGGCGCAAGCTCCTGCAGCTCCGCGGCGCCGGGCTGCAGGCCTTCCTCGCGATGATCGCGACGTTCTGCGACGCGCAGCCGGAAGGCTCGGCCGCCGCGGAATTCGTGCCGGCGCTGCGCGCGACGGCGGCCGACTGGGCAGCGTTGTCGCAGGACGTCGGCGCGCGCGCCGCGGCGGATCCCGCCGAGGTCGGCGCCGCCGCGTACGACTACCTGATGTATTCCGGCTACGCCGCCCTCGCCTTCTGGTGGGCGCGCAGCGTCGCGGCCGCGGCGGCCCGCGCGGACGCGGGCGGCGACGCCGCGGCCGCCGCCCTGCTCGCCGCCAAGCGCGACACCGCGCGCTTCTTCTTCGCCCGCCTGCTTCCGCGTACCCTGGCGCACCGGGCAGCGATCGGATCCGGCGCGGGGACGCTGCCCGAACTTCCCTAGCCGCGGGTGTCTGCGGTATAAGCGAGGGGCATCCATTACGGGCGCCCGCATGGAGTCGGACACAGCAACGGCGACGATCCACCGCCTCGACGCGGTCCGGCTGCTTTCGCTGGACGCGCACGGGCGGGTACTGGACTGGATGAGCTGGCAGGACGCAGCCTGCCTCTACGTCCGCGGCGCCGTCGCCTGGACCCTCGGCGATCCCTGCCTCGCGGTGCACGGCGGCACCAACCGCGACAGCGGCCGCCAGAGCCTGCTCGAACTGCATCCCATCGTCGCCGCGCGCAGCCACGCGCGCGCGCATGCGCTCGATCCGACGCCCGCGCTGACCAACGCCGCGCTGTTCGCGCGCGACCAGCACCTGTGCCTGTACTGCGGGCGCGAGTTCGGCCGCCAGCACCTCACCCGCGACCACGTCCAGCCGCTCTCGCGCGGCGGGCGCGACACCTGGGAAAACGTGGTCGCCGCCTGCTTCCATTGCAACTCGCGCAAGGGCGGCCGCAACCCGCAGCAGGCCGGCATGCCGCTGCTGGCCGTGCCCTATCGCCCGAGCTGGGTCGAGCACCTGATCCTCTCGAACCGCAACATCCTGGCCGACCAGATGGCGTTCCTGAAGAACCACCTGCCGAAGCGGAATCCGCGCTTCGCGCCGCATTGACCGCTACACTCCGGCCCTTACCCACCAGGATCGCGACGATGTCACCCACCCTCGGCATGACCGGCATGGACCCGGCCACCGAAAGCAGCCTCAAGGCCGCTTTCGAGCAGGCCAACGCACGCCTCCAGGGGCGCTGGCGCCTTGTGCCGGAGGCCGATGCGGATTACGTCGCCGTGGACATGGACAGCATGTACGGGCCGATGAGCTGGCTGCGGCTGCATGCAGCGGGCAAGCAGGTGATCGGCGTCACGTCCGCCAAGCGCACCCAGACCGATTTCCATCTCCCGCGGCCCTTCGACGCCGCCGCGGTGGCCGAACTGCTGCATTCGATCGACGGCGGCGCCGCGCCCACCGCCGCGCCCGCCGCGCCCGCCGGCATGTCGCCCGCGCCGGTGCCGCAGGACGAACTGCCCGAAGAACACCGCCTCGGCGCCGACGAGGAGTCGCGCGCGCCCGGCGTCGTGCCCGGCCATCCCGGCTCCGAGGCCGCGGGCAGCCTTGCGCCCGCCACGGTCGCGCCGCCCGCGCCGCCCGCGCCACCGCCGCCGCCGCGCGAGCGCCGCCTCGGCGACTGGTTCGCCCCGGGCGCGCTGTCGAAGCGGGTGAAGTTCGCGCGCGCCGGCGGCCCGGACCTGTTCATCGATCCGGTCGCCCGCGAATACTTCGGCCCGGCCGCGCTCAAGCCGATCGCCGGCTACTTCGACGATCCGGTCGAGGAACAGGACTTCCTGCCCGTGGACGCGGGCGCCTGGGGCAGCGGCGTCGCCGCGCTCGGCCCGGGCCAGCCGCTGACGCGCCTGCAGTGGTACGGCGGCCTGCTCGCCGGCGGCGGCTCGATGCTGGCCGGCTACGACGCCATGGGCCGCTACAAGCTCAGCAAGTGGCCGCAGACCGAACGCGAATATCCGAAGCACTTCCGCATCGCCACCGCGATGATGAAGGGCCCGGCCACGCTCGACGAGGTCGCCGCGGCCAGCGGCGTGCCGCTGTCGGAAGTGGTCGACTTCGTGAACGCGAGCCTCGCCACCGGCTATGCCGAGTTCGTCCCGGAGCCGACGCCGGAGCCGACCGAGCCGGCGAAGGCCGGCGGGCTGTTCGGGCGCCGCAAGAAGTAGGCCCGCGGCGTCCGGGCCCCGCGCCGGCCGCGACCGGCGTTCGCGGGCCAGGCGGTAGAATGGCGGGATGAACGAAGTCCCCCCGATCGATGCCGCGCGCTATCCGCGCCTGGCCCGGATCGACGCTCCCGCCGACCTGCGCCGCCTCGAGGAATCCGAACTGCGCGCGGTCGCCGACGAGCTCCGCGCCTACCTGATCGAGTGCGTCGGCCACTCCGGCGGCCATTTCGGCGCCGGCCTGGGCGTGATCGAGCTCACCACCGCCCTGCACTATCTCTACGACACGCCGAGCGACCGCATCGTCTGGGACGTCGGCCACCAGGCGTATCCGCACAAGATCCTGACCGGGCGCCGCGACGCGATCCGCACCGTGAAGCAGAAGGACGGCATCGCGCCGTTCCCGAAGCGCGAGGAAAGCGAGTACGACACCTTCGGCGTCGGCCATTCGTCGACGTCGATCTCGGCGGCGCTGGGCATGGCGATCGCGAACGCGCGCGCCGGCAACGGCCGCAAGGTCGTCGCGGTGATCGGCGACGGCGCGATGACCGCCGGCATGGCCTACGAAGCGCTGAACCATGCCGGCGGCATGGATCCCGATCCCGACATCCTGGTGATCCTCAACGACAACCGGATGTCGATCAGCGAGAACGTCGGCGGCATGACCCGCATGCTCGGGCGCATGACCGGCTCGCGCACGCTCAACGCGATCCGCGAGGGCGGCAAGAAGATCCTCGGCGACAAGCGCAGCAGCGGGCCCGCGCGCTTCGTGCGGCGCTGGGAGGAACACTGGAAGGGCATGTTCGTGCCGTCCACGCTGTTCGAGGAAATGGGCTTCCACTACACCGGCCCGATCGACGGCCACGACGTCGACGCGCTGGTGAAGACGCTGCGCACGCTGCGCGGGCTGAAGGGCCCGCAGCTGCTGCACGTCATCACCACCAAGGGCAAGGGATACGAGCGCGCCGAAGGCGACCAGATCGGCTACCACGCGGTGTCGCCGTTCGACCCGGACCTGGGCGTGGTGAAGAAGGCCGGCGCGGCGCCGAAGAAGCCGACCTACACCGACGTGTTCGGCGACTGGCTGTGCGACATGGCCGCCGCCGACCCGAAGCTGATGGCGATCACGCCCGCGATGCGCGAAGGCTCCGGCCTGGTGCGCTTCAGCCAGGAATACCCCGATCGCTACTTCGACGTCGCCATCGCCGAGCAGCACGCGGTGACGCTCGCCGCCGGCATGGCCTGCGAGGGCGCGAAGCCGGTCGTCGCGATCTATTCCACGTTCCTGCAGCGCGGCTACGACCAGCTCGTGCACGACGTCGCGATCCAGGACCTCGACGTGCTGTTCGCGATCGACCGCGGCGGCGTGGTCGGCCCCGACGGCGCGACGCACGCCGGCAACCTCGACCTGTCGTACCTGCGCTGCGTGCCGAACATGGCCGTGATGGCGCCGGCCGACGAGGACGAGTGCCGGAAGATGCTCACCACCGGCTTCCGCCACGACGGCCCGGCCGCGGTGCGCTACCCGCGCGGCACCGGTCCCGGCGTCGCGATCGACCCGGCGCTCGACACGATTCCGTTCGGCAAGGCGCAGCTGCGCCGCCGCGGCGCGGGCGTCGCGCTGCTCGCCTTCGGCGCGACCGTGCCCGCGGCGGAAACGGTGGGCGCGGAACTTGGCCTCACCGTCGTGAACATGCGCTTCGTGAAGCCGCTCGACCGCGAGCTCGTGCTGCAGCTCGCGCAGACGCACGAGGGTTTCGCGACGCTCGAGGACAACGTCGTCGCCGGTGGCGCCGGCAGCGGCGTCGCCGAACTGCTCTCGGCCGAAGGCATCGCGATGCCGGTGCTGCACCTCGGCCTGCCCGATGCGTTCCAGCACCACGCCAGCCGCGAGCAGCTGCTCGCGGAGGCGGGGCTCGACGCGGACGGCATCCGCGCCGCGCTGCTGCGGCGCTGGCCGCAGCTCGGCGAACCGCCGGCCTCGGCCGCTATTCGGGCGCGCTGACCGCGTAGCCGAGCGCGGCGAGCTTGCCGAGGTAGCCGCCGTCGGCCGCCAGCAGGTTCCCGATCGGCAGCACCGCGAACGTCGAGGCATTGCCGGCCAGCGCCTTCTGCGCGGCGTCCAGCCACAGGCGCTCGACTTCGTCGTCGATGCCGGCGCCTCCGCGCTTGCGCAGCGCGGGCGACTGCATCGCCGCCTCGGCGCAGGCGTGGTTCTGGTCGGTGTCGGGCAGCCCGCGCAGCGCCGCGATGTCGCCGACGGCCCAGGCGTTCGCGCGCGCCTTCAGGCGCTCGGGGCCGGCTTCGAGCCGACGCACCGTCGCTTCCATGCATTGCGCGTCGTCGAGCTGCGCGTGCTCCACCTCCGCGAGCAGCGCCTTCGCGTCGGTGATCTTCAGCATCCGCCTCGGCACCGTCACCCGCAGCCCGTGCGCCTTGATGGCCCGCGTGATCACCGGCCACACGATGCCGGACGAAACGAGGCCGTTGTCGTCCAGCGCCTCGCTCCACAGTGCGTCCGCGGCGAACAGCGGCCGCATCCGCTCCGCGCCGCCGCCGCGGCCCAGGTAGCGTTCCCGCAGCGGCAGCCAGCGCGCGTAGAGGTCCGGCGGCAGCACCTCGCGCAGCGTCTTGCCATCGGGGTTCTTCCGCGCGCCGTACACCTTCGGCAGCAGCAGCAGGCTGCGGAAGAAGCCGCCGCCGTCCACCGAGATGCCGCTCGCCGGTGGATAGATCACTTCCTGCGACGCGGCCAGCACGTCCTCGACCTGCCGCGAATGCCATTGCATGTGCTCGGGGAGCGGCGATTGCGTGCCCAGCACCCACATGACGTGGCCGTCCTTCTCGACGCGCCACAGGCCGGGACCGGTCTGCTCGCCGGAGACGAGGACCGGCGCCTCGTCGCGGATCGGCGACGAGGCGCTGGCGGCGGGTGCGGTTTGCGCCAAGGCCACCGCCGGGACGGCGAGCGAAAGCACGGTGCCCAGGACGAGGGCGCTGGCGAAACGATGGATCATGCGGAATTCCTTTCCGGCGTTGGGGTTCCGCTCGGACCCTGAATGCGCGCGCGAGTTCCGCATCCGTCCGTCCGGTCCATGCGCGCCGTGCCCGGAAAACGAAAAAGCCCCGGCCGAAGCCAGGGCTTTCGAATCGCGATTGGTCGGGGTAGCCGGATTCGAACCGACGACCCTCTGCCCCCCAGGCAGATGCGCTACCAGGCTGCGCTATACCCCGACGAAGCCGCGATTATAACGTAGCGCGCTACCTGCGCAGGAGCTGCAGGACTTCCTCGAGTTCCATCCGCACCTGGCGGACGATCTGCGAGCTCATCGTGGCTTCCTGCTTCGCGCCCTCGCCTTCCAGGCGCAGGCGGGCGCCGCCGATCGTGTAGCCCTGCTCGTACAGCAGGCCGCGGATCTGGCGGACCATCAGCACGTCGTGGCGCTGGTAGTAGCGGCGGTTGCCGCGGCGCTTGACCGGCTTGAGCGACGGGAATTCGGTCTCCCAGTAGCGCAGCACGTGCGGCTTCACGTCGCACAGCTCGCTGACCTCGCCGATCGTGAAGTAGCGCTTGGCCGGGATCGCGGGCAGTTCCCGGTTGCTTCCCGGATCAAGCATGCGCCACCCCGGCGGCCGCGCCGGCGAAGGCCTCGACCCGTTCCTTCAGCTTCTGGCCGGGGCGGAAGGTGACCACCGTGCGGGCGGTGATCGGGATCTCCTCGCCGGTCTTGGGGTTGCGGCCGGGGCGCTGGTTCTTGCGGCGCAGGTCGAAGTTGCCGAAACCGGACAGCTTCACCTGGCGGCCCTGCTCCAGGGCCTCGCGCAGCACGTCGAAGAACGCGTCCACGAACTCCTTGGCCTCGCGCTTGTTCAGCCCGACGTCCTCGTAGAGACGCTCGGCCATTTCCGCCTTGGTCAACGCCATCCCGGTGCTCTCCCCTGTCCCCGCTCGACGCCCTTCACGACCCAGCCCATGCCAGCTTCCCCCGTCAGGAGCGGATCGCCGCGCCATGCGCCTGCCCGAGGGCGGCGGTCACGGCGGCCACGACGGCGTCGACGTCGCGGTCGGTCAGAGTGCGCGATTCTTGCTGCAGAATCAAGGCCATGGCAAAACTCTTGAATCCCGATTCCACGCCCTTGCCGGCGTAGACGTCGAACAGCCGGAGCTCACGCAGGGTCGGGCCGGCGGCGGCCTCGACGGTCGCCGCGACGGCCGCCCAGGACACGTCCGCGGCCACCACGAAGGCCAGGTCGCGGCGGACCGACGGGAACCGGGACAGGCCCCGCGCCCGCGGCAGGGGCCGCGCCAGCAGGGGCGCCAGCTCGAGCTCGAAGCCCCAGGCGTCGGCGTCCAGGTCCAGCGCGCGCTGCAGGCGTGGGTGCAGCTGGCCGATCCAGCCGAGCGCCGTTTCGGCGTCGCCGTCCACGCGCACCACGTCGGCCGAGCGGCCCGGATGGCCCCACGGCGCCGACGACGGCCGGAACGCGAGTCGCGCGCCGGACAGCGCGGCCAGGCTTTCCAGGTCGCCCTTCAGGTCGTGGAAATCGGTCGGCCGCGCCGGCACGCCCCACTGCTCGGCGTGCGCGCCGCCGCAGGCCACCGCGGCCACGCGCGCGGTCTCGCGCGGCGCCTCGCCGGCGCCGGCGGCGCGGAAGACCTTGCCCAGCTCGGACAGGC
>JBQCJF010000097.1:0-8750 GCA_051953015.1 Luteimonas sp.
GTTCGCCCTGCTGCTCGCGCGCGCGGAGACGGCATCGCCGGCCGGCAAGGGCGCGGGTCGCCCGGGGCGTGCCGCATGAGCCGCGCCGTGCTCGGGCGCGACGCGATCCTGGCCCGGGTGCCGCACCAGGGCGCGATGTGCCTGTGGGACGAGGTCGTCGCCTGGGACGGCGGGCGGATCGCGCTGCGCGCGCGCAACCACGCCGACCCGGCGCATCCGCTGCGCGACGCGGCCGGACTGCGCGGCCTGCACCTGTGCGAATACGGCGCGCAGGCGATGGCCGTGCACGGCGGCCTGCGCGCGCAGGCCGTAGGCGGCCGCGCCGCGCCGGGCCTGCTGGTCGCGCTGCGCGCCGTCGCGGTGCCTCGCGCGCGCATCGACGACCTGCCGGGCGCGCTGGACGGCGAAGCCGAGCTGCTGGTCGACGGCGACGCCGGCTGGCAGTACGCGTTCCGCATCTCGCACGCGGGCGAACTGCTCGCCGAAGGGCGCGCGGCGGTGATGCCGGCGACCGAAGTCCAAGGGGAGGGGGCATGAGCGATTCGAGGCGTCCGGACGCCGGCACGCGCCGGCGCGCGCTGGTCACCGGCGGCAGCGGCGACATCGGCGGCGCGATCTGCCGGCGACTCGCCGCCGACGGCCTGCACGTCGTCGTCCACGGCAACGCCAACGTCGCGCGCGCGGAAGCGGTCGCCGCCGCGATCAACGACGGCGGCGGCAGCGCGGAGGCGGTCGCGTTCGACGTCGCCGACGGCGAGGCCGCGAGCGCCGCGATCGAAGCGCTGCTGAGCGCCGGTCCGGTGCACGTGCTGGTCAACAACGCGGGCATCCACGACGACGCGCCGCTCGCCGGCATGTCGGAGGCGCAGTGGAAGCGCGTGGTCGACGTCTCGCTGCACGGCTTCTTCCACGTCACCCAGCCGCTGCTGCTGCCGATGGCGCGGGCGCGCTTCGGCCGCATCGTCAGCATCTCCAGCGTCGCCGCGGTCCTCGGCAACCGCGGCCAGGCCAACTACGCCGCGGCGAAGTCGGCGCTGCACGGCGCCACGCGCTCGCTGGCGCGCGAGATGGCGGGGCGCGGCATCACCGCGAACGTCGTCGCGCCCGGCGTGATCGAGGGCGCGATGGCCGCGGATGCGTTCCCGCCGGAACTGGTGAAGCAGCTCGTGCCCGCCGGGCGCGCCGGCACCCCGGACGAGGTCGCCGCGCTGGTCGCGTTCCTGTGTTCGGACGCCGCCGGCTACGTCAACGGCCAGGTGATCGGCATCAACGGCGGGATGGGGTAAACACCCCGGTGTTTCAGCCGCGCTGGGGCTGCAGCGCGGCGGCGAATTCGCCGTCGGGATCGTCGATCACCGGCGGGTTCGCCCGGATGCTGCGGTACACGTCCGCAATGCCGCCATGGCGAAGCGCCTGCAGCACGATGTGGCTGGTGATGCGCCACAGGTCGCGCAACGGGCGGAAGTGGCTGGCGCGGAACTGCTCGTGCGAATGCACGCTCTTGTAGCGCGACTCGATCGGCACCGACACGCAGCGCGTGCCGAGGCGCCGCGATGCCGAGATCATGATCTGCGCCTCGAACACGAAGTCCTCGCCGGGCACGTCCTCGAGCGCGGCCACCGCCGCGGGATACAGGCGCTGGCCGCTCTGGCTGTCGGCGACCTGGTAGCCGGTGCCCCAGGCCAGGCCCCAGTCGCCGAACTCGTTCGCGAGCCGGCGGTGGATCGGCTGCTGCGAGCGGCGGCGCAGGCGCGCCCCGATGACGATGCAGCCCGGGTGGCGGTTGGCCGCGGCCAGCATGCGCGGGATGTCGTCGGCGGAATGCTGGCCGTCGCCGTCCATGGTGAGCACGGCGCGCGCGCCCTGGCGCAGCGCTTCGCGGAAGCCGTCCCGCAGCGAGGCGCCCTTGCCGTGGCGTTCCGCGTGGCGGAGCAGGGTGATCGGCAGCCCGTCGAGCTTCGCGACGGTGTCGTCGTCGGAGCCGTCGTCGACCACGATCACGCGCGGGCACTGCGCCAGCGCGCCCTCGACCACGCCGCGGATGCGCAGCGCCTCGTTGAGCGCGGGGATCACCACGGCGATGTCGCCGCGGTCCAGCGGCATGCGGTCGACATTCGCCTGGGCGGCGTGCGGAGCGGCGTCATCCATGGGCGATCTCCACGCGTAGGGCGCGTCCCGGCCCCGCGATCAGTTGAAGGAGGTCCACGCCGGAGGCGAGGGCCTGGAACAGGGGCAGCATGGGGGCCATCGCGTTAGCGCCGAGTCGTTGCGCCAGCGGACCCGACGGGGCGGGGGCCTCGGCGTCGACGAAGGTGCCGCGCAGGCGCGGCAGGTCCGGGTCCGGGTTGCGCGAGAGCACCAGCGCCCCGCCCAGCAAGCCGCGGCTCGGCGACGCCGCGGCCAAGGGATCCACGGACGGCGCGTCGTACGCCACCAGCAGGACCCGCGGCGCGCCCGTCGCGAGTTGCGACATCGCCTCGACCAGGCCCTGCGCGAAGGTCGCGTCGTAGCTGCTGATCGCGGTCGCCGGCGCGTGGCTGCCGGCGCCGATCGTCCAGTAGCCGGCCGCCGCGTTGTGCACCGAATTGTGGAAGCGCGTCGGCGACAGCGACGAGGCGTCGCTGGCGAGCGTCGAGCAGATGTAGTCGGTGATGCCGAGGTCGCCGTGCGTCGACGCGAACACCGACGACAGTTCCGCCGGGTCGGCGCCGGCGGCGCGGCACGCCGCGAGCGCGGCCTCGAGCGCGACCGCGACGCTGCCCGGCGCGCGCCGGCGTTCGTTCGCGGGCAGCAGTTCCGGCGACGGCCGGGCGGGCGCGTCCATGGGCAGCTCGCCGGTCGCCACGAAGGTGCGCGCCGCTTCCCACGACGGCAGCCCGTCCGCCCAGAAGCCGATGCCCTCGACCTTGGCGACGAGGAGGGTCATGCCGCCGCCCCGAACAGCAGCGAGCAGTTGTTGCCGCCGAAGCCGAAGGAATTGTTCATCGCGTAGCGCACCGGGCGCGCCGCGTTGTCGAAGCGGATCTGCGGGCCGCAGGCCGGGTCGGGTTCGATGCTGTTGAGCGTGCCGGGCAGCACGCCCTCGCGCAGCGCGAGCAGCGCGAACACCGATTCGACGATGCCCGCGGCGCCGAGCGTGTGTCCGGTCCAGCCTTTGGTGGAGCTGGCGTGCAGCGACGCCGGGAACAGCGCCGCGACGGCGCGCGCCTCGATGGCGTCGTTCGCCGGCGTCGCGGTGCCGTGCAGGTTCAGGTAGCCGACCTCGCCGGGCGCGACGCCCGCGCCGTCGAGCGCCTGCCGCATCGCCAGGCGCGCGCCGAGGCCTTCGGGATGCGGCGAGGACATGTGGTGCGCGTCGCTGGATTCGCCGTAGCCGCGCAGCATCGGCGCGTCGTCGCCGGGGCGCGCGCGCTCGAGGATGGCGAAGCCGCCGGCCTCGCCGAGCGACAGCCCGTCGCGGGCGACGTCGAACGGCCGGCACGGCTCGCGCGACACCAGCCCCAGCGCGTTGAAGCCGAACAGCACGCTCCCGCACAGGGTGTCCACGCCGCCGACCAGCGCCGCGTCGGCGATGCCGGAATGGATCAGTCGCGCGGCCTGCGCGAACACCTTCGCGCTCGACGAGCACGCCGTCGCGACGGTGACGCAGGGCCCGCGCAACTGCGTGGCCGCCTGCACGAAGCCGCCCAGCGAATGCGGCGTGTGCAGCTGCGGGCGGCGCAGGTCCGGCGGGAACGCCCCGTCCGCGTCGAGGCGCGCATAGGCCTCCTCGGTCGCGCCGATGCTCGCCGTCGAGGTGCCCAGCACGATCGCGATGCGCGTCGCGGGGTGGCGCAGCCGCACCAGCGCGAGCGCGTCCAGCAGCCCGTCCTGCTGCAGCGCCAGCCAGGCGAGGCGGTTGTTGCGGCATTCCCACGCCGCCCATTGCCCGGGCAGGGGCGCGTCCTCGAGCCCCTCCACCCGGCCGATCCAGGTCTCCAGCGGCGGCGCGGCCTCGAAATCGTTGCGACGCAGCCCGCCCCGCCGGTCGCGCAGCGCCGCAAGCTGCGCATCGCAGCCGCGGCCCAGGGCGGTGGTGGCGGTGAACGCGCGGATCGCCAGCGGCGGCAGGGGCGGCGGGTTCGTCGCGGGCGGCAAGCGGGGAATCCGTGTGAAGGCCGTGGCGAGTATAGCCAGCGCCGCCGTGACGCCCGGGAAAGGACGCGACCATCGTGCCTGGCGGTCGCGGCCGGGCGCGCACCGGGCAAACCAATTGCACGGGTGCGCCGCTGCGCCCGCTGCTAGCATCGCCGGACGGTGCGCCGTCCGCACCACGGGGATCCACGAATGCAGCCGACCTCCTCGCGGCGCCTGCCCGGCGCCCTCCTGGCCGTCCTGACCCTGGCTGCGGCGCCCGCCGCCTTCGCCGGCGGCCGCGTCCTGACCGATGCCGACTACGCGCGCGCCGAACGCTTCCTCGGCACCACGGCGAGCCCGCTCATGGACCACGCGGTGACCCGCGTGACCTGGCTGGGCGACGACCGCTTCTGGTATCGCGACCACGACGCCGCCGGCGACCACTTCATGGTGATGGACGTCGGCCAGGGCGCGAAGCCCGCCAGCGCCTTCGACCAGGCGCGCCTCGCCGATGCGCTGTCGAAGGCCAGCGGCAAGCCGGTCAGGGCCGACAAGCTGCCGGTGACCGACTTCACCGTCGCCGCCGACGGCGGCTACCGCATCGAGACGCGCGGCAAGGCGTATCTCTGCGACGCCGCGCTGAAGGCCTGCGCGGAGGACACGGCCAAGGGCGGCGAGGAACCCGGCGTGCGCTCGCCCGACGGCAAGTCCGAAGCCTTCATCCGCGACTGGAACCTGTGGCTGCGCGACGTCGCGACCGGCAAGGAGACCCAGCTCACGCGCGACGGCACCACCGACTACGGCTACGCCACCGACAACGCGGGCTGGGTCCACAGCGACCGCGCGATCGTGCTGTGGTCGCCGGATTCCAAGCGCATCGCCACCTTCCAGCAGGACCAGCGCAAGACCGGCACGATGACGCTGGTCTCGACCAAGGTCGGCCATCCCGACGTCGAAACCTGGAAGTACCCGTTCGTCGGCGACAAGGACATCACCATGATCGAGCGCGTCATCGTCGACGCGCCGTCGGGCAAGGTGCTGCGCCTGAAGATGCCGCCGGACCAGCACCGCTCGACCCAGTGCGACGACGTCAGCTGCTTCGGCGGCTGGGAGGACGTGCAGTGGGCGCCCGACGGGAAGACGCTCGCGTTCGTGTCCAGCTCGCGCGACCACAAGGACGCCTGGCTGAAGATCGCCGACACGACCACCGGCGCGATCCGCGACGTGATGCACGAGCACGTGCCGACCTGGTTCGAGAGCGGCATCGACGCGATCAACTGGCGCTACCTGACGAAGAGCAACGAGATCCTGTGGTGGAGCCAGCGCACCAACTGGGGCGAGCTGTACCTCTACGACGCGGCGACCGGCAAGCTCAAGCATGCGGTGACGAGCGGCGACGGCAACGTCGCCAACGTGGTGCGCGTGGACGAGGATTCGCGGACGGTGTGGTTCACCGGCACCGGCCGCACCCCGGGCCTGGATCCGTACTACCAGCAGCTGTTCAAGGTGTCGCTCGACGGCGGCGCGCCGCTGCTGCTCACGCCCGAGCCGGCCAACCACACGATCACGCTGTCGCCCGACGGCGCGCACTTCGTGGATTCCTGGTCCACGCCGGTCGACCCGCCGGTCGCCGTGCTCCGCGATTCGAACGACGGGTCCACCGTGTCGCCGGTCGCCACCGCCGACATCTCGCGCCTGAAGGCCGCCGGCTGGGTGCCGCCGGTGCCGTTCACCGTCAAGGCGCGCGACGGCAAGACCGACCTGTACGGCCTGATGTTCAAGCCGACGGACTTCGATCCGTCGAAGAAGTACCCGATCGTCGACTACGTGTATCCGGGCCCGCAGACCGGCTCCGTCGGCAGCCGCAGCTTCAGCGCGGCGCGCGGCGACCACCAGGCGCTCGCCGAGCTCGGCTTCGTCGTGGTCGCCATCGACGGCATGGGCACGCCCTACCGCTCCAAGGCCTTCCACGACGGCTACGCCGCGGACATCGCCGACAACACGCTGCCCGACCAGGTCGCCGGCCTGAAGGAACTCGGCGCGCGCTACCCGTGGATCGACCTCGCCCGCGTCGGCATGTGGGGCCACTCCGGCGGCGGCAACGCGACCGCGGCCGCGATGTTCAACTACCCGGACTTCTTCAAGGTCGGCTGGGCGGAGAGCGGCAACCACGAGAACCGCAACTACGAGGACGACTGGGCCGAGAAGTGGCAGGGCCTGCTCGAGACCAAGGCCGACGGCACGACCAACTACGACACGCAGGCCAACTGGCGCTACGCGAAGAACCTGAAGGGCAAGCTGATGCTGACCCACGGGCTGATGGACGACAACGTCCCGCCGACGACCACGCTGCTGGTGGTGGACGCGCTGATCAAGGCCAACAAGGACTTCGACCTGATCCTGCTGCCGAACGCGCACCACGGCTACGGAATGGATTCGTTCTACATCATGCGCCGCCGCTGGGACTACTTCGTCCGCAACCTCGCGGGCGACACCCCGCCGGACCAGTACGAGATCAAGCCGCCGCAGATGTGAAGGCTGCGCGGCGCGGGGTTTGGCCCGCGTTCGCGAAGGTGAACGGGGCGATCGGATAAGGTGGGCGGCATGGAAGCC
Organism: Luteimonas sp.; assembly: GCA_051953015.1. Classification (GTDB taxonomy): domain Bacteria; phylum Pseudomonadota; class Gammaproteobacteria; order Xanthomonadales; family Xanthomonadaceae; genus Cognatiluteimonas. Next base: position 6,730 of record JBQCJF010000097.1, read on the forward strand.
GCCAACACCCCGACCGCACCGGTCGCCCCGCCCGTTCCGCTGCACCACCAGCTCCGTGCCCACACCGCCGCCGCCCACGCCCGGGTGGATGGCGGCCTCGACGGGGGGCTGCGCAACGCGCGCGACTACACCGCCTACCTCGAGGGCATGGCGGAGTTCATCGAAGCCGCGATCGCGGTGATCGGCGCCGAATCCTGGCTCGTCGACGCCCGGACCCGGATCGCCGACGACCTCGGCCGCGCGATGCGGCCTGCGCGCGCCGCGACAGCGTCGCCGGACCACGCGCGCGTGGCCGGGGGGCGCTACGTCGTCGCCGGATCGTCGCTGGGCGCGCGCGTGCTGCTGCGCGACGCGCGCGCGATGGAAGGCGGCGCGCAGCGCGGCAGGACGGCGTTCCTGTCGGCGTTCGCCGAAGGCGACGCCTGGCTGCAGTGCCTGGCCGGCTTGCGCGACGCCGCCTTCGACGCGCCCGCGAGGACCCGCGCCTGCGACGCGGCGCTCGAAGCCTTCCATGCGGCGGAAGCCGCGCTGACGCGAGCCAGGAGCCACGCGCATGCCGCATGACCCCTCCGCCGCCGACTGCGCGCGCGAACCGATCCATCTCAGCGGCGCGATCCAGCCGCACGGTTACCTCGTGTCGTGCCAGCTGTCCGACTGGACGATCCGCCACGTCTCCGCGAACGCGGAAGCGCTGTTCGGCGTCGCGCCCGCGCTGATGCCGGGACAGACGCTGCGCGACCACGTCGCCGGCGAGGTCCTCGGCGCGATCGCCGACACGATGGGCTACCTCGACACGGGCTCGGCGGCGCAGCGCGTCGGCACCGTCAACCTCGGCGTGCACGGCGCGCTGTGCGACCTCAGCGTGCACATGGCCGACGGCCTCGTGCACATCGAGGCCGAGCCGCTGCCGCCGTTCGGCGCCCAGCCCACGCCGACCGCGATCGCCCAGGCTATGATCGGGCGCCTGGGCGACGGCGACGACGAAGCCGCCTTCCTCAACGACGTCGCCGACCAGGTGCGCCTGCTCAGCGGCTACGACAGGGTGATGGTCTACCGCTTCCGCGAGGACGATTCCGGCGAAGTCGTCGCCGAGTCGCGCGCGGAGGACCTCGAGCCGTTCCTCGGCCTGCGCTACCCGGCGTCGGACATTCCCGCGCAGGCGCGCGCGCTGTACCTGCGCAACCGCATCCGCGTGATCCCGGACGCGGCGTACGCGCCCGTGCCGATCATTCCCGGCCGCCTGGCGTCCGGCCAGCCGATGGACCTGGGCCAGCACGTGCTGCGCAGCGTGGCCCCGGTGCACCTCGAATACCTGCGCAACATGGGCGTTGCGGCGTCGATGTCGATTTCCATCGTCGCCGGCGGGCGCCTGTGGGGCCTGGTCGCGTGCCACCACCGCGAGCCGCGCCTGGTGGCGCCGGCGACGCGCGCCGCGCTCGACCTGTTCGGGATGTTCGTCTCCATGCGCACCTCGGCGCGCGAGCAGGCGCAGACGATGGACGGCTACGAGCGCGCCGAGCGCATCCGCGAGCACCTGCGGCAGCGCCTCGCGGGCGCGCCGGACTTCAACGCGGCGCTGGCCGCCGAACTGGCCACGCTGCAGGAGGCGCTCCGCTGCGACGGCGCCGCCTTGTGGATCGGGTCGCGCTGGCACACCGTGGGCCGCGTACCGGACCCGCGCGAGGCGCCGGCGCTGCTCGCGTGGCTGCATCGCGGCGACGAATCGCACGTGCACGCCACCGATTCCGCCGCGGAATGGCATGCCGGCCCGATGATCGACGGCAGCGTGGCGGGCGTGCTCGGCCTGTGCCTGGGCGGGCGCGAGGACTGGCTGCTGTTGTTCCGCGACGAGCAGACGCAGGACGTGCGCTGGGCGGGCGAACCGGAAAAGGCGCTGGTCGCGACCGACGACGGCGTGCGCATCGCGCCGCGCCGCAGCTTCGCGACCTGGAAGCAGCTGGTCCGCGGGCGCAGCATGCCCTGGAGCGATGCCGACCGGCGCGCGGCCGAGCGCCTGCATC
>JBQCJF010000098.1:0-17252 GCA_051953015.1 Luteimonas sp.
TCGAAGAGCCTCCATGGATGGATTCACGGCGGTCCCGCCCCGGACCCCCTCGCATCCGCGGCGACCCCGCCCGAAGCCCGGCAAGCATCTGCGGCGACCCCGCACGAAGCCCGGAAACGAAAGAGCCGGCGCGAGGCCGGCTCTTCGATCAGCGGTCGAAACGGGAAGCGCAGTCAGCGCCCGAGGCCGCGGCCGGGCTTCGCGGCGCGCTCCGGCGAGCTGCCGAAGCCGCCCTCCGCCTGCGCCGCAAGGTAGGTGTAGACCGCGTAGGCCGCGACGTTCTGCTGCAGCACCTTCGGATCGATCTTGTCCATCGTGTCGTCCGGCGTGTGGTGCAGGTCGAAATACCCGGTCGCGTCGTGGCCGAGCCACGCCCACGCCGCGCCCATCGCCGCGAACGGGCCGACGTCGGATTCCGGATCGCCTTCGCCGGGACGCCACTCGACGCCGAGCGGCGCGAGCGCCTGCATGATTTGCTGCACCGCGCCCTTCGCGCCGTCGTCGATGTTGCCGGCATCGAAGCCGTAGATGCGGCCGGCGCCCAGGTCGCTTTCGGAAACGAGCGCGTGCTTCGACAGTTCCGCGGCGTGGGCTTCGGCGTAGGCGCGGCCGCCCCACAGGCCCTGTTCCTCGTTCGCGAACGCGACCACGCGGATCGTGCGCGCGGGGCGCTGTGGCAGGTCGGCGATCAGCTTGGCCGCGGCCATGGAGATGCCGACGCCCGCGGCGTCGTCGATGGCGCCGGTGCCTTCGTCCCAGGAGTCGAGGTGGCCGCCGATCAGCACGATCTCGTCCGGATGCGTCGAGCCGGTGAGTTCGCCGATCACGTTCTGCGAGGTGTATTCGCCGTCCCAGCCGCAATCGAGCGCCACGCGCACGCGCGTGGACGGATCCAGCGCGACGAGCCGCGCCAGCTGGTCGGCGTCGGGACTGGTCAGCGCGGCCATCGGGATCGGCGCGAGCCCCTCCGCATAGCGGCTCATGCCCGTATGCGCGACGCGATGGTTGTCGGTGCCCGCCGAGCGCATCAGGTACGCCGCGGCGCCGGCGCGGATCGCGGCCGACGGACCGGCGCCGCGCACGCGCGAGCCCATGCCGTAGCCGTGGCCGTCCTGCGCGCGCTCCATGCGGTAGTCGATGAAGGCGATCTTGCCCGCCAGCGAGCCCGGCGCCGCCTTCTCGAGCGAGTCGAGATCGGGGAAACGCACGACCTGGCCCTCGACGGTGCCGCCGACGCTGCCGCCGAGCGCGGCGATCACCAGCTTCTGCGAATGCGGGCCGAGCACCTCGGCCGATTCGCTGCGCCGTTCCCACTTCGGAAAGGTCACCGGCTCCGTCCAAACCTTGTCGAAGCCGAGTTCGCGGAACTTGGCCTTCGCCCATTCCACCGCGCGGGCGTCGCCCTCGCTGCCGCCCATGCGCGGTCCGACTTCGGCGGTGAGCGACTCGGTCACCTTCCAGCCGGTGTCGTCGGCGAGCGCGGTCGCGCGCAGCGTCGCCGCGGTGTCCAGGGCCGATTGCGGGATCGTGGTGGTCTGCGCCGCCGCGGCGGGCAGGGACGCGAGCAGGGCGAGCAGCAGCGGCGCGAGGCGCATGGCGGGCTCCGGTGGCGTGGAGGAAAAGGGAACCGCAGCCTAGCAGCCGGCTGCGGCCCCCCGTTGTGCCTCAAGTCATGCCCGCGTCAGCGCCGCAGCGAGTCCCTGATCTCGCGCAGCAGCAGCACTTCCTCCGGCGGCGCGGCCGGAGCCGCCTCGACGGGCTTGCGCACGCGGTTGTAGGCCTTGAGGAACAGGAAGATCACGAACGCGATCAGCAGGAAGTCGATCGCCGCCTGGATGAAGCTGCCGTAGGCGATGGCGACTTCGGCGACCTTGTTGCCGGCCGCGTCCACGCTCGCGGGCTTGAGCACGTATTTCCAGTCCGACACGCTGGCGCCGCCCAGCAGCACGCCCACGAGGGGCATCACGATGCCGTCGACCAGCGCGGTGACGATCTTGCCGAAGGCCGCGCCGATCACGACGCCGACCGCGAGGTCGACGACGTTTCCGCGCGCGATGAATTCCTTGAACTCGCCGACCATCCCCATCGCCTGCTTCCTCCTGGAAACGACCCCTGCGGGACGAGATTAACCCTGCGCGGCGGGCGCCGCGATCCGCCCCTCGAAGGCGACGACGCCGTCGAGGCTGGCGCGGAAGCGATCACCGACCGCCAGCGGGCCGACCCCGGCCGGGGTGCCCATGAACACCAGGTCGCCGGCGCGCAGCCGGTAGAGCTTCGATAGTTCGACCAGGATGTCGGGCACGTCCCAGATCAGGTCGCACAGCGCGCCGTGCTGGCGGCGCTCGCCGTTGACCTCGAGGGTCAGCGTGCGCGTGGCCAGGTCGCCCGCGGCGGCCGCGGGCATGAGCGTGCTCAGCGGCGCCGACGCGTCGAAGGCCTTGCCGGTGTCCCAGGGCATGCCGCGCGCCTTGGCTTCGGCCTGCAGGTCGCGGCGGGTGAGGTCTAGGCCGACGCCGAAGCTTTCGACCAGTGCCACCGCGGCTTCGCGCGACAGCTCGCCGTGCGGCGCGTCGCGGCCGAGGCCGACCACCAGTTCGACCTCGTGGTGCAGTTCGCTCGTGCCGGGGGGATACGGCACGACGCCGTCGAGCACGATCGCGTCCGCCGGCTTGAGGAAGAAGATCGGGCGGCCCCGCGCGGCCGGATCGGCGGGCGCCGCGCCCATCTCGCGCGCGTGGTCGGCGAAGTTCCTGCCGACGCAGTAGATGCGGTGGACCGGCCGCATGCGGCGCTCAGCGCGCGGCGTCGAGGCGGCCGTTCGCGGCCGCGGCGCCGTCGACGATGGTGTACTCGGCGTCGACGACGTGGCCCTGCGCGGTGTCCTGCGCAGGCGCGCGCGTCGCGCCGCGCGGGCGCAGCAGGCGTGCGACCAGCCCGACGGTCAGCATGGCCGCGCCGACGAACACGCTGGCCGCGACCAGCACCGCGAGCAGGGCCAGGCCGAGCAGACCCATCAGCAGGCGCAGCAGCGGGTGGCGGCGGTGCCGCGGCGGGAACTGCGCGGCGCGGAAGAACGCCTGGCGGTCGAAACGGAAATGCAGTGCGGACATCGTCGGCGACGCTCGTGACACAATCCGGCCAGGCCGGGGGACCGGCAGTATCGGGCGAGGCGCAGTCGGGATTGTGAGAACTTCGTTAAACGACGACGTGCAATCCCCCGAACCCGCGCTGGCGCTCGTTGCGGCGATCGAAGACGGCGGCCTCGCGGAAGCCGAGGCGGTCGTGGACGGTTTCGCCGAATCGCTCATCCTGCATCGCGACGGCGACGCGGTGCGCGCCTGGCTCAACGTGTGCCCGCACGCCGGCCGGCGTCTCGACTGGGCGCCGGGCAGGTTCCTGCGCTCGAAGGAGGGGCTGCTGGTCTGCGCGGTGCACGGCGCCAGCTTCGAGCTGCGGCGCGGCGAATGCGTGGCCGGGCCGTGCCGCGGCGATGCGCTGCGCGAGGTCGCGGTCGAGGTGCGCGACGGCGCGGTGTACCGCGCGCGCTGATCAGAAGAGCACGCTTCAGAACAGCACGTTCACCATCGCCACGATGATCGCGGTGTAGACCAGCGTCAGCGGCCCGCCGACGCGCCACATGTCGCGCGGCGTGTAGCCCGCCGGGCCGGTGATCATGGACACCGACGGATTCGATGCCGTGATGAAGTTGTTCGACGCCGACAGCGCCACGATCAGCGCGAACGCGGTCGGATTGCCGCCCACCGCCAGCGCCAGGTTGATCGCGAGCGGCACCATCACGATGGTCGCGCCGACGTGGCTGATCACCAGGGAGAACGCGGTCGTCAGCAGGCCGAGCACGAGCTCGATCGACCACGCCGGCATGCCCTGCGGCAGCCGCTCGATGCTGTGGCCGGCGACCCAGGCCGCCGCGCCGCTGCTGTCCATCGCCCAGCCCAGCGGGATCAGGCACGCCATCAGGAACACCGTCTTCCAGCTGATCGCGCCGTAGGCCTCGTCCATCTTCAGCACGCCGGTGACCAGCATCCCGGCGACGCCGGTCATCAGCGCGATCGAGGTCGGGATCCGCGACGACAGCGCCAGCAGCATGCTGACCGCGAAGATCACCATCGCGATCTTGAACTTGTGCGGGCGCTGCTCGCCCTTCGGGTAGTCGGTCACGACCACGAAGTCGCGGCTCTTCGCGGCCTCGGCCAGGTCGGTCCAGATGCTGTGCAGCACCAGCATGTCGCCCGCGCGCAGCGTCATCGAGCGGACGTCGGTGTTGTGCACGTCCTTGTCGCGGGTGATCGCGAGCAGGCTGATGCCCTGCTGCTTGCGCAGGCGCAGGTCGGCGGCGCTCTTGCCGATGAACTTAGAGGTCGGCGGCACCACCGCCTCGGAAATGCCGGCGCGGCTCGGGTTGAACAGGTCGCCGAACTCGCGCAGCCGCGAGGACAGGCGCAGGAAGTGGTTCTGCGCGAAGTCCGCGACCTGCTGCCGCGGACCCATCGCGCCGAGCACGCTGCCGACCCAGATGCGGCTGTCGCCCGGCGGGGCGAGGCGCGATTCGTTGCCGGTCTTGAGCGCGAGCAGCAGCGGCGCGCCGTGCAGGCGTTCCGCCTCTCCCAGGGCCATGCCGACGAGCGGGCTGTCGGCGCCGACGGTGAGCTCGAACACCTCGCCGTCGATGCCGTAGGCGTTGGCGAAGTAGCTCTGCGTGCGCGCGGGCGTCACGCCCTTGTCGGTGTCGTCGCGCAGCTGTTTCATGCCCCAGAAGCGGAAGTACGCCAGGCACGCGAGCAGCAGCGCGAGGCCGATCGGCAGCGGCGCGAACATCTTCAGCGGCACGAGCGTGGCCGCGCCGGAGGGCAGGTTGGCGTTGGCGGAGACGAGCAGGTCGTTGAGCAGGATCAGCGGCGAGTTGCCGACCATGGTCAGCCCGCCGCCCATGATGATCGCCGCCGCGATCGGCATCAGCAGCCGCGACAGGGGCACGCCGGTGCGCGCCGACAGCCGCGAGGCGATCGGCAGGTACAGCGCCGTGACCGAGGTGTTCTGCATGATCGCGGAGTTGAAGCCGGCGACCGCCTGCGCGTACAGCAGCAGGCGCTCCTCGACACCGTGCGCGCGCCGCAGCAGCCAGCCGGCGAGGCGGTTGAGCGCGCCGGTGCGGTCCAGGCCGGCGCCCAGGATCATCGTCGCGATGACGTTGATCACCGCGTCGGAGGAGAAGCCGCTGAAGATGTCCTCGGGCGCGACCAGCCCGGTGAGGCCGAGCAGCACGAGGACCACGAGCGCGACCACGTCGGCGCGGATCCGCTCGAACAGGAACATCACCATCGTGAAGCCCACCAGCCCGAGCACGAGCTTCATGTCGGTGGTGAGCGCCAGCGCGGTATCCAAAATGCCTGTCCCCGGGTCCTGTTGCGTCGTGCCGGCTTCGTCGCGCCGGTGGGCTAGGGTGCAGCGGGCTTGTCGCGGATCTTGTCGTCGATCTTGTCGTACACCAGGTCCCGGACGCCGTGGCCGAGCTTCAGCCCCCGCGCCTCGAAGTGGGTCTGCGGCCGCCATTCCGGCCGCGGCACGTGTCCGCGCGGCCCGGCCCGGTTGCGCAGCCCGGGCTCGGCGTCGAGCACGTCCCACATCTGCTCCGCATAGTCCTGCCAATCGGTGGCGAGGTGCAAGCGTCCGCCGGTCGCGAGCTTCCGGACCAGCAGCGCGGCGAACTCCGGCTGGACGAGCCGGCGCTTGTGGTGGCGCTTCTTGTGCCAGGGGTCGGGGAAGTAGATGCGGATCTCGTCGAGGCTCGCGTCGGCGATCTCGGCGACCAGCACCTCCACCGCGTCGTGGTGGTAGACGCGCACGTTGCCCAGGCCGTCGGCCTCGAGGCCGTTGAGCAGCCGGCCGACGCCGGGCGCGTGCACCTCGATGCCGATGAAGTCGCGGGCCGGGTCGTGGGCGGCGCCGAAGCGCAACGCCTCGCCGTTGCCGAAGCCGATCTCCAGCACCCGCGGCGCGCTTCGGCCGAAGGCGGCGTCGAAGTCGCGGGGCGTGCCTGCGTAATCCAGGCCGAAGCGCGGCCACAGCGCATCGAACGCGCGCTGCTGGGCCGGCGTGAACCGCCCCTGGCGCAGCACGAAGCTGCGCACCGCGCGATGCCCGGGTTCGATCGTGAAGGGCTTGCGCCCGGGGGCGCGCACCGTGCCCGTCATCCGCCGACCAGGCCGTCGGCCGGCGAGGACGCGCTGGCGTAGCGCTTGCGCGGAATGCGGCCGGCGAGGAAGGCGTCGCGGCCGGCCTCGACCGCGAGCTTCATCGCGCGCGCCATGCGCACCGGATCCTTCGCGCCGGCGATCGCGGTGTTCATCAGCACGCCGTGGCAGCCGAGCTCCATCGCGACCGCGGCGTCCGACGCGGTACCGACGCCGGCGTCGACGATGATCGGCACCGTCGCGTTCTCGACGATCTCCATGAGGTTGTAGCGGTTCTGCACGCCGAGGCCCGAGCCGATCGGCGCGGCCAGCGGCATCACCGCGACGCAGCCGATCTCCGCCAGGCGCCGGCACAGGATCGGATCGTCCGAGGTGTAGACCATCACGTCGAAGCCGTCGGCCACGAGCGCCTCGGCGGCCGCGAGCGTCTGCACGACCTCCGGATACAGCGTGCGCTGGTCGCCGAGCACCTCGAGTTTCACCAGCGAATGGCCGTCGAGCAGTTCGCGTGCGAGCCGGCATGTGCGCACGGCTTCGTCGGCGGTGTAGCAGCCGGCGGTGTTCGGCGGGATCGTGTAGCGGTCGGGCGGCAGGACGTCGAGCAGGTTCGGCTCGTTCGGATCCTGGCCGATGTTCACGCGGCGGATCGCGACGGTCACGATTTCCGCGCCCGCGGCCTCGGTGGCGCGGCGGGTCTCGTCGAGGTCGCGGTACTTGCCGGTTCCGGTGAGCAGGCGGGAACGGTAGGGCTTGCCGGCGATGACCAGCGGGTCGTCGCCCGGCGCGGGGGAGGTCTGCGTCATCCGGCGATTTTAGCCCGCGTCGCCGGGTTTGACCCGCGCGTCAGCCGCCGCCGAGCGCCTGCACGATCTCGACGCGGTCGCCGGCGGCGAGCGCGCGCGCCTCGTGCGCGCTGCGCGGCACGATTTCGCCGTTCACCTCGACCGCGACCCGGCGTTCGCCGTAGCCGGCTTCGCGCAGCAGCCCGGCGACGCTGCAGCCTGCCGGCACCGGCCGGGGCGACCCGTTGAGGACGATCTCCATGCCCGCCATTGTCGCCGCCTTGCGCTCCCGGCTCCAGCCGTGGAAGGATCGCACCATCCGCCGGCGTATCGCCCGCGGTCCACCGTCCCGGAGCCCTTCATGAAGCCGTCCCGCAAGCCCCTCCGTTCCCGCCGGGCCGCCGCGCGGGCGCTCGCGGCCGCGCCCGCGTTCGCGCAGGAGTCGCCGTTCTCGCAGACGGTGTTCTTCGGCAACAGCCTCACCGACAGCGGCCACTTCCGCCCGGTGCTGATCCAGCTGCTCGGCCCGAACGGCGCGCTGATCGGCAAGTTCACCACCAACCCGGGCCTGGTGTGGTCCGAGCAACTGGCGGCGTATTACGGCACCGACGCGACCAGCTCCAACCAGGGCGGTACCAACTACGCCGTCGGCGGCGCGCTCGTCGGCACGGATACGGCCGGCGGCCTCGGCCCGATCCCGTCGCTGAAGTCGCAGGTGAACGCCTATCTCGCGGCGAACGGCGGCCACGCCGATCCGAACGCGCTGTACACCGTGTGGGGCGGCGCGAACGACATGTTCACCATCACCACCCCGGCGACCGCGCCGGCGGTGATCGGCGGCGCCGTCACCGCCGAGGCCGGCATCGTCGGCACGCTGCAGGCGGCCGGCGCGCAGTACGTGCTCGTGGCCAACCTGCCCGATCTCGGCCTGACGCCGGCATCGCGCGCCGGCGGCGCCGCGGGCATGGCCCAGGGCACGGCGCTCGCCACCGCGTACAACGACGCGCTGTTCGGCGCGCTCGCCGGCGCCGGCCTGCGCGTCATCCCGCTGGACACCTTCCACTTCCTGCAGGAAGTCGTCGCCGATCCGGAACTGTACGGCCTGTCCAACGTGACCACGCCGGGCTGCCTCACGCAGCCGGCGCCCGCCGGCAGCTCGTCGCTGTTCTGCAACCCGGCGTCGTACGCCGATCCGTCGGTGGGCAGCAGCTACCTGTTCGCCGACGCGATCCACCCGAGCGCCGCGGCGCACGCGATGCTCGCGCAGCTCGCCGAAGCGATGATCGAGGGCCCGCGCCAGATCGCGGTGCTGCCGCACGTCGAGTCGTCGATCGGGCGCGCGCGCGCCGGCCGCATCGACGCGCGCCTTGCCGGCGATCCCGGCGAGGGCAGCGGCATGCGCTGGTGGGCCGACGTGCGCGGCGATTCGCAGCGCTACGGCGACGGCGACAGCTACGACGGCATCGGCCCCGCGCTGAGCGTCGGCGTCGACTGGCGCAGCGGCGGCTTCACCTACGGCGCGTTCGGCGGCTACGGCCGCCAGGGCATGGACTGGGGCCTGGGCCGCGGCAGCTTCGACCAGACCGACGCGACCCTCGGCGCCTACGCCGGCTGGCGCAGCGGCGCGCTGTGGGTCGATGGCCAGGCCAGCTACACGCAGGTGAGCTACGACATCGACCGCGCCGTCCGCATCGGCCCCGCCACGCGCATCCACAGCGGCTCGCCGGACGGCTCCAACCTCAGCGTCGGCGCGAACGCCGGCTGGGACTTCGGCGACGGTGCGTTCAGGCACGGCCCGGTGATCGGCCTGCTCTCGCAGCAGATCGACGTCGACGGCTACGCCGAATCCGACCCGGCGCTGTCGAGCTCGCTCGCCTACCCCGACCAGTCCTTCGACTCGCTGATCGGCAGCGCCGGCTGGCAGTTCAGCTGGAGCCCGACCGACCGCATCCATCCCTACGGCCGCGTCACCTGGGACCGCGAGTTCGAGGACGCGCCGGCGCAGGCCTTCGCGACCGCGCAGTCGATCCCCGCTTCGCTGGAGTACGCGGTGCCCGGCGTGTCGTTCGACGACAGCTACGGCACCCTGCTGCTCGGCGCGCGCACCACGCTGATGGGGCTGGACGCGAACGTCGGCACCAGCCTGACCTTCGGCCAGGCCGGCGGCAACGACGCGACCGTGTTCGTGACCGTCGGCAACCGCTTCTGACCGCGGCGCGCCACCGGGCGCAACCGGCCGGATTCCGCTAGAATCCGGCCCCTGCGGCGGCCCCGGGGCCGCCGTCGCGCGGGTGTAGTTCAATGGTAGAACTGCAGCTTCCCAAGCTGCTAACGTGGGTTCGATTCCCATCACCCGCTCCAATCAGCTGGCCCCCATGAAGCTGGCGATCCTCTCCCGCAACGCCAAGCTCTACTCGACCCGCCGCCTGGTCGAGGCGGCGCGCGAGCGCGGCCACAGCGTGCGCGTGCTCGATCCGCTCCGCTGCTACATGCGCATCGACAGCGACGGCTTCGCAATGCGCTACAAGGGCCGGCCGATCGCGGACTACGGCGCGGTGATCCCGCGCATCGGCGCCTCGATCACGCGCTACGGCAGCGCGGTCCTGCGCCAGTTCGAGCTGATGGGCAGCTACACGCCCAATCCGTCGGACGCGATCGCGCGCGCCCGCGACAAGCTGCGCGCGCACCAGCTGCTGGCCGCGCACGGCATCGGCCTGCCGGCGACGGTGTTCGGCGACAACCCCGACGACACGACCGACCTGCTGGCGATGCTCGGCCCGCCGCCGCACGTGATCAAGCTCAACGAGGGCACGCAGGGCGCCGGCGTGATGCTGACCGAGAAGCCGTCCGCGTCGCGCGGCGTGGTCGAGGCGTTGCGCGGCCTGTACGCGAATTTCCTGGTGCAGGAATTCATCGCCGAGGCGAAGGGCGCGGACCTGCGCTGCTTCGTCGTCGGCGACAAGGTCGTGGCGGCGATGCGCCGGCAGGCGCCGCCCGGGGATTTCCGTTCGAACCTGCATCGCGGCGGCACCGCGCAGCCGGTCCGGCCGAGCGCGGCCGAGCAGGCGGCGGCGGTGCGGGCGGCGGCGGTGCTGGGACTCGGCGTGGCCGGCGTGGACCTGATCCGCTCGAAGCGCGGGCCGCTGGTCCTGGAGGTCAACGCCTCGCCCGGCCTGGAGGGGATCGAAGAGGCCAGCGGGGCCGACATCGCCGGCCGGATCATCGATTTCGTGGTGGCGGGCCGCCCGGCCCCCGCCAAGGGTCGCAACGCTGCCTGAGACCGTGTCGGAAAACCCGGTTTCACAAAATCCTAACGGGCCTTTTAACGGCTGTTTAATCGCCCGCTGGGTAGCCTGATCCCTGCCGCAGACCTGCCTGCCCGCCGGCGACACTCCTCGTCAGGTGCCGCCGTCGACTCCGCAGATTTCCGGTAATCGGGGCAATGCTTGGGCCCAGGCGCGGGACACCGCGCCTGGGCCTCGTTTTGTCCGTCGCCCCGACCGCCGCACGGTGGCGGCGCGACGCCGGCCGTTCACGGAAGCGTGTGCAAGAATCGGCGCCAGCGTCTCCCACAGGACCTCGAATGCGCATCCTCGTCATCGAAGACAACACCGACATCGCCGCCAACCTCGGCGATTACCTGGAGGATCGCGGCCACACCGTCGACTTCGCCGCCGACGGCGTCACCGGTCTGCACCTGGCGGTTGTCCACGATTTCGATGCGATCGTCCTCGACCTCAGCCTGCCGGGCCTCGACGGCCTGGAGGTGTGCCGCAAGCTGCGCAACGAAGCCCGCAAGCAGACGCCGGTGCTGATGCTCACCGCGCGCGATTCGCTGGACAACAAGCTCGCCGGCTTCGATTCGGGCGCCGACGACTACCTGATCAAGCCGTTCGCGCTGCAGGAAGTCGAAGTACGCCTGAACGCGCTGGCGCGGCGCGGCCGCAGCGCGCAGACCCGCGTGCTCGAAGTCGCCGACCTGGAATACAACCTCGACACGCTCGAGGTGCGCCGCGGCGGCAAGCTGCTGCAACTCAACCCGACCGCGCTGAAGATCCTGCAGGCGCTGATGGAAGCCTCGCCCGCCGTGGTGACGCGCCAGGAGCTCGAGACCCGCGTCTGGGGCGAGGAGCTGCCGGATTCGGACTCGCTGCGCGTGCACATCCATGGCCTGCGCGCCGTGGTCGACAAGCCGTTCGACACCGCGCTGATCCAGACCCGGCATGGCATCGGCTACCGCATCGCCGCTCCCGATGGCGCGAACTGACGGCGCCGCCGCGGCGGAACCCGCGCCCGCCGCGAACGGCACGCCCGCCAGGCGCCGCAAGGTCCGCTACCGGCGGCGCCTGCGCAGCCGCATCATCCTGTCCTACCTCCTGCTGGGCTTCGGCCTGACGCTCGCGCTCGCGGTCGCCACCAACTGGGCGCGCAGCCGCGTCGAGACCCAGCTGGTGGAAGACGTGATGAACAAGAACATCGACGAGTACGCGCGCCGCTACTACGCGGACCCGTCGAAGAATCCGCCGATCCCGGTCGAGCAGATCCGCGCGTTCGCGATCTCCAGCGACAAGTTCGACCGGATCCGCGCCGAGCGCCCGGACTGGGCCGCGCTGGGCGACGGCATCTATCCGATGACCGGCGTCGACGAGGCCACCGGCGCGCCGTTCGCCTACCGGCTCGCGGTGCGCAAGACGCCCGACGCCTGGTTCTTCCTCGCCTACGACATGAGCCAGTCGCTGCGCGGCGAGAAGCGCTTCAACAGCGAGCTCATCGGCGTGGTCCTGGTGTTCACCGCGCTGTCGCTGCTGGTCGGCTGGTGGGCGGCGTCGCGCGTGATGAGCCCGGTGTCCGAGCTCGCGCAGCGCCTGCGCGAATCCGGCCGCAGCTCGCAACCGGAGGCGTTGGCCTCCCATTTCCCGGACGACGAGGTCGGCGAGCTGGCCAAGGCGCTCGACGACTACGCCGCGCGGCTCACCGACGTGGTCAAGCGCGACCGCGAGTTCAACGCCGACGTCAGCCACGAGCTGCGCACGCCGCTGGCGGTGATCAAGGGCGCGGTCGAGCTGATGCTGTCGCGGCCGGACCTGGACGGGAAGGCGGAAGCGCGCCTGCTGCGCATCCAGCGTGCCGAGCAGCAGTGCACGGACCTGATCAGCGCGCTGCTGCTGCTCTCGCGCAACGAGCGCGGGCACGGGCTCGCCGACGTCGGCAAGGTCGCCGAGCAGCTGCTCGACGCGCACCGCGCGCAGCTGCGCGGCAAGCCGCTCGAGCTGCGCCTCGAAGGCGAAACCGGCTTGCTGGTGGACGCGCCGGAAGCGGCGGTGTCGGTCGCGCTCGGCAACCTCGTCGGCAACGCGGTGAAGTACACCGCCGAGGGCAGCGTGGTGCTGCGGCTGCTGCCGAACGCGGTGGAGGTGGTGGATTCGGGCCCCGGGCTCACCGCCGAGGACGCGGCGCGGCTGTTCGAGCGCGGCTATCGGGGCGCGCACGCCGAGCACGCCTCCAACGGCGGCGGCATCGGCCTGTCGATCGTGCGGCGCCTCTGCGAGCTCTACGGCTGGACGGTTCGGGTCGTGCCCGGCGTCGAGCGCGGCGTCGTCGCCACGCTGACCTTCAGCCGCGCCGCGAACGCGCCGGCGACCTGACCGCGGCGCGTCGCAACGCGGGAGGAAGCGGCTTGCGGGCCGTCAGGCCCGCTCGAGCCAGCCGTACCTGTCCGGCGTGCTGCCGTCGAAGAGCCCGAAGAACAGTTCCTGCAGCCGGCGCGTGACCGGGCCGGCGCGGCCGGCGCCGACCTGGCGGCCGTCCACCGAGCGGATCGGGGTGATCTCGGCTGCGGTGCCGCACATGAACAATTCGTCGCACAGGTACAGGTACTCGCGCGGCAGGTCGCGCTCGACCACGGCGATGCCGTTGTCGCGCGCCAGCGTGATCAGGGTGTTGCGGGTGATGCCGTTGAGCAGCGCGGCGCTGACCGGCGTGGTGTGCAGCGCGCCGTCGAACACCAGGAACAGGTTTTCGCCGGCGCCTTCGCTCAGCAGGCCGGTAGAGGCGAGGGCGATGCCTTCGCCGAAGCCCAGGCGCCGCGCTTCGCGCGCGATCAGCTGCCCGGAAAGGTAGTTGCCGCCCGCCTTGGCGCCGGCGGGAATCGTGTTCGGCGCGAAGCGCTGCCAGCTCGACACGCAGGCATCGATGCCCTGCTCGAGCACGCGCTCGCCGAGGTAGGCGCCCATCGCCCACGCGGCCACGGCGACGTCGATCGGCGTCTGCGCCGACAGGCCGAACCCGCCGAGGCCGCGGTACGCGACCGGGCGCAGGTAGCCCGACTTCAGCCCGTTACGCTGCAGGACCTCGCGGCACGCGGCGTTGATCTCGTCCAGCGTGTACGGGATCTCCATCTCGTAGATGCGCGCCGACGCGAACAGGCGGCGGTTGTGGTCGCTGAGCCGGAAGATCGCGGGCCCCGACGGGGTGTCGTAGGCGCGGATGCCCTCGAACACCGACGAGCCGTAGTGCACCGCATGCGACATCACGTGCGTGGTCGCCTCGGCCCAGGGCTTGATCGCGCCGTTCTGCCAGATCCACTGCGGGTATTGCATGTGCGCGTCATCCGAGGGCGATTGCCGGAACGGACATTTTACAGGGGAAGCGCTACAGGCTGACCCACCAGCACCCGAGTTCTCGCTGCAGGCGCAGCGTGGTCGCCGCCGGCGTCACGCCATTCGCCAGCGTCTGGTCCAGGCGCAGCCCCACCGGCGGCGATCGCGGGAGGCCGGAGCCCGCAGGATCCGCGGCCGCGGCCGCGTCCGCGAGGGCGGGGTCCATGGCCGCGGGCGTGTCGGGGGGCAGCGGCACCTCGAACATCGGCGGCCCGGTCAACGGCGGGAACACTTTCGGCTCGGCGGGAGAGGGCGGGGTGGCGCCCGTGGCCGCCGCATCGGGTGCCGTGGAGGTCAACGGCTGCTCGCGGCGTTGCGGATAGACCGGCGAAACCTGGAGGAGGGGCCGCGCGACGATTTCCTGCAGGCGCGCCATGGTGTCGTAGCCCGCGCGCGTCGAAAGGCCCTGCCACCGGTACAGCGCCGCAAGGCGGTTCACGTCGCCGGATTCGACCGCGTTCGACAGCGCGTAGGCGAACTCGCGCAGGCTGTGGATGCAGGCGCTGCGGTATCCCGGCATGAAGGGCCCCTGGCCGGCGAAGGCCTGCGCCGGCTGCGGCACGGCGACGGATGCGGACGCGTCGGTCCCCGAGGGCATGGCGAATGCGGCGAGAAGCAGCACGGCGAGCATGCCCGCACTCTAGCGCGCGAGGTTCCCCTTCCGCGCGGCCGGCCTGCGTCCCGTTCAGGCGAAGCTGACGAAATAGCAACCCTGGTAGCGCTCGACGTCGAAATCCACCGCGGTCGCGGCGCCGTCCTCGCCGCCGAGCACGAGCTGGACCATGCCCGGCGCATCGTTGCCGGCGAAGGCGATGGCGCCGTCCACCGTGGACGCCACGCCGATGCTCGCACCGTAGTAGTGGCTCGCCGCCACCGGTTGCCCGGCGTAGCGCTGCAGGCGATCGAGCACGCGCTCGCCGTCGTCGGTGGACATGCCGGCGAAGTGGTAGCTCTCGGCGATCCGGTTCACGTCGCCCATCGCGACGGAGGCCTGGAGGTCGGTCGCCAGCTGCGCCGGGTTGCGGGCGCAACCGGCGATGGGCGACCGGCGTCCCGGTGCAGCCGCGGCGTACCTCTGTTCGCCCGCGTCCGTGCCGGACGCGCCCTGCACGAGCGTCGCGCTGTCCATGTCGAACTGCGGGTCGGCGCCCGCGGCATCGGCTTTCAGGCGCGCGCTGTAGCGGCGGTCGCTGACGATGCGCGCGACCAGCTCCGCGTCGATCGGCACCGCCTGGGCGCCGAACACGGCGCAGCTCCGGTCGGTGTAGCCGATGGTCCCGTCCGGCGAGCGGCAGCGCAACAGCATTCCGTCGGTGGCGGCCTCGGCCGGCATCGGCGCGGGCATCGCCGCGAGGGCGGTGGCGAGGGCGGTGGACAGCAGCGCGAACCTGTTCATGGCGAATCATCCGCATCGATCGGTCGATGCGCGGATGCTTGCCGCGGCGTCGTCGACGCGGCGTCCGTGAATGGGCGCGCCAGGTGAACCGACGCGGAATTCAGCGCAGGTTGCGCAACACGTTCAGGGTCGGTTTGGACAGGTTCAACGTGTAGAAGTGCAGCGCGGGCGCGCCGCCGTCGACCAGGCGCTCGCACATCCGGGCCACGAAATCGGCCGCGAACGCCCGGATCGAATCGGCATCGTCGCCGTAGGCCAGCATGCGCTTGCCGATCCAGCGCGGGATCTCCGCGCCGCAGGCCTCGGAGAAGCGCCGGAGCTGCGCGAAGTTCGACACCGGCATGATGCCCGGCACGATCGGGACCTCGACGCCGAGCGCGCGCGCGTCGTCGACGAAGCGGAAGTAGGCGTCCGCGTTGTAGAAGTACTGCGTGATCGCGCCGTCGGCGCCGGCGTCGATCTTCGACTTGAAGTGCCGCAGGTCGGCGAGCGCGTCGTCGGCCTGCGGATGCGTTTCCGGATAGCAGCCGACCTCGACGTGGAACCAGTCGCCGTGCTCGGCGCGGATGAACGCGACGAGGTCGGTGGCGTAGCGCAGGTCGCCCATGCGCGCCATGCCAGAGGGCAGGTCGCCGCGCAGCGCGACCAGGCGGCGGCAGCCCATCGCCCGATACAGCTTGAGCAGCTGCCGGATCTCCTCGCGGCTGCCGCCCATGCAGCTGACGTGGGGCGCGGCGTCCAGCGACTGCTTCTCGCGCAGGCGCTGGATGGTTTCCGGCGTGTACGACAGCGTCGAACCGCCGGCGCCGAAGGTGCACGACACGTATTCCGGCGCCTCGTCGCGCAGCCGGGCCGCGGTGCGGTCCAGCTGCGTGCGCTGCTCGTCGGTCTTCGGCGGATAGAACTCGAAGGAGACCGGGACGCGGTAGCCCA
This sequence comes from Luteimonas sp., assembly GCA_051953015.1. GTDB lineage: Bacteria > Pseudomonadota > Gammaproteobacteria > Xanthomonadales > Xanthomonadaceae > Cognatiluteimonas. The sequence continues at coordinate 15,983 of JBQCJF010000098.1, forward strand.
TGCCGTGCGCTCCGGGCTCAGTAGCGGTAGTGCTCGGCCTTGAACGGGCCGTCCACCGACACGCCGAGGTAGGCGGCCTGCTCCTTCGTGAGCTTCGTCAGCTTCACGCCGATCTTCTCCAGGTGCAGGCGCGCGACCTCCTCGTCCAGGTGCTTCGGCAGGCGGTAGACCTCCTTGCCGTACAGGTCCTTGTTCGCCCACAGGTCGATCTGGGCGAGCGTCTGGTTCGAGAACGAGTTCGACATCACGAAGCTCGGGTGGCCGGTGGCGCAGCCGAGGTTCACGAGGCGGCCTTCGGCCAGCAGGAAGATCGAGCTGCCGGACTTGAAGGTGTACTTGTCGACCTGCGGCTTGATGTTCAGGCGGGTCGCGCCGGAGGCGTTCAGCGCGTCGACCTGGATCTCGTTGTCGAAGTGGCCGATGTTGCAGACGATCGCCTGGTCCTTCATCGCCGACATGTGGGCGAGGGTGATGACGTCCTTGTTGCCGGTGGTGGTGACGTAGATGTCGGCCTTGCCGAGGCTGTCCTCGACGGTGCCGACCTCGAAGCCTTCCATCGCCGCCTGCAGCGCGCAGATCGGGTCGATCTCGGTGACGATCACGCGCGCGCCGTACGCGCGCAGCGAATGCGCCGAGCCGTTGCCGACGTCGCCGTAGCCGCAGACCACCGCGACCTTGCCGGCGAGCATCACGTCCATCGCGCGCTTCAGGCCGTCGGCCAGCGACTCGCGGCAGCCGTACAGGTTGTCGAACTTCGACTTGGTGACCGAGTCGTTGACGTTGATCGCCGGGATCAGCAGCTTGCCCTGCTCGGCGAGCTGGTACAGGCGGTGCACGCCGGTGGTGGTCTCCTCGGAGACGCCGCGCCAGTCGGCGACGACCTTGGTCCAGTAGCCCGGGCGCTCCTTCGCGACGCGCTTGAGCAGGTCCTTGATCACCTGCTCCTCGTGGCTGCCCGACGCGGAGTCGACCCAGGCCTCGTCGCCCTGCTCGAGCTCGTAGCCCTTGTGGATCAGCAGCGTCACGTCGCCGCCGTCGTCGACCACGAGCTGCGGGCCGAGGAAGCCGCCCTTGCCGTCGGGGAAGCTGAGCGCGGCGAGCGTGCAGTCCCAGTACTCCTCCAGCGACTCGCCCTTCCACGCGTACACCGGCGTGCCGGCGGCGGCGATCGCGGCGGCCGCGTGGTCCTGGGTCGAGAAGATGTTGCACGAGGCCCAGCGCACGTCGGCGCCGATGTCCTTGAGCGTCTCGATCAGCACCGCGGTCTGGA
>JBQCJF010000099.1:0-10861 GCA_051953015.1 Luteimonas sp.
CCATGAAGGCGGCGCCAAGCACACACGAATGGAACGGTGCGTGCGGCACGATGGGCTTGGGTCAGCGCCCCCGCAGCGCCATCCTGTCGCCAGGCACACCAGGAGTCCGCCATGGACCGCACCACCGCCAGCACCCCCGAAGCCGCCCGCGTCGTCCGCAGCCTGCGCGGCATGCCCGCCTCCGACGGCGCGGGCGTCAAGCTCACCCGCGTGATCGGCAACCCCGAGCTCGACATGCTCGATCCGTTCCTGATGCTCGACGAGTTCGGCACCGACCGCGCCGAGGACTACCTCGCCGGCTTCCCGGACCATCCGCACCGCGGCTTCGAGACCGTCACCTACATGCTCGACGGCCGCATGCGCCACAAGGACAACCACGGCAACGAGGGCCTGCTGGTCCCCGGCAGCGTGCAGTGGATGACCGCGGGCCGCGGCCTGGTGCATTCGGAGATGCCCGAGCAGCAGGAAGGCCGCATGCGCGGCTTCCAGCTGTGGGTGAACCTGCCTGCCAGCGCCAAGATGTCCGAGCCGCGCTACCAGGAGTTCGCGCCCGCCGACATCCCGCGGGCGGCGGTCGCGCGCGGGGTCGAAGTGAAGGTGATCGCCGGCGTCGTGCCCGATGCGGGCGGCGCCCCCGTGCGCGGCCCGATCGAGCAGCCGGCGACCGATCCGCTGTACCTCGACATCGCGCTCGAGCCCGGCGCCGAGTGGGCGTACGCGCTGCCCGGCGGCCACAACGCGTTCGCCTACGTGTTCGAGGGCGACGCCACGGTGGGCGAAGGCGATGCGGCGCGCGCGCTGGCGACGCACGAGCTCGGCGTGCTCGGCGGCGGCGACCTGTTCTCGGTCCGCGGCGGCGCGCAGGGCGCGCGCCTGATCCTCGTGGCGGGGCGGCCGCTGCGCGAGCCGGTGGCGCGCTACGGCCCGTTCGTGATGAACACGCGCGAGCAGGTCATGCAGGCCTTCGTCGATTTCCAGGAAGGCCGCTTCTGACGGGAACGGCCCGGTGGGCGCGTGGCCGCGCCCGCCGGGTCGGCCTCAATCGGCCGTCGAGGCGATGCCGGCGCCGGTGAAGTGGATGCCGCCGACAAGCTTGAGCGTGCCGTCGAGTTGCGCCTGCGAGGGCGACTGCAACCAGATGTGCGCGTGGCGGCCGTCGGCCAGCTCGACCGTCGTTTCGCGCGCCTGCACGCCCGGCTCGGAGGCGATCTGGGCGCGATACCACGTGACCTCGTGGCCGTCGATGGTGTAGCCGCGCTCGGCGCGGTTGCGGCGCACCGGCTCGAACGTCGCTTCGGGCGTGATGTACAGCCCGAACGCCTCGCTGCCGTCGGGGAACAGCGCGCGGCAGAAGTCGCCGGCGTCGGAACTGCGTCCTTCCCAGGCGAGGCCGGCATCCGCCGGCAGCTGCGGGCAGTTCGCGGGCGGCGGGGCGGGCGCGGCGTCCTGGGCGTGCGCGGCGGTCGCCAGCAGCAGCGCCGGCAACATCAAGGTGGCGATGGTCCGTGGCATCGGATCCTCCTCCTAGGCAGGCAGCGGGATGAACTCTGTCTCGTCGCCAGGCACCTTGCCGAACCGGCCCTCCCGCCAGTCCAGCTTGGCCTGCTCGATGCGCTCCTGGGACGAGGATACGAAGTTCCACCAGAGATGTCGCGGACCGTCCAGCGGCTCGCCGCCGAACAGCATCGCCTTCAGCGGCGTGCGCGCCCGCAGCACCGGCCGCGCGCCCGCGTCGAGCAGCACCAGGTGCTGCATCGGGATGTCGGCGCCGTCGAGCTGCGCTTCGCCTTCCAGCACGTAGAGCGCGCGTTCCGGATGCGAGGCCTCGATCGCCAGCTCCGCGTCGGGTTCGAGGTCGATGGCGACGTTGAGCGTGTCGGCGAACACCCGCACCGGCGATTCCATGCCGAAACCGCGTCCCGCGATCGAGCGCAGCAGCGCGCCGCCGTGGCGCGCCTGCGGCAGGGTGGCCGCGGGATGGTGGTGGAATTCCGGCGCGGTTTCCTCGTGCGCCTTCGGCAGCGCGACCCAGGTCTGCATGCCGTGCAGCGGATGCTCGCCCTCGCGCAGCGTCGCCGGCGTGCGCTCGGAATGCGCGATGCCGCGCCCCGCGGTCATCCAGTTGACGTCGCCGGCGGTGATGTCCTGCGCGCTGCCGAGCGTGTCGCGGTGCGTGATCGCGCCCGACCACAGGAAGGTCACCGTCGCCAGGCCGATGTGCGGATGCGGGCGCACGTCGATGCCGCGGCCCGGCGCGAACACCGCCGGTCCCATGTGGTCGACGAAGACGAACGGCCCGACGCTGCGCGCCTGCAGCGACGGCACGGCGCGCCGCACCTGGAAGCCGCCGAGGTCGTGCACGCGCGGCGCGATCACCAGGCTCACGGCGCGGCGTCCAGCCGGAGTTGCGCTTCCGGCGCGTCGCCGCGCGCCAGCGCCACGAGCGTCAGCAGGTGCCGGCCGATGCGGTGCGACTTGTCGCCCTGGCCGGTATGCAGGCTGAAGGCGTCCATCGCGCCGCCGTCCGGACGCCATTCGAATGCGACTTCGGCGTCGCCGGCCCAGATGCACTGCACATCGGGCAGGCAGCGCGAATCGTTGGCGACGCGGGCGTAGCGCAGCGCGCCTTCGCCCGGAAGCGACACGGTGTCGCCCGGCACCATCGTGAACGTGTCGCCGTCCGAGGGGCCCGGGCGCCCGCCTTGCGAGCCGGTGACGGTGGCGCAGGCGGCGAGGGCGATCAGCGCGACCGCGGTCGACGCGATGGTGGCGAGGCTGCGCAAGCGGGTCATGGCGGGACTCCATTGGACCGATGGCGGCCCAGTCTAGCCACGATCGCGCCCGCGCGGGGCGCCGCGGTTCACGTTCCGCGGGCTGCGGCGCGCTCGTGCGGGGCGAGGCCGTCGGCCAGGCGGGTGGGCTCGGGCAGGCGATCGTCCGTGACGAAGCGCATCACCAGTTGCGCCGCGGCGGTCATCGAGACGCGATGCCCCGGCGACACGACCAGCGGCAGGCAGCCGGGTTGGCTGCGCAGCAGCCAGCCGACGTGCTCGCCGTGGTCCCGCAGCGGCGTGTGCGCGCCGCGGATCTCGTGCAGCGATGCCGCGGTGCCGAGCAGCGCTTCGCCGGCGACGCCGATGCTCGGCAGGTCGGTGGCGACGCCGAAATGCGCGGCGATGCCGAGCCGGCGCGGATGCGCGATGCCGTGGCCGTCGACGAAGGCGAGGTCGGGCCGCTGCGGCAGGCGCGCGAGCGCTTCGCGCAACGCCGGCCACGCGCGGACGCCAAGCAGCGCCGGGTCGGACGAGCCGGGCAGGGCGGAGGGCATGCGCACGATCGCCTCGCCGAGCGGCCGCAGCGTGTCGGCATCGAGCAGCACCGCGGCGACGCGCGCGATCGCGCCCCCGTCCTCGAAGCGGACGTCGAAGCCGGCGACCGCGCGCAAGGGCTGCGCGAACTCGTCGCGCTTGCGCACGCGCTGCGCCAGCGCGCGCTGCAGCGCATGCGCGCCGTCCACGCTGCCGTCCCACGCCGGCATCGCCGCCCCGTCGCCGGCCTGCGCGTTCATGCCGGACCCAGCGCGGCGAGCAGCCCGCGCGCCGCCTGCAGGCGCGTCGCCGCATCCGGCAGCTCGAGGCGGATCCGCAACTTGTCCGGCCCCTCCATCGCGTAGTGCCTAGGCTGCTTCTGGATCAGCTGGATCACCGTCATCGGGTCCACGCGCGGCTTCGCCTCGAACTGCACGCGGCCGCCGGTCGGGCCCAAGTCGAGCTTTCGGATGCCCAGGCGCGTCGCGTCGTGGCGCAGCTCGGCGGTGGCGAACAGGTGCTTCGCCGGGTCGGGCAGCAGGCCGAAGCGGTCGATCATCTCCACCTGCAGCTCGCGCAGCGCGCCGGCGTCGCGCGCGGAACTGATGCGCTTGTACAGCGTCAGGCGCGTGTGCACGTCGGGCAGGTAGTCCTCGGGGATCAGCGCCGGGACGTGCAGCTCGACGTCGGCGCCGTGCGCGGCGGGCGCGTCCACGTCGGGCAGCTCGCCGCGTCGGATCGACGCGACCGCGCGTTCCAGCAGCTCGGTGTACAGGCTGAAGCCGACCTCGGCCATCTGCCCGCTCTGGTCCTCGCCGAGCAGCTCGCCGGCGCCGCGGATCTCGAGGTCGTGCGTGGCCAGGGTGAAGCCGGCGCCGAGCTCGTCCATCGAGGCGATCGCCTCCAGCCGCTTGCGCGCATCGCTCGTGATCGAGCGCTTGTCCGGCACGACGAGGTACGCGTAGGCGCGGTGGTGCGAACGGCCGACGCGGCCGCGCAGCTGGTGCATCTGCGCCAGGCCGAGCTTGTCGGCGCGGTCCATGATGATCGTGTTCGCGTTCGGGATGTCGATGCCCGACTCGATGATCGTCGTGCACAGCAGGGTGTTGGTGCGCTGCTTGTGGAAGTCCAGCATCACCCGCTCCAGCTCGCGCTCCGGCATCTGGCCGTGGGCGACGCCGATGCGCGCCTCCGGCACCAGCTCCGCGAGCTCGCGCTCCATGCGCCCGATCGATTCGACGTCGTTGTGCAGGAAGTACACCTGGCCGCCGCGCGAGAGCTCGCGCTGGAAGGCCTCGCGGATTTGCGCGCCGTCCCAGGGCACGACGAAGGTCTGCACCGCCATCCGGTGCGCCGGCGGCGTGGCGATGATCGACAGGTCGCGCAACCCCGCCATCGCCATGTTCAGCGTGCGCGGGATGGGTGTCGCGGTGAGCGTGAGCAGGTGCACGTTCGCGCGCAGCGCCTTCAGCGCCTCCTTCTGGCGCACGCCGAAGCGCTGCTCCGCGTCGACGCTGACCAGCCCGAGGTCCTTGAACTTCACGTCCTTCTGCAGCAGCCGGTGGGTGCCGACGATGACGTCGATCTCGCCGCGCGCCAGCTTCTCCAGCTCGGCCTTGATTTCCTTCGCCGTCTTGAAGCGCGACAGCACCTCGACCCTGAGCGGCCAGTCGGCGAAGCGGTCGCGGAAGTTGCGGTAGTGCTGCTCGGCCAGCAGCGTCGTCGGCACCAGCACCGCGACCTGCTTGCCGGCGGCGGCCGCGACGAACGCCGCGCGCACCGCGACCTCGGTCTTGCCGAAGCCGACGTCGCCGCACACGACCCGGTCCATCGGCTGCGACGAGCCGAGGTCGCGGATCACCGCCTCGATCGCGGCGTGCTGGTCCGGCGTCTCCTCGAACGGGAACGCGGCCGCGAACGGCTCGTACATCGCCCGGTCGACCTCCAGCGCGAGGCCCGCGCGCGCCTGCCGCTTGGCCTGGATCTCCAGCAGTTCGGCGGCGACGTCGCGGACCTTCTCGGCGGCCTTGCGCTTGGCCTTCGTCCACTGCTCGCCGCCGAGCGAATGCAGCGGGGCGGTTTCCGGCGACGCGCCGGAATAGCGGTTGATGAGGTGCAACTGGGCAACCGGAACGTACAGCCGGTCGCCCTTCGCGTATTCGATCTCGAGGTATTCGGCCGGCATGCCGCCGGCTTCGAGCGTCACCAGCCCGCGGTAGCGGCCGACGCCGTGGTCCTCGTGCACGATCGGCGCGCCTTCGGACAGTTCGCCGAGGTCGCGGATGATCGCTTCGGGCTCGCGTCCGGCGCGCTTGCGCCGCCGCGGCTGCGCCGCGCGCTCGGGGAACAGCTGGCGCTCGGTGAGCACCGCGAGCGCCGGCGCCTCGACCGCGAAGCCGTCGTCCAGCGGCGCGACCGCGATCGCGAAGCGCTCGTCGCCCGCGGCGAACGCCTCGAAGCCGGCCAGCGTGCGCGGCTGCAGCGCCGCGGCCTGCAGCACCTCGAGCAGCGCCTCGCGCCGGCCCGGCGAATCGGCCGCGACCAGCACGCGGCCCGGATAGCTGCCGAGGAACGCCTTCAGCGCCGCGGCCGGCTCCGCGTCCTTCGCCGCCAGCGGCAGGTCCGGCGCCGCGTGCGCGGGCAGCGCCGCGGCTTCGGCATGGCGCGGATGCGCGGCGCCGCACACCTCGATGCGCGGGCCGTCGTTGAGCCGTTCGCGCAACTGCTGCGGCGACAGGTACAGCTCGGCCGGCGGCAGCAGCGGCCGCTCGATGTCGTGGCGATGCTGCTCGTAGCGTTCGGCCAGCTGCGCGTGGAACTGGTCGGCCGCGTCGCCGGCGCCTTCGCCCAGCACCGGCAGCATCGATACGGGCAGGTAGTCGAACAGTGTCGCGGTCTGGTCGAAGAACAGCGGCAGGTAGTACTCGATGCCCGCTGGCGCGACCCCGGCCTTCAGGTCCTGGAACAGCGCGCTGCGGCGCGTGTCGATGTCGAAGCGCTCGCGCAGCAGGTTCATCGCGCGCTGGGTCGCGGCCTCGTCGAGCGGCACCTCGCGGCCGGGCAGCAGGCGCACCGCGTCCACGCGATCGAGCGAACGCTGGCTCTCCGGGTCGAACGCGCGGATCGTGTCGATCGTGTCGTCGAGCAGCTCGACGCGGAACGGTGCGTCCGCGCCCATCGGGAACACGTCGAGCAGGCCGCCGCGCACCGCGAAGTCGCCCGGGTCCAGCACCTGCGGCACGTTGCGGTAGCCCGCCGCCTCGAGCCGGCGCTTCTCCGCGTCGAGGTCCAGGCGCTGGCCGGTGCGCACGTCGAAGCTGCTGCCCACCACGTAGCGCAGCGGCGGCAAGCGCTGCAGCAGCGTCTGCACCGGCACCACGACCACGCCGCGCGCGAGCGCCGGCAGCGCGACCAGCGCGGCGAGGCGCTGGCCGACGATCTCCGGATGCGGGCTGAAGCGGTCGTAGGGCAACGTTTCCCAGTCGGGAAACGGCACGACGTCGACGCCGGACCCGGCGAGCAGCGTGCGCAGGTCGGCTTCGAGCTGGTGCGCGGCGTGGTTGTCGCGCGCGATCGCGCGCAGCGGGCCGGCGTGCCCGCCCGCGGCGGCGGCACCGGCGATCGCGCAGGCGAGGGCCGACGCCGAGCCGGGCGCGCGCCAGTACGCGCGCGGCCGGCCTGCGCCGGGCAGCGGTGGAACGGGGAAGGGTGCGGTCATGAACCGCTTATTTTAGCGCCGGCCTATTTGAGAGCCAGCACCACCCGCACGAAGCCGGGGGCCGGCGCGGTCTCCTCGCGCCGGAAGCCGAGCGACTGCGCCAGCGCGAGCATCGGCTGGTTGTCCTCGGCGACGTCGCCGTACAGCTCCTCGAGCTGCTTGCCGCGCGCCCAGCGGACCAGCCGCCGCATCAGGTGCCGGCCCAGGCCCATGCCGGCGATGAAGCGGCCGACCAGGATCGCGAACTCTCCCCGCTTGGTGTCGTCGACGACGCCCACGCGCGCCACCGCGCCGATCAGCGCTTCGCCGGCAGGCAGCGGCTCGGAGGCGACGATCGCGAATTCGCGCCGCGGATCCGGATGGGTCAGGCGTTCGGCGGCCTGCTCCGACAGCGGCGCTTCCGCATCGTTCGCGCCGAGCGCTTCGTCGAAGCGATGCCGCAACGCGCCCGGTTCCATCAGCCCGAAACCCGCGCGCAGCGGGATGGCGTCGTCGGGGCGGATCGGCCGGATCAGCAGTTCGCGCCCGTCGGCGACGCGGACCATTTCATGCCAGGGCGGGAGTCGGTTGCGTGCTGCCATGCACCGGATGCTCGCACGGTGCAGGTGAAAGCCGGCTCCACGTTTCCTTCACGAAAGCGCTGCGCGCCGGGCGTTCAGGCCAGCGCCGGCGAGTCCCATCCCGGGCGTGGCGCGAAGCGGTCGCCGTGACGTGCCTGCAGGTCGCGCAGCCGGCCGAGCAGGGCCTGCGCGCCGGCGTCGCGGATGTACTGGATCGGGCCGCCGCGGAAGGGCGCGAAGCCGGTGCCAAAGATCACGCCTGCATCGAGCAGGTCGGCGTCGGCGACCACGCCGTCGTGCAGCGCGGCGACGGCTTCGTTCAGCATCGGCAGGACCAGCCGGTCCTCGAGGTCGGACGGCGCGACGTAATCCTTCGGCAGCGCCGGCTTCTGCGGCTTGCCGTCGACCCACGCGTAGAGGCCCTGGCCGTCCTTCTTGCCGCGCTTGCCGGATTCCGGCGGTGTCGCCAGCGCCGCGGGCACGCGCAGCCCGAGGAAGGGCGACAGTTCCTGCGCGACGCCGGCGGCGACGTCGAGGCCGACCGTGTCGATCAGCTCGATCGGCCCCATCGGCATGCCGAACTTCTTCGCCGCGCGGTCGATCGCCGCGCCCGGGATGCCTTCCGCGTAAGCCGTGGCCGCTTCCAGCATGTACGGGAACAGCACGCGGTTGACGAGGAAGCCCGGCGTGCCCGCGACCGGCACCGGCAGCTTGCCCAGCGCCTTGCAGAACGCGGCCAGCCGGCGCTGCGTCTCTTCCGCCATCGCCTCGTGGCGCACGATCTCGACCAGCGGCATCAGCGCGACCGGGTTGAAGTAGTGCAGGCCCGCGAACTGGGCCGGCCGCGCGATGTGGCCGCGCAGCTCGTCGAGCGGGATCGACGAGGTGTTCGTCGTCAGCAGCGCGTCGGCGCGCATGCGCGGCTCGACCGCCGCGTACAGCGCGCGCTTGGCGTCGGCGTTCTCGATGATGGCTTCGATCACCAGGTCGGCCTCGGCCGCACCGTCGCCGGCGAGGTCGCCGCGCAGCCGCGCCGCCACCGCGGGGCGCTTCGCCGCGTCCTTCTCCTTCTTCGCGAACAGCGCCTGCGCGCGCTGCAGCGCGCCGTCGATGAAGCGCTGCTCGCGATCGGACAAGGTGACCTCGAAGCCCTTCCAGGCCGACCAGGCCGCGATGTCGCCGCCCATCACGCCGGCGCCGACCACGTGCACGCGCGCGATTCCGCTCGCGCCGGAACCCTGCGACTTCAGCCGCTCCTGCAGGAAGAACACGCGGATCAGGTTGCGCGCCGTCGGCGTCGCCGCCAGCTTCGCCACCGACTTGCGTTCGGCCGCCAGGAGGCCCTGGATGCCGCCGCCGGCGCGGCGCCACGTTTCGATGAGCGCGTACGGCGCCGGGTAATGCGCGCGCGGCGCCTTGCCCGCGACCTGCCTGGCCAGCATCGGCGCGAGCAGCTGCCGCACCGGCCAGGCGTTCGTCAGCCAGGCGAGCGCGCGCTGCTTCAGCGGCCGCTTCGAACCCTTCAGCGCGAGCACCGCCGCCGCGTCCACCAGCGCCGAAGGCTCGACCACGCGGTCCACCAGCCCGATCGCCCGCGCAGCGTTCGTCGACAGGGCGCGCCCGGTCAGCATCATGTCCATCGCCGCGGGCGCGCCGACCAGCCGCGGCAGGCGCACGCTGCCGCCCCAGCCGGGATAGATGCCGAGCTTGACCTCGGGCAGCCCGATCCGCGTCGACGCGTCGTTGCTCGCGACCCGGTGGCTGCACGCCAGCGCGAGTTCGGTGCCGCCGCCCATGCAGTAGCCGTGGATCGCCGCGACGGTCGGGCAGGGCAGCGCCGCGAGCTTCTGCAGCGTCTGCTGGCCGCGGAACAGCGCGTAGTTCACCGTGCCCCGCGCGTCGAAGTCCTGGAACTCGCGCACGTCGGCGCCGGCGACGAAGCCGGTCGACTTGGCCGAGCGGAACACCACGCCGCGCGGCGGATCGATCGCCAGCCGCTCGAGCAGCGCGTCGAGCTCGACCAGCATCTCCTGCGACAGCGCGTTGACCGCCTGGCCGTCGCGGTCGATGGCGACCACGATCACTCCGTCGGCGCGCGCCTCCAGCCGCCAATGCCGGAAGCGCAGCCCATCGAAGCTGGGCAACCCGTCGAAGCCTGCGAGGGGAGCCGTGCCGACGCGTTCGTCCGCCATCTGGGCCATCCGGTGCGGTATGGGAGCCGAGTATCATCCGGGCGGCATTTGATTGCCGTCAATGCCGCCCCCATACCCCACCGGAGCGCCAGCGGCGCGAAGGGGAACTTTCCGGATGACGAAGATGTCCCATGGCCGAGGTTGAGCCGTCCCAGCAGATGGACCACGAGCTCGTGGCGCGCGTGCAGCGCGGCGACAGCAAGGCATTCGACCTGCTGGTGCGCAAGTACCAGCACCGGATTGTCGCCCTGATCGGGCGCTACGTTTCGGACTGGAGCGAATGCCAGGACGTGGCCCAGGAGGCGTTCCTGCGCGCGTATCGCGCGCTGGGCAGCTTCCGCGGGGACGCCCAGTTCTATACGTGGCTGCACCGGATCGCCGTGAACACCGCAAAGAACCACCTGGTCGCCAATGGCCGCAGGCCGCCCACCGACGACATCGACGTCGCCGACGCCGAGCAGTACGACTCGGGCATCCGCCTGCGCGACAACGACACGCCCGAGCGGGAGCTGATGCGGCAGCAGATGGAACAAACGGTCATGCGCGCGGTCGAAGCGCTGCCGGAGGAGTTGCGCACCGCGATCACCCTGCGCGAGGTCGAAGGCCTCAGCTACGAGGAGATCGCGGCGCGGATGGACTGCCCGATCGGCACGGTGCGCTCGCGGATCTTCCGCGCGCGCGAGGCGATCGAGCAGGAGCTGAAGCCATTGCTCGACGGCGAAGAGGTTTCGGAACAGGTGACGCGATGAACAGCACGCAGGACAAGATCCTCGACCACACGATGGAACAGCTCTCGGCGCTGTTCGACGGCGAGCTGGCGCCCGACGAAGGGCGATTCCTGCAGCGCCGGCTCGAGCACGACGCCGCGCTCGCCGGCTGCGTGTCGCGCTGGCAGGCGATCGGCGACGCGATGCGCGGGCAGGGCTCGGCGCTGGCGCCGGCCGGATTCTCCGGGCGCGTGGCCCTCGCGGTCGCCGCGGAAGCCGCGCTGGCGCCGCCGCGCCGCGATCCCCGTTCGCGCCGCGGCTGGGTGCCGGGTGCCGCGCTGGCGGCGTCGGTGGCCCTGGTCGCCTTCTTCGCGCT
>JBQCJF010000100.1:0-5202 GCA_051953015.1 Luteimonas sp.
AGGGAGCGCTGCTATGAGCCGCGCGCTGCGCCTGGCCGAGTTGCTGCCGGACGTGCCCGGCGTGCCCGCCGACCTCGTCGTCGGCGGCATCGCGCAGGACAGCCGCGCGCTGCGCGCGGGCGATGCGTTCGTCGCGATCGCCGGCTTCGGCGTGCACGGCCTCCTGTTCGCGGCGCAGGCGCGCGCGAACGGCGCGGTCGCCATCCTGTTCGATCCGCCGGCGCCGGCGGACATCCCCGCGCCCCCCGACGCGATCCCGGTTCCCGGCCTGCGCGCACGCATGGGCGCGATGGCCGACGAGTTCCACGGCCATCCGTCGCGGGCGATGACGATGGTCGGCGTCACCGGCACCAGCGGCAAGACCTCGACCGTGCAGCTGCTCGCACAGGCGCTCTCACTGCTCGGCACGCCCGCCGGCACGATCGGCACGCTCGGCGCCGGCCTGTACGGCGAGGCGATCGCCACCGGTTTCACCACGCCGCTGGTGCTGCAGATGCACGCGCTGCTCGCGCAGCTACGCGACGAAGGGGCTCGCGCGATCGCGATGGAAGTGAGCTCGCACGCGCTCGACCAGGGCCGCGTCGACGCGGTCCACTACGACGTCGCGGTGTTCACCAACCTCACCCGCGACCACCTCGACTACCACGGCGACATGGCCAGCTACGGCGCCGCGAAGGCGAAGCTGTTCAGGCGCCCGGGGCTGCGCGCCGCGGTCATCAACATCGACGACGCCTTCGGCCGCGAGCTGCTCGCGTCGCTGCCGCAGGGCGTGCGCGGGATCGGCGCCAGCTCGCAGGGCGCGCAGGGCGACGTCCGCGCCGAGAACCTCGTGCTGGGCGACGACGGCCTGGCCTTCGACCTGGTCGTCGGCGACGCGCGCCGCAGCGTGCGCTCGCCGCTGCTGGGCCGCTTCAACGCGGACAACCTGGTCGCGGTCGCCGGCGCGCTGCACGCGCTGGGCACCGGCGCCGACGACATCGCCGCGGTGCTGCCGCGGCTCGAGCCGATTCCGGGCCGGATGAACCGGCTGGGCGGCGGCGATGCGCCGCTGGTCGTCGTCGACTACTCGCACAAGCCCGACGCGCTGAAGCAAGCGCTCGAGTCGCTGCGCGGCCACCTGCGCGGCCGCCTGGTCTGCGTGTTCGGCTGCGGCGGCGAGCGGGACCGCGGCAAGCGCCCGCAGATGGCGGCGATCGCGGAGGCCGCAGCCGAGTGGGTGATCGTCACCGACGACAATCCGCGCGGCGAGGACGGCGACGCCATCGTCGCCGACATCATGGCCGGTTTCGCCGACCCCGCGAAGGTGCTGGTCGAACGCGACCGCCGCCGCGCGATCGAACGCGCGGTCGGCGCCGCCGGCCCCGGCGACATCGTGCTGGTCGCCGGCAAGGGGCATGAAACGTACCAGGAAGTCGCGGGCGTCAAGCATCCGTTCGACGACCGCGAAGTCGCCGCCGCCGCGCTCGCGGCGCGCGGCCGGGAGCCGCGCGCATGAGGCCGCTGCTCCTCTCGCGCATCGCCGGCTGGACCGGCGGCCGGCTGGCCGGCGCGGACGCGACGGTCGACGCCGTGTCCATCGACACCCGCACCCTGCAGGCCGGCGAAGGCGCGGCGGGCGACGGCGGCGGCGTGCTGTTCGTCGCGTTGAAGGGCGAGCGCTTCGACGGCCACGACCATGCCGCCGCGGCGGTGGCCGCGGGCGCGGGCGCGCTGCTCGTGTCGCGCCACCTGCCGCTGGACGGGCCGCAGCTGCTCGTCGCCGACACCGCGCGCGCGCTGGGCGACTTCGCGGGCGCGCTGCAGCGATCGCGCGGCACGCGCATCGCCGCGGTGACCGGCAGCAACGGCAAGACCAGCGTCAAGGCGATGCTGCTGCCGATCCTGGAGCGCATGGCGGCCGCCGAGGGCCGCGAGGCCTATGCCAACCCCGGCAACCGCAACAACGAGATCGGCCTGCCGCTGGCGGTGATCGATGCGCCCGAAGACGCCGCCTATGCCGTCTACGAGATGGGCGCGGGCAAGCCCGGCGACATCGCCTACCTGACGGCGATCGCGCGCCCGGACGCGGCGCTGGTCAACAACATCGCCCCCGCGCACCTGGAGCGCATGGGCAGCCTGCTCGGCGTCGCCGACACCAAGGCGGCGATCTACGACGCGCTGCCGCCGGACGGCGTCGCGGTCATCAACGCGGACGACGCGTTCGCGCCGTACTTCGCCGAGCGCGCGCACGGCCGCCGCCTGCTGCGCTTCGGCCTCGAGTCCAGCGCCGACGTCACCGCGCGCGACATCGCCGCGGACGCGGACGGATCGCGCTTCGTGCTGGCGACGCCGGCGGGCGACGTCGCGGTGTCCATCGCGCTGCCCGGCCGCCACAACGTGCGCAACGCGCTCGCCGCCGCTTCGCTCGCGCTCGGCCTGGGCGCGAGCCTCGAGGCGATCCGCGACGGTCTCGCCGGCGCGCGCGCCGTGGCCGGCCGCCTGGTGCGCCACGCGCTGCGCGGCGGCGCCACGCTCCTGGACGACAGCTACAACGCCAACCCGGGATCGCTCAACGCCGCGATCGACCTGCTCGCCGCGGGCGGCCGCCCGGGCTGGCTGGTGCTCGGCGACATGCGCGAGCTCGGCGAGGACGCGCGCGCGCTGCACGCGGAAGCCGGCCGCCGCGCGAAGGCAGCGGGCATCGCGCGCCTGTATGCGCTCGGGCCGCTGAGCGCGGCGACCGTCGAGGCGTTCGGCGACGGGGCGCGGCATTTCGACGGCCACGAAGCGCTCGCCGCGGCGCTCGCGAAGGACCTCGCGGGCATCGCGGGCATCGCGGGCAGCGCGCCGGTGGTGCTGGTCAAGGGTTCGCGCGGAAGCGCGATGGACAAGATCGTGAAGGCGCTGCTCGAAGGGGAGGCCGCCGATGCTGCTTGAACTCACCCGCTGGCTGCAGCAGCTCGAAGGCCTCTTCGGGTTGTTCGGCTACCTCACGTTCCGCGGCATCCTCAGCGCGCTCACCGCGCTGGCGCTGTCGCTGTGGTGGGGCCCGGCGATGATCCGCAAGCTCGCCGAGTTCAAGGGCCAGCCGATCCGCCAGGACGGCCCGAAGACGCATTTCTCCAAGGCCGGCACGCCGACGATGGGCGGCGCGCTGATCCTGCTCACCGTGCTCGCCTCCGTGCTGCTGTGGGGCGACCTGCGCAACCGCTATGTGTGGGTGGTGCTGCTGGTGATGGTGCTGTTCGGCGCGATCGGCTGGTACGACGACTGGATCAAGATCGTGCGCCGCGATCCCAATGGCCTGAAGTCGCGCTGGAAATACCTGATGCAGTCGGTGCTCGGCCTCGCCGTCGGCCTGTACCTGTTCTGGAGCGCCGACATTCCCGCAGCCACGACCTTCTACATCCCGTTCTTCAAGTCGGTGGCGTTGCCGCTGGCCGGCGCCGGCTTCGTGTTCATCGCCTACCTGTGGGTGGTCGGCTTCTCGAACGCGGTGAACCTCACCGACGGCCTCGACGGCCTCGCGATCATGCCCGCGGTGCTGGTGGCCTGCGCGCTGGGCGTGTTCGCCTATGCGTCGGGCCACGCGCAGTTCGCCGGCTACCTGCAGATCCCGCGCATCCCCGGCGCCGGCGAGCTGGTGATCATCTGCGCGGCGATCGCGGGCGCGGGGCTGGGTTTCCTGTGGTTCAACACTTACCCGGCGATGGTGTTCATGGGCGACATCGGCGCGCTCGCGCTCGGCGCCGTGCTCGGCACCATCGCGGTGATCGTGCGCCAGGAGCTGGTGCTGGTGGTGATGGGCGGCGTGTTCGTGATCGAGACGCTGTCGGTGATGATCCAGGTCGCGTCGTTCAAGCTCACCGGCAAGCGCGTGTTCCGGATGGCGCCGATCCACCACCACTTCGAGCTGAAGGGCTGGCCGGAACCGCGGGTGATCGTGCGCTTCTGGATCATCTCGGTGGTGCTCGTGCTCGTCGGCCTCGCCACGCTGAAGGTGCGCTGATGGCCGAATCCCGCGCCAGCAACGTCATCGGCAACGGCAGGCAGGCCACCCGGGCCGACGCCATCGGCGGCCGCTTCGATCCGTGGCTGCTCGGCGTGTCGCTGGCGCTGGCCTGCTTCGGCGTGGTGATGGTCGCCTCGAGCTCGATCGCCATCGGCGAGGGCCTGGGCGTCGGGCCGTTCTACTTCCTCGAGAAGCACCTGATGTTCCTCGCCGGCGGCATCGTGCTCGCGGCGTGGGCGATGCGCACCGAGCTCAAGTGGGTGGAGCAGCGCGGCCAGTGGCTGCTGCTGGCCTGCTTCGTGTTGCTGCTGCTGGTGTTCGTGCCGGGCATCGGGCGCAGCGTCAACGGCGCGCGTCGCTGGCTGTACATGGGCGTCGCCAACTTCCAGGCGGTCGAGGCGGTGAAGCTGCTCTACATCGTCTGGCTCGCGAGCTACCTGAAGCGCTACAGCGAGGACGTCACCGCGACCTGGTCGGCCATGCTCAAGCCGCTGGGCGTGGCGGTGGTGCTGGTCGGCCTGCTGCTGATGCAGCCGGACTTCGGTTCGTCGTCGCTGCTGCTCGCGATCACCGCCGGCATGCTGGTGCTCGGCGGCGTCAACATGCCGCGCATGTTCGGGCCGGTGCTGGTCGGGTTGCCGGTGCTGGCGGTCATCGCGATCGCCGAGCCGTACCGGTACCGTCGCCTGACGACCTTCATGGATCCCTGGGCGGATCCGTTCAACAGTGGCTACCAGCTGACCAACGCGCTGATGGCGGTGGGCCGCGGCGAGTGGTTCGGCGTCGGCCTGGGCGCGTCGGTGCAGAAGCTGTCCTACCTGCCGGAAGCGCACACCGACTTCATCATGGCGGTGATCGCCGAGGAGCTCGGCTTCGCCGGCGTCTGCGCGGTGGTCGCGGCGTACGCGCTGCTGGCCGGCCGCGCATTCTGGATCGGACTGCAGTGCGTCGAGATGCGCCGCCACTTCGCCGGCTACTGCGCCTTCGGCATCGCGCTGTGGATGTCGCTGCAGAGCTTCGTGTCGATCGGCGTCAACCTCGGGCTGCTGCCGACCAAGGGCCTGACCCTGCCGATGATCTCCTCGGGCGGCTCGAGCGTGCTGATGACGTGCGCGGCGCTCGGCCTGCTGTTGCGGGTGAGCTACGAGCTCGACCGCGCGCGGCGCCAGGTGGCGCTGCGCCGCGCGGACGTGCCGTCGGCGATGCCGCAC
>JBQCJF010000101.1:0-33521 GCA_051953015.1 Luteimonas sp.
GGATCCGGCCGAGGAATACATGAACCCGCTGCAGCTGGAATATTTCCGCCAGCGCCTGCTGCAGTGGCGCGACGACCTGGTCGAGGAATCCAAGCAGACCATCGAAAACCTCAAGGACGAAGTGCGCGACGTCGGCGACGAGGCCGAGCGCGCGACGCGCGAGACCGAGAACTCGCTGGAGCTGCGCACCCGCGACCGCTACCGCAAGCTGATCGGCAAGATCGACAGCACGCTCAAGCGCGTCGAGTCGGGCGAGTACGGCTTCAGCGTGGACTCCGGCGAGGAGATCGGCCTGGAACGCCTCGAGGCGCGCCTGACCGCCGAGCGCACGATCGACGAGCAGGAGCGGTGGGAGCACCTGCAGAAGCAGATCGGCGACTGACCGTCCGCTGCTGCTTCGCAACGAAGGGACCCCGCCGAGGCGGGGTCTTTTTTTGGCCGGCGGATGCGTTCCGCGCGCTCAGGCAGCGGTGTCCCCGGCCGCCAGCTGCGCCTCGATCTCGAGGTTCTCGCGGTCGCGCCCGGCCGATGCCGCGGCGACGAGCCGGCCGTTGCGGAAGTAGCGCACGGTGAAGTCGTGGTCCGCCAGCGAGCCGTCGATGCGCGCCTCGTCCCAGGCGCCGTGGCCGGTGTAGCGCAGCTCGAGGTCGTACTGGTGGGTCCAGAAGAACGGAACATCGGTGAATGCGCGATCCGCGCCCAGCATGTTGTCGGCGACGGCCTGGCCCTGGCGTTGCGCGTGTACCCAGTGCTCCACCCGCACGAGTTCGCCGGCGTGCGGGTAGCGCGCGACGTCGCCCGCGGCGTAGTGGTCCGGGATCGACGCCCGCAGGCGCGAGTCGACCATGATGCCGATGTCGACCTCCAGGCCCGCGGCGCTCGCCAGCGCGGTGCGCGGGGCGACGCCGGTGCCGGTCACGAGCAGGTCGGCGGGCAGCCGCGTTCCGTCGCCGAGCGCCAGCACGCCGCCGTCGAATCCGGTGGCCGAAGCGCCCAGGTGCAGCATGACGCCGTTGCGGCGATGGAGGTCGGCGAGCAGGAGGCCGGCGTCGCGGCCGAGCACGCGCTCCATCGGCACTTCCTCCGGCGCGACGACGTGCACCTCCAGCCCGCGCATGCGCAGCGCGGCGGCGGCCTCGAGGCCGATGAAGCCGGCGCCGACGAACGCGACCGACTTCGCGCGCTGCGCGGCGGCGATGATCGCGCGCGCGTCGGCCAGCGTGCGCAGGGTGAACGCGTTCGGCAGGTCCGCGCCGGGCAGGTTGAGCCTGCGCGGCTCGGCGCCCGTCGCCAGCAGCAAGGCGTCGTAGCCGAACACCTCGCCGTCCAGCGTGGTCGCTTAGCGCGTCCGCGCGTCGATCCGCGCGACCTGGCACCCCAGGCGCAGGTCGATGCCGCGGTCGGCATAGAAGCCGCGGGGCTGCAGCGGGATCCAGTCTTCCGGCGCGGTGCCGGCGAGATAGTCCTTCGACAGGTTGGGGCGGTCGCAGGGCGGCGCGTCGTCCGCGCTGAGCATCGCGATGCCGCCGTCGTGGCCGAGCTCGCGCAGGCGCAGCGCGGCGGCGTAGCCCGCGGCGCCGCCGCCGACGATGACGATCCGGCGCGGATGGGTGCCGCTTCGGCGCGCGGGCGCCCGCGGCGGCACGGCCTCGCGGACGAAGACGGTGCCGCCGATGGTTTCCGTGCGCCAGCACGCGAGCGGCGCGAACGCGGGCGCGCGACGCGCGCGGCCGGTGCGCAGGCTGAAGCACGCGTGGTGCCACGGGCAGCGGATCTCGTCGCCGGCGACCAGGCCTTCCGCGAGGGGGCCGCCGTAATGCGTGCAGTGCGCGGCGACGGCGTGCACGCCATCGTCCAGCCGCGCGAGCAGGACCGCCTCGTCGCCGACGCGGCCGGCGAGCACGCCGCCCTGCGGGATGGCGGCCAGCGGCACGCCGGCGGCGAAATCCGGGCCGGGTGGTGGACCATCGGGCTGGGACATGGCGTCGCTCCGGCCGGTCGCTGCCCCGGCCTGCGGGCAGGTTACGCCCGGCGTGCGGCCGTGCGCCGGAATCGCATGTGCAAAGCCCGCGCGGTGTCCGCGGCGCGTCATTGCAGCTCGCGCAGGTCCAGGCGGCGCAGCCGCGGCGCGCGCAGCGCGGTGATCGCGACCACGCCCAGGGTCACGCAGCCGCCCAGCACCACCGCCGGCACGAGCCCGAGCAGCCGCGCCATCGTGCCGTCGTAGAACGCGCCGAGTTCGTTCGACGAGCCGATGAAGATGCCGTTGATCGACGACACGCGCCCGCGCATGTCGTCGGGCGTGGCCAGCTGCAGGATCGTCGAGCGCATCACCACCGACACGCCGTCGCACATGCCGTAGGCCACCAGGATCGCCGCCGACAGCCAGAAGTGCCGCGACAGGCCGAAGGCGATCGTGCACAGCCCGAAGCCCGCGACCGCGAACAGCAGCACGCGGCCCGCGTGCTTCTGCAGCGGATGCCGCGCCAGCCACAGCGCCACGCAGATCGAGCCCGTCGCCGGCATCGCGCGCAGGATGCCGAGGCCTTCGGGGCCCCAGTGCAGGATCTCGCGGATGAAGGCCGGCAGCATCGACACCGCGCCGCCGAGCAGCACCGAGAACATGTCCAGCGCCATCGCGCCGAGCATGATCTGGTTGCCGAACACGAAGCGCAGGCCCTCGTGGATGCTGGCGAACACCGGCGCGCGCTGCAGCAGCAGCGGCGGTTCGGTGACGCGCAGGCGGAACACCGCGACCGCCGCCGCCGCGCCGAACGCGGCCGCGACCGCATAGGCCTGCGAGACGCCGGCCCAGCCGACGAGCACGCCGCCCAGTGCCGGCCCCAGCACCAGGCCGGCCTGGAACACCACGCTGCCCAGGCTTGCGCCGCGCACGAACTGCTCGCGCGGCAGCACCCGCGCGAACAGCGCGTTGTACACCGGCGTCAGGAACGCGCGGACCATGCCGGTGAGCGAGATCGCCGCGTAGATCGGCCAGGTTTCGTGCTCGCCGAGCGCGGTGTGGGCGATCGCGGCGAGCGCGAGCGCGGTGGCCACCAGGCCCACGCACGCGACCGCGCCGAGCGTGCGCCGGCGCAGATGGTCGACGAGGTAGCCGGCGAAGGGCGCGACGCAGAAGTAGGGCACGATCTCGGCGAGGCCGACCAGGCCGCGCGCGAACGGATTGCGGGTCAGCGTGTAGATGTGCCAGCCGACGGTGACCGCGACGATCTGGTAGGACAGGCCGGCGCAGATGCGGTACAGCAGCAGGGCGAGGAACGGGCCGTTGCGCAGCGGCGAGGCGGCCGGTGGCGCGTCGGCGCGGACGTCGTCGGGGTCGCTCATGCCGCGGCTTCGCGGGCGCGCTCGCGGATGAAGGCCAGCAGCGCGGCGAGGCCGTTGCTGCGGGTCGGCGACAGGTGCTTCGCCAGGCCGACCGCGGCCACGTAATCCGGCTCGGTGGCGACGATCTCGGCGGCGGGCCGACCCGAGTACACGCGCAGCGCCAGGAACACGAGGCCGGAGACGATCGCCGAATCGCTGGTCGCGGCGAAGTCCAGGCGCGAGGCGTCGCCCGACGCCACGATCCAGACCATCGACTGGCAGCCGTGCAGCCGGTGTTCCCCGGTTTTCCACGCGTCCGGGAACGGCGGCAGCTTGCGGCCGAGGTCGATCAGGTACTGGTAGCGCTCGGACCAGTCGCCGAAGAACGAGAATTCCTCGGCGATCGCCGCCTGCGCGGCCGCGGCGGTCGGCTCCATCGGGAACATGCCGTGGGGAAGCGCCGCGTCGCTCATCGCCGCACCCAGCGCACGCCCTGCGGCGTGTCTTCCAGCGCGATGCCCTCGGCGGCGAGCGCGTCGCGGATCGCGTCGGCGCGGGCGAAGTCGCGCGCCTGCTTCGCGACGGCGCGCGCGTCGACCAGCGCCTGGATGCGCGCATCGTCCTCTCCGGACGCGCCGCGCATCAGCCAGGCGGCGGGATCCTGCTGCAGCAGCCCGAGCGCGCGCCCGGCGCCGAGCAGTTCGCCCTTCAGCCGCGCGCGCTCGTGCGGCGCGGTGGCCTTGCGCGCCTCGCCGGCGATGCGCGCGATCTCCGCCATCGCCGCGGGCGTGTTGAGGTCGTCGTCGAGGGCGGCCTCGATCGCGGCCGGGATCGCCGGCGGTGCGGTGCCGGCGTCCACGTCGGCCAGGTCGCGCAGCGTGCCGTACAGCCGGTCGAGCGTGCGCACCGACTGCTCCACCAGCGCCGGCGACCAGTCCAGCGGCTGCCGGTAGTGCGCCGACAGCAGCGCGTGCCGCAGCGCTTCGGGCGGATGCCGCTGCAGCAGGTCGTGCACCTTCTCGATGTTGCCGACCGACTTCGACATCTTCGCGCCGCCGAACTCGAGCATCCCGTTGTGCAGCCAGTAGCGTGCGAAGATCCGGCCGCCGTGCGCGCACTCGCTCTGCGCGATCTCGTTCTCGTGGTGCGGGAACTGCAGGTCGGCGCCGCCGGCGTGGATGTCGATGGTCTCGCCCAGGTGCGCGGCGGCCATCGCCGAGCACTCGATGTGCCAGCCGGGACGGCCGCGGCCCCATGGCGACTCCCAGCCGGGCAGGGCGGCGTCGGACGGCTTCCAGAGCACGAAGTCGCCGGGGTCGCGCTTGTACGGCGCGACCTCGACCCGCGCGCCGGCGAGCATCTCGTCCGGATCTCGCCCGGAGAGCTTGCCGTAGCCGGCGAAGCTCGCGACCGAGAACAGCACGTGGCCTTCGGCCTCGTAGGCATGCCCGGCGGCGACCAGCCGCTCGATCATCGCCACGATCTGCGGGATGTGCGCGGTGGCGGCCGGCTCCAGGTCCGGGGGCGCGATGCCCAGCGCAGCCATGTCCTCGCGATAGGCCGCGGCGTAGCGGTCGGTGATCGTGGCGATCGGCACGCCCGCGGCCTGCGCCGCCGCGTTGATCTTGTCGTCCACGTCGGTGATGTTGCGGGCGTAGCGGAGGGCGCCGTAACGGCGGCGCAGCAGGTCGGCGAGCACGCCGAACACCACCGGGCCGCGCGCGTTGCCGATGTGCACGTAGTTGTAGACCGTCGGCCCGCAGAGATACATCGTCGGGCAGGCGGGATCCAGCGGCGCGAACGGCTCCAGCCGGCGCGTCAGGCTGTTGTGCAGGCGAAGGCTCATGTGGGGAAACCCGGGATTTCCCGGGATTCTAGCGGCCGGCACCGTCCGATGACAGCGGGGATTCAGCCCTTCGCGGGCCCGAGCGCATACACTGCCGGCGTGAACCCGTCCCGCCCACTCGTGCGCCGTCCGTGGCGACGCCCCCTCCTGTCGTGCCTGGCGCTCGCGTTCGCGCTGGCGACGCTGCCCGCCGCCGCCCAGGAAACGGTGGTCCCCAAGCGCAACGTCCGCACCGGTTACGCCCAGGTGCTGCGCGTCGAGCCGGTGTACCAGACCCTGACCGCGACCCGGATGGAGCAGCGCTGCGACGGCAAGGTCGTCGCGCCGAAGGATCCGCCGCGCGGACTGTCGCGGATCGTGGGCGCCGTGAAGGACGCCCTCGGCGGCGACAAGGACAAGGCCGGGGCCGCGACCCCGGCCGCCGGCAGCGACTGCCAGCTGGTGCCGGTGGAACGCAAGTTCCAGCGCCCCATCGCCTACGACGTCGACTACGTGTTCCGCGGCATGAAGTACCGCTCGCGGCTGCCGTACGACCCCGGCAACCGCCTGCGGGTGCAGTTCAGCCTCCAGCCCGTCGTGCCCGACGCCCGCTGAGCCGCGCCCGCGTCGCGGGCCGCCGCCGGGAAACGGTTGCGAAGCCCCCGTCGCCATGCGACGATGCGCGCCCGATGCATGCCCTTCGCGCCACCGTCGTCATCCTGAGCTCCGCCCGCATGGCGGCCGGCATGACGTCGCGCGCGCGCCGACAGATCCCGCACACCGCTGGGTAAACCGGACCGCATCGCACCGCCTCCGACAAGCCCAGCCACCGCGCTGGGCTTCGTGTTTCCGGGCCCCGCGCAATCCTCACAGGATTCGCAGCGAGCCCGCCCATGAAGCACTTCCTCAACACCCAGGACCTGAGCCGCGCCGAACTCGACGCGCTGCTCGCCACGGCCGCCCGCTACAAGCGCGACCGCCACGCCGGCGTCGCCGACGATCCGGTGCTGCGCGGCAAGTCGATCGCGCTGGTGTTCTTCAACCCGTCGCTGCGCACGCGCACGAGCTTCGAGCTGGGCGCCTTCCAGCTCGGCGGCCACGCGGTGGTGCTGCAGCCGGGCAAGGACGCCTGGCCGATCGAGTTCGACCTCGGCACGGTGATGGACGGCGAGGCCGAGGAGCACATCGCCGAAGTGGCGCGCGTGCTCGGCCGCTACGTCGACATGATCGGCGTGCGCGCGTTCCCGAAGTTCCGCGACTGGTCCGAGGACCGGCTGGACAAGGTGCTGCAGGCGTTCGCGAGGTATTCGCCGGTGCCGGTCGTCAACATGGAAACCATCACCCACCCGTGCCAGGAGCTGGCGCACGCGCAGGCGCTGCAGGAGCACTTCGGCACGACCGACCTGCGCGGGAAGAAATACGTGCTGACCTGGACCTACCATCCGAAGGCGCTGAACACCGCCGTCGCCAACTCGGCGCTGACCATCGCCACGCGCCTGGGCATGGACGTCACGCTGCTGTGCCCGACGCCCGAGTACGTGCTCGACGAGCGCTACATGGGCTGGGCCGCGCAGAACGTCGCCGAGAGCGGCGGCTCGCTGACGGTCAGCCACGACATCGCCTCCGCCTACGCCGGCGCCGACGTCGTCTACGCCAAGAGCTGGGGCGCGCTGCCGTACTTCGGCAGCTGGGCGGCGGAGAAGCCCATCCGCGACCGTTACCGCCACTTCATCGTCGACGAGGCGAAGATGGCGCTGACCAGCAACGCGGTCTTCAGCCATTGCCTGCCGCTGCGCCGCAACGTCAAGGCCACCGACGCGGTGATGGATTCGCCGAGCTGCATCGCCATCGACGAAGCCGAGAACCGCCTGCACGCGCAGAAGGCGGTGATGGCCGCGCTCGCCGGCGCCCGCTGATCCGCGTCTTCGTCGTCTCCCACCTTCTTCCCTGGCCATCCCCCATGACCGATCCGAACACCAGCAAAGACATCGTCCTCGCCTTCAGCGGCGGCCTCGACACTTCGTTCTGCGTGCCGTACCTGCAGGAGCGTGGCTGGAACGTGCACACCGTGTTCGCCGACACCGGCGGCGTGGACGCGGCCGAGCGGGCGACCATCGAGGCGCGCGCCGCCGAGCTGGGCGTGGCCTCGCACCTCACCGTCGACGGCGGCCCCGCGATCTGGGACGGCTTCGTCAAGCCGTTCGTGTGGGCGGGCGAGGGTTACCAGGGCCAGTACCCGCTGCTGGTGTCCGACCGCTACCTGATCGTCGACGCGGCGCTGGCCCGCGCGCGCGAACTCGGCACCAACGCGATCGCGCACGGCTGCACCGGCATGGGCAACGACCAGGTGCGCTTCGACCTCGCGGTGAAGGCGAGCGGCGACTACCGCATCGTCGCCCCGATCCGCGAGATCCAGAAGGAACACACGCAGACCCGCGCCTACGAGCAGGCCTACCTCGAGCAGCGCGGCTTCGGCGTGCGCAGCAAGCAGAAGGCGTACACGATCAACGAGAACCTGCTCGGCCTGACCATGTCCGGCGGCGAGATCGACCGCTGGGAAGCGCCGGGCGAGGGCGCGCGCGGCTGGTGCGCGCGCCGCGAGCAGTGGCCGGCCGAGCCGCTGCAGGCCGTGCTGCGCTTCGCCGGCGGCGAGGCGGTGGCCCTCGACGGCCAGGCGATGCCCGGCGCGCAGCTCCTGGCGCGTCTCAACACGATGTTCGCGCAGTACGGCGTCGGCCGCGGGATGTACACCGGCGACACCACGATCGGGCTCAAGGGCCGCATCGTGTTCGAGGCGCCGGGCCTCGCCGCGTTGCTCTGCGCGCACCGCGCGCTGGAGGAGGCGGTGCTCAGCAAGCAGCAGAACCGCTTCAAGCCCGAAGTCGCCAGGCGCTGGGTGGAGCTCGTGTACGAAGGCTTCTTCCACGACCCGCTGAAGACGGACCTCGAGGCGTTCCTCGCCTCGTCGCAGCGGATGGTCGACGGCGAGGTCGTGCTCGAGACCCGCGGTGGGCGCGTGGATGCGGTGGCGGTGCGCTCGCCGCGCATCCTGCAGTCCTCCGGCGCGACCTACGCGCAATCGGCCGACTGGGGCGTGGAGGAGGCCGAGGGCTTCATCAAGCTGTTCGGCATGAGCAGCACGCTGTGGGCGCAGGTCAACAACGGCGCGAACGGGGAGTAGGGAAGAGGCGATGGCTGCTTCAGGCGACCTGATGCTGTCCGGCGTGCTTGCGCACCTGGAGGCGCTGGTGGGATTCGACACGCGCAATCCGCCGCGGCGGATCGGCACGGGCATCTTCGACTACCTGCGCGCGCAGCTGCCCGGCTTCCGCTGCACGCTGACCGACCATGGCGACGGCGCGCTGTCGCTGCTGGCCGTGCGCGGCGCGCCGTCGCGCGTGTTCAACGTGCACCTGGACACCGTGCCCTCGTCGCCGCAGTGGAGCGGCGATCCGCTCGCGCTGCGCGTTGAGGGCGACCGCGCCATCGGCCTCGGCGCCTGCGACATCAAGGGTGCCGCCGCGGGGCTGCTGGCCGCTTCGGCCGCCACGACGGGCGATGCCGCCTTCCTGTTCAGCACGGACGAGGAAGCCAATGATCCGCGCTGCATCGAGGCCTTCCTCGGCGGCGGCCACGGCTACGCGGAAGCGATCGTCGCCGAGCCGACGCGCTGCGAGGCGGTGCTCGCGCACCGCGGCATCGCATCGGTGCTGCTGCGTTTCAGGGGCGAGGCCGGGCACGCGTCGGGCGCCGCGGCGCTGGAGGCGAGCGCGCTGCACCAGGCGATGCGCGGGGGCGTGCGTTCCCTCGACCTGGTCGATGGCGAGGCGCACCGCCGCTTCGGCGGGCTCACCGGGCTGCGCTTCAACATCGGCCGCGTCGAAGGCGGGATCAAGGCGAACGTGATCGCGCCCAGCGCGGACGTGCGCTTCAACTTCCGGCCGCTGCCATCGCAGGACATCGACGAGCTGCACGCGCGCTTCGGCGCCTGCGCGTCGGCCGGCGCGCTCGAGCGCTACGAGGAAACCTTCCGCGGGCCGTCGCTGCCCGCCGGCGACGTGGCCGAGGCCGAGGAGCGCCGCCTGCAGGCGCGCGACCTCGCCGACGCGCTCGGCCTGCCGGTCGGCAACGCGGTCGACTTCTGGACCGAGGCCTCGCTGTTCTCGCGCGCCGGCATGACCGCGATCGTCTACGGGCCGGGCGACATCGCCCAGGCGCACGCCGCCGACGAATGGGTCGCGCTGGAGCAGCTGGACACCTACGCCGCGTCGATCGCGCGGATCCTCTCGAACTGACGCCGCCGCACCGCCCACGATGACCATCCACGACTTGCAAACGCGCCAGACCATCGTCCGCCTGCTCTCCAGCATGGGCAGCGCGAAGGAGATCTCGCAGTACCTCAAGCGCTTCTCGCAGCTCGACGCGGCGCGCTTCGCCGTCGTCAAGGTCGGCGGCGCGGTGCTGCGCGACGATTTCGACGCGCTGACCTCCTCGCTCGCGTTCCTGCAGGACGTCGGCCTCACGCCCATCGTGATCCACGGCGCCGGCCCGCAGCTCGACGCCGAGCTCGCCGCCGCCGGGATCGAGAAGCGCACCGTCGACGGCCTGCGCGTGACGTCGCCGGAAGCGCTGGCGATCGTGCGCCGCGTGTTCCATGCGCAGAACCTCAGGCTGGTCGAGGCGCTGCAGGCGCAGGACGCGCGCGCCACCTCGATCGTGTCGGGCGTGTTCGAGGCCGAGTTCATGGACCGCGAGACCTTCGGCCTCGTCGGCAACGTGCGCGGCGTGCAGCTGGCGCCGATCCAGGCCAGCCTGCAGGCAGGCTCGATCCCGGTGATCGCCAGCCTCGGCGAGACCGCCGGCGGCCAGATCCTCAACGTCAATGCCGACTATGCCGCGAACGCGCTGGTGCAGGTGCTGCAGCCGTACAAGATCGTTTTCCTCACCGGCACCGGCGGGCTGCTCGATGCGGACGGGCAGGTGATCGATTCGATCAACCTGACCACCGAATACGAGCACCTGATGGCGCAACCGTGGATCGAGGGCGGCATGCGCGTGAAGCTCGAGCAGGTGAAGCAGCTGCTCGACGGGCTGTCGCCTGCGTCGTCCGTGTCGATCACCCGGCCGTCGGAACTGGCGAAGGAACTGTTCACGCACAAGGGCTCCGGCACCCTGGTCCGCCGCGGCGAACGCGTGCTGCAGGCGACGTCGTGGGAGGCGCTCGACCTGCCGCGGCTGCGCACGCTGATCGAATCCGCGTTCGGCCGCAGGCTCGTGCCGGATTACTTCGAGCGCACGGCGCTGCACCGCGCCTACGTCAGCGAGAACTACCGCGCGGCGGTGATCCTGACGAAGGAGGCCGAAGGCGTGTACCTCGACAAGTTCGCGGTGCTCGACGACGCCCAGGGCGAGGGCCTCGGCCGCGCGGTGTGGCAGGTGATGCGCGCCGATGAGCCGCGCCTGTTCTGGCGCTCGCGCCGCGGCAATCCGGTCAACGCCTTCTATTTCGCCGAGTGCGACGGCTGCATCAAGGAGCCGCGCTGGAAGGTGTTCTGGTACGGCATCGAGGACCAGGCGGAGATCGCC
Organism: Luteimonas sp.; assembly: GCA_051953015.1. GTDB lineage: Bacteria > Pseudomonadota > Gammaproteobacteria > Xanthomonadales > Xanthomonadaceae > Cognatiluteimonas. Next base: position 10,736 of record JBQCJF010000101.1, read on the forward strand.
GCCTGCGTCGCCCATTGCCGCGGCCGCGTCCCCACCCTGGAAGATGCCGTCCCGGCGCCGGAGCAAGCATGAACGTCGTCCCGACCCTGCGCGGCCGCCACGTGCAGCTCGAGCCGCTGCGCCCGGAGCATGCCGAGGGCCTGCGCGCCGCCGCGAGCGACGGCCGGCTGTGGGAGCTGACGTACACCAACGTGCCTGAGCCCGCGGACGTGGAAGCCTGGCTCGAAGCCGCGCTGGCGAAGCAGGCCGCGGGCGAACAGCTCGCCTTCACCGTGCGCGCCGCCGACGGGCGCATCGTCGGCAGCACCCGCTACTACGAGCTGCTGCCGGACACGCCGCGGCTGTGCATCGGCTACACCTGGTACGCGCGCTCGGTGCAGCGCACAGGGCTCAACACCGAAGCCAAGCGACTGCTGCTCGGCCACGCGTTCGAGGCCCTGCGCTGCGCCAGCGTCGGCTTCCACACCAGCACGCTGAACCTCGCCTCGCGCGCCGCGATCGCGCGCCTCGGCGCGCGCGAGGAGGGCATCCTGCGCCAGCACCTGCGGCATCGCGACGGCAGCCTGCGCGACAGCGTCTGCTTCTCGATCCTCGACCATGAGTGGCCTGCCGTGAAGGCGGGGCTCCAGGCGAAGCTGGAGGCGCACGCGCATGGCTGACACGGCGCCCCTCCGGCTTGGGATCGTCGGCGCGCGCGGCCACACCGGCGCCGAGCTGATCCGCCTCGTCGCGGGCCACCCGCGCTTCGAGCTGGCCTATGTCTCCTCGCGCGCGCTGGCCGGGCAACGCGTGGCGGACCACGTCGATGCCTACCGCGGGGACGTCCGCTACATCGCGCCCGGGCACGATGAACTGCCATCGCTGGGCGCGGATGCGGTCGTGCTCGCGCTGCCCAACGGCCATGCCGCCGCCTGCGTGGCGGTGTTCGACGCGGCCGGCGCCGACCCCGTCATCGTCGACCTTTCCGCCGACTACCGTTTCGACGACGCCTGGTACTACGGGCTGCCGGAGCTCACCCGCACACGCTATGCCGGCCAGCGCCGCATCAGCAACCCGGGGTGCTACGCCACGGCGATGCAGCTGGCGGTCGCGCCGATGCTGGGCGTGCTCGACGGCCCGGTGCAGTGCTTCGGCGTTTCCGGTTACTCGGGCGCAGGCACCACGCCCTCCGACCGCAACGATCCCCGCAAACTGCGCGACAACCTCATGCCCTATGCGCTGACCGGCCATGTGCACGAGCGCGAGGTCTCGCGCCGGCTCGGCCACCCGGTCGAATTCATGCCGCACGTCGCCCCGCATTTCCGCGGCATCACGCTCACCGCCAACCTGCACCTGGCGCGGCCGTTCAAGCTGGAGGAAGCGCAGGCGCGCTATCGTGCCCGCTACGAGGGCGAGCCGCTGGTGCGCGTGACCGCGGGCGAGGCGCCGTGGGTCAGCCGCATCGCCGGCGCCCACCACGTCGAGCTCGGCGGCTTCACGCTGTCGGCGGATGGCCGCCGCCTGGTCGTCGTCGCCACCGAGGACAACCTGCTCAAGGGCGCGGCGACGCAGGCGATGCAGAACCTCAACCTGGCCTTCGGGCTGGACGAATTCGCGGGGATCCCGATCGATGGCTGACCTGCTCTGGCAAAAGCCCGGCGTCGAAGTGGACGCGCGCATCCAGGCGTTCCTGGCGGGCGACGACGTGGTCCTCGACCGCGAGTTCTTCCTCCACGACATCGCCGCCAGCCGCGCGCACGCCGAAGGCCTGCAGCGCATCGGCATGCTCGGCGCCGAAGAACTCGCGGGCCTGCTGCGCGAGCTCGACGCGCTCGCCGCCGACTTCCGCGGCGGCGCGTTCGTGCTCGACCAGCGCTACGAGGACGGCCACTCCGCGATCGAGGCCCGCCTCACCGAGCGCCTCGGCGACGCCGGCAAGCGCATCCACGCCGGCCGCAGCCGCAACGACCAGGTGCTGGTCGCGACGCGGCTGTGGCTGAAGGACAGGCTGGGCGAGGCGCAGCGCCATGCGCGCGACGCGGCGGCCGTCGCGCTCGACCGCGCGCAGGCCGAGGCCGGCCTGGCGATGCCCGGATACACCCACCTGCAACGCGCGGTCGTGTCCTCCGCGGGCATGTGGTGGGCCGGCTGGGCCGAAGCCTTCATCGACGACGCGATGCGTGCACGCGACACCGCCGCGTGGATCGACGCGAATCCCCTCGGCAGCGCTGCCGGCTATGGCGTCAACCTGCCGCTCGACCGCGACGGCACCACCGACGCCCTCGGCTTCGGCCGCCTGCAGGTCGCCGCCACCTACGCGCAGCTTTCGCGCGGCAAGTTCGAGCTCGCCGCGCTCGAGGCGCTGGGCAGCGCCATGCTCGACCTGCGACGCATCGCCTGGGACCTGAGCCTGTTCACCAGCGCCGAATTCGGCTTCGTCGCGCTGCCCCCGGAATACGTCACCGGCAGCTCGATCATGCCGAACAAGCGCAATCCCGACGTCGTCGAGCTGATGCGCGGCACCTACGCCAGCGTCGCCGCCGCGAAGTCGGAGATCGAGCACCTGTTGTCGCTGCCATCGGGCTACCACCGCGACCTGCAGGTGACGAAGGGCGCGCTGTTCCATGGCTTCGGGAAGGGCCTGCAGGCGCTCGCGCTGCTGCCGGACCTGTTGCGCCGCATGCAATGGAAGCCGGAGGCGATGCGTGCCGCGCTGGAGCCTTCGATGTATGCGACCGACCTGGCCGTCGATCTGGCGAAGCAGGGGATGCCGTTCCGCGATGCGTACCGCGCAGCCGCCGACCCGGCGCGCTGGGCGGCGGGCGACCCGGCCGCGAGCCTGGCCGCGCGCGTGTCGCCCGGCGCGGCCGGCGACCTGCGCCTCGATGCCCTGCGCGCGCGCCTCGACGCGCTCTGAGCCTGCGGTCTCGACGCGCTCGGGCGGGGCGCTGCGCTAATCTGGCGCCATGCCCGCGTGGAAACTGCTGCCGCGAAAGTTCTACCTGCGGCACCCCGTCGAAGTCGCGCCCGAGCTGCTGAACAAGCTGCTGGTGCGCGACGACGGCCGTGCCGGGCGCATCGTCGAGGTCGAGGCCTACTCCGGCGCCGACGATCCAGCGGCGCATTCGTTCCGCGGCAGGACCGCCCGCAACGCCACCATGTTCGGCGATGGCGGCCACATGTACGTCTACTTCACCTACGGCATGCACTGGTGCGCGAACGCGGTGTGCGGGAAGGGGCAGGGCTGGGGCGTGCTGCTGCGCGCGATCGAGCCGGTGACGGGCATCGAGCTGATGCGCGAGGCGCGCGGCCATCCGGCGAAGGACCGCGACATCGGCTCCGGCCCCGGCAAGCTGGGGCAGGCGATGGGCATCACGAAGGCGCTCGACGGCGCCGACCTGGTCAAGGGCGACCGCGGCATCCGGATCATGTCCGACGGCACGCCGCCGCCCGAGGACGCCGTGGCCGGACCGCGCGTGGGCATCAGCCGAGCCGTCGAGCAGCCGTGGCGCGGGCACGTGCCGGCGCACGCGCATGTGTCGCGGACGCGCGCCGGCGTTCCACCGCCGAGCCGGGCCCGCGCGGCCAAGCCGGGCGCAAAGAAAAAGCCGGCGCGGGGCCGGCTTCCGTGACACCCAGGTCTAAAGCACCAGGTCTAACACCTTGATTTCATTGGTCGGGGAGACAGGATTTGAACCTGCGACTTCTACGTCCCGAACGTAGCGCTCTACCAGGCTGAGCTACACCCCGACAGGTGAGCCCGTCATTTTACGGTCCCGGGAGGCGGCCCGGCAAGGGCCCGCGCGCAGCGAATCGGCGCCGCGGCAGGCTCCCGTTACACTGAGCGGCTAGCGATCGCGCCTGGAGTCCCCGCTTGATCAAGCCCCGCACCCCGCCCGGCGTCATGGAGCTGCTGCCGCGCGAGCAGGTCGCCTTGCAGCGCATGCTCGACGCCATCCGCGGCACCTTCGAGGCCTACGGTTTCCTGCCGGTGGAGACGCCGGTGTTCGAGCTCACCGACGTGCTGCTGACCAAGACCGGCGGCGAGACCGAGCGGCAGGTGTATTTCGTGCAGTCGACGGGCGCGCTGGAGAAGACCGCGCAGTCCGGAGCGGGCGAGGGCACTGCGGGCGCCGCGCTTCCCGAGCTCGCACTGCGCTTCGACCTCACCGTGCCGCTGGCGCGCTACGTCGCCGAGCACGAGCACGCCCTCGCGTTTCCGTTCCGCCGTTACCAGATGCAGCGCGTGTACCGCGGCGAGCGCGCCCAGCGTGGCCGCTTCCGCGAGTTCTACCAGTGCGACATCGACGTGATCGGCAAGGACACGTTGTCGCCGCGCTACGACGCGGAGATCCCCGCGGTCATCAACGCCGCGTTCGAAAAGCTGGCGATCGGCGAGTTCACGATCCAGTTCAACCACCGCAAGCTGTTGCGCGGCTTCTTCGAGGGGCAGGGCATCTCCGGCGACCAGCAGCTGCTGGTGCTGCGCGAGCTCGACAAGCTCGACAAGCGCGGCGAGGACGCGGTCGCGGCGACGCTGGCGGGCGAGGGCTTCGGCCTGGCGCCCGACGTGGTCGCGAAACTGATGGGTTTCTCGCGCATCCGTTCGAACGGCCACGACGACGCGCTGGCGAAGCTCGAGGCGCTCGGCGTGGGGACGCCGCTGTTCGAGGAAGGCCGCGACGAGCTGCGACAGGTGCTGGCGCAGCTCAAGGCACTGGGCGTGCCGGAGTCGCGCTACGCGATCAACCTGTCGATCGCCCGCGGCCTCGACTACTACACCGGCATCGTCTACGAGACCATGCTCGACGCGCATCCGGAAATCGGCTCGATCTGCTCGGGCGGCCGCTACGACGACCTCGCCGGGCACTACACCAAGTCGAAGCTGCCGGGCGTCGGCATCTCCATCGGCCTGACGCGCCTGTTCTGGCAGCTGCGCGAAGCCGGCATCGTCGGCGCCGCGGACACCTCCGTGGACGTGCTGGTGGCGCTGATGGACGACGCGATGCTGGCCGATGCGCTCGCGCTATCCCAGCGCCTGCGCGCCGCGGGGTTCAACGTCGAGACGCAGTTCGAGCCGCGCAAGCTCGCGAAGCAGCTGCAGTACGCCGACCGCGCCGGTATCCGCTTCGCGGTGATCCGCGGCAGCGAGGAGGCCGGGCGCGGCGTGGTCGCGGTCAAGGACCTGCGTCGCGGCGAGCAGTTCGAGGCCGCCGATGCCGACCTGGCCGCGCGCCTGCGGGAGGCCATGGCATGAGCGCCGGCCACGATGCGCGGAGGGCCGTTCATCTCGACGGCCGTTCACGGACGCGCGCGCTGGTGGTCGCCGTCGCGCGCGGCGCCTCGGTCGAGCTCGACGATGGCGCGCTGCGCGACGTCGCCCGCGCCGCCGACTTCCTGGCCGGCAAGGTCGAGCAGGGCCAGCCGATCTACGGCGTCTCCACCGGTTTCGGCAGCAACGCCGACAAGCTGCTCGGCGGCCATCCGCTGCGCGGCGGAGAAGCGGGTGGGCAGTCGCTGTACGCGAAGCTGCAGCGCAACCTGATCGAAACCCATGCGGTCTGCGTCGGTGAACCCTTCGCGGCCGAGGTCGTGCGCGCGATGCTGTGCATCCGCGTGAACACGCTGCTGCGCGGTCATTCGGGCATCCGCGTGCGGACCCTGCAGGCGCTCGCCGCGATGCTCAACGCCGGCATCGTGCCTGTCGTCCCGCAGCTCGGCTCCGTGGGCGCGTCGGGCGACCTCGCACCGCTGTCGCACCTGGCGATCGTGCTCATCGGCGGCGGCGAAGCCTTCTTCGCCGGCGAACGCCTGCCCGGCGGCGAAGCGTTGCGGCGCGCCGGCCTCGCGCCCGTCGAGCTGACGATCAAGGAAGGCCTCGCGCTGAACAACGGCACCGCGCAGATGCTCGCCACCGGCGTGCTCGCACTGGCGAAGCTCGAGGAGCTGCTCGACACCGCGGACCTCGCAGCCGCGATGACGGTCGACGCCTTTGCCGGCCGGCTTGGCGCCTACGCGGAAGAGGTGCATGCGTTGCGCCCGCATCCGGGGCAGGTCCACGTCGCCGCGCGGATGCGCGCGCTGCTCGCCGGATCGACCCTGGCCGACATCGCCTACGACCGCGTCCGCGGGAAGAAGATCCAGCCGCAGGACAGCTACTCGCTGCGCTGCGTGCCGCAGGTCCACGGCGCGGTGCGCGACGCGGTTGCGCAGGCCGCGCGCGTACTCGAGATCGAGCTCAACGCCGTCACCGACAATCCGCTGGTGTTCCCGGAAGCGACCGAAGCACCGCTCGACCGCCAGGTCATTTCCGCGGGGCACTTCCACGGCATGCCGCTGGCGCTGGCGATGAGTTACGTCAAGGCCGCGATCCCCGTGCTCGCGTCGATTTCCGAGCGCCGCCTCAACAAGCTCGTCGATCCGGCGACCAGCGACGGCCTGCCGGGCTTCCTGGTCGGCAACGAGGACGGCACCGAGTCCGGCTTCATGATCGTGCAGTACACCGCCGCGGCCATCGTCAACGACCTCGCCAGCCGCGCGATGCCCGCGACCGTCTATTCGATCCCGACCTCCGCGAACGCCGAGGATCACGTGTCCATGGGCGCGAACGAGGCGCGGCACGTGCTGGCGATGGCCGACGACCTCGGCAAGGTGCTGGCGCTCGAGCTGATGACCGCCGCGCAGGCGCTCGACCTGCGCGTGCGCATGGTCGTCGGCGAAGCACATGCGGGCCGCGCCGTGGCCGCCGCACACGCCGCGATCCGCGAGCGCATCGAGTTCCTCGAGCACGACCGCGCGCTCGATGGCGACGTGCGCGCCGCGCTCGCCCTGGTCGACGACGGCGCCGTGCTCGCCGCCGCGAGGGCCGTGGTGCCGTGACGTGCGCGACGGTCGTCGCGCGGCTCGTGGTCCTGTCGCTGCCGCTTGCCCTGATGCCGGCCGGCCGGGCGCTCGCCGAGGCCGCGCCAGGGGCGGAGCCTCCGCCTGTCTTCGGTACGGTCTTCGAAGACGGGAACGCCAACGGCCGCCGTGACGCCGGCGAGCCCGGCATCGCCGGCATTCGCGTTTCCAACGGACGTGACGTCGTCGACACCGGGCCCGACGGCAGCTACAGGATCGCGCCGCGGGTCGACATGCCGATCTTCGTGATCAAGCCGCCGGACCGCGAGTTTGGCCGTGACAGCAGCGGCTTGCCTGCATCGTGGTTCGATCCATGGTCACGAGCTGGCGTCATCGCGCCTTGGGACATGCCGTTCAACGTCGCGCTCTCGCCGCGCCACGCCGTGCGCGGCCCGATGCAGGTCCTGCTGTTCACCGACCCGCAGGTCAAGTCGGAAACCGACGTCGGCTACTACCGCCGCGACATCGTCGAGCCGCTGCGCGGCACCGGCGCGCACCTGGGGCTGACGCTCGGCGATCTCGGCAACGACGCGCCGCAGTTGTATCCGTCGCTCAACGCGGTCACGGCGTCGCTCGGGCTGCCCTGGTTGCACGTCCCCGGCAACCACGACGTCGACCCGGGCGCGACCGACGACGCCACTTCATTGCGTGCCTTCCACGCGAGCTACGGTCCGGACACGTTCGCCTGGGAAGAGCCCGGCGCGACCTTCATCGGCCTCGACGACATCGTCGCCACGCCCGGCCAGCGCCCAGCCTACGTCGGCGGCCTGCGCGAGGACCAGTTCGCGTTCCTCGAGGCCTACCTGCCGACGGTGCGGAAGGACCGGCTGCTGGTGATCGGCGTGCACATCCCCTTCTTCGACGCGGCAGCGCCCGGCGCACCGCCGACGTTCCGTCCGGCCGACCGCGAGCGCCTGTTCGCCCTGCTGCGCGATTTCCCGCACGTGCTGCTGCTCAGCGGGCACACCCACAACCAGCAGCATTTCTTCCATGACGCGCGCGACGACTGGCACGGCGCGCAGCCGCTGCACGAGTACAACGTCGGCGCGGCCTGCGGCGCGTTCTGGTCCGGCGTGAAGGACGCGGACGGCATTCCCGACAGCACGATGAGCGACGGCACGCCGAACGGCTACGCCATGCTCACCGTGAAGGACCACGGCGACTACGCGCTGGCCTGGCACAACGCCCGCGACGCCGCCGACAGCCAGATCGGACTGTGGGTGCCGAAGGTGCTGCGTCGCGGCGCCTATCCGGCCTGGGGCGTGTACGCCAACGTGTACATGGGGTTCGAGGGCGGGGGCTTCGAAGGCACGCGCGTCGAATACCGCATCGACGGCGGCGACTGGAAGCCGATGCGCCTGGTGTTGCAGCCGGATCCGCGGTTGCTCGCCGAGAACGCGAAGGACGACACCGCAGACGCGCTGCGCGGCTACGACCGCTCGCCCGAGGCGACGCCGTCGAAGCACCTGTGGCGCGGCGCGCTCGCGACCGACCTCGCCACCGGCGAGCATCGCGTGGAAGTGCGCTGGCTCGACCCCTGGCGCGGCGAGCAGGACGCCACCACCATCTACCGACTCGACGACGCCGCGCCGTAACGCCGGCCAAGGGTCGGCCTACATCGAGGGGAGCAGCCCGTGGCGCCGCAGCATCGCCACCAGCGCATCGCGGCGGTCGCCGCCGCGCTTCCAGCCCACGAGTTCGTCGATCACCCGCCCGTCGCGCACCACGTAGAACGTCGGCATGGACCAGCCCGGCGGCAGCATCGTCCATTCGCCCCGATCGTAGATCTGCCGGGCCTGGGCACCGGGGAAGCGCTGGTTCCAGTCGCGCACGGCCGCCTGGTCCTCGGTGCCCGGCGACTGCATCATCCAGTGCGCGTGTGCAGCGAAGACCGGGCCCAGCAGCGGGTCGGACGTGATGTCCCCTGCCGCATCCTCGGAGATGTGGCAACCGGCGGTCACCACCAGTTGCAACGGCGCGGCATCGAACGCGGTGCGTACCAGTGTCGTGCCGTCGGCATCGGGGCGCCAGAAGCTGATCGCGGGGGCGTTGCCGCCGGGATCCGCGAACCGCGGCGTCGCCGGCAGGCCGGCATCGGGATGGGCGTCGGCGAACGCGCGTGCCGCGTCGAAGCGTCGCGCCGACAGCAACCGGTCGTACGCGAGCCGGAAGTCCGGCGCGCGCGCGAGCCCGCGCCGTTCCATCGCGGTCACGAGGGCGCGCAGCCGGTCCGCATCCTCCGGCTCCACCTGGCCGAACGTGGCCACCGAGAACGACCGCAGCAGGTAGACCAGCTCGCGTTCCGGCAGGCCGTCGAAACGGGCGGGATCGGCGAGTGGCGCCACGAGCGTGTCGAAACGCGTCCGCAAGCCCGCGGCGTCGCCGCGGTGTTCGCGATCGAAGCGGTGCAGCGCGTCGTACGCGAGGACCGCGGGCCCGGGCGCCCCCGGCGCGCCGCGCCAGGACGGCGGGCCGGACGGGTTGCGGGAATGCACCGCGGCCGCATAGTCCGCCGCGTCGAACAGCGCGAGGACGGCCTTGGCTTCGGCGGGCGTGAGCTCGGTGGCGAGGTCCTCCGTGCTGAAGCCTCCCAGGCCGTCGTGCCCGAAGACGAGGTCATCGATGAAACGTGCGCGTGCCAACGGCGGCAACAGGTCCAGCGGCGTGCGCTGGCCGGCCTCTGCCGCGAGCCATGCCTCGAGCGCCGCGCGCGATCGCAACGGCGGCGTGGCGTCGGCCGCAGCCACCGGCGCTGCGCTGGCGGCGTTCGCCGTCAGCGCGACGGCGTCCCGGCAGGCGAGGAGCGCGACGGCCAGCAGGAATGTCGCGGCGAGGCGCGTTGGCTTGCAAGTCATGGCGACCTCCGTGTCGCTTCGGATGCGGTAGGCGAGGGTGCGCCGACCATGGGTCGGCGCTACAGGATCGGATCCACCGCGTCGAAGGACTCGACGCGCGGGTGGCCATTGGCGGCGGCCGCGTCGCGCGGCTGCGGATAGTCCTCGCGGCGGTCGAGCAGCACGGTGCGCAGGCCCGCGTCGCGCGCCGCGTCCAGCTCGGCGACCACGTCCGACAGGAACACGATGTCGCCGGGCGCGGCGCCGAGATCGGCGGCGATGCTCGCGTAGCTCGAAGCCTCGCGCTTCGGGCCGGCCTCGGTATCGAAGAACGCGGCGAACAGCGGCGTCAGGTCGCCGGCGTCGGTATGCGCGAACAGCAGCTTCTGCGCCGCGACCGAACCGGAGGAATACACCGCCAGCCGGTGCCCGGCTTCATGCCAACGGCGGAGGCCGGCGACGGCGTCGGGATACATGTCGGCCTCGAGCTCGCCGGACAGGTAGCCCTCGCGCCACAGCAACCCCTGCAGCGCCTTGAGCGCGGTGTGCTTGCGGTCCTCGTCGATCCAGCCCTGCAGGGTCTCGACGATCATTGCGTCGTCGCACATTGCGCCGTGTTCGGTCGCGACCATGTCCAGCCAGCGCCGCACATCGGGTTCATCGCCGCGCTCGCGCACGAAGCCGGGCAGGGCGCGACGCGCGTACGGGAACAGCACGTCCTTCACGAACGAGATGCTGCTCGTCGTCCCCTCGATGTCGGTCAGGATCGTCGTCATCAACAAAAGCCGTGTAAATCCGTGGCGAAAAAAAGGGGCTATTCGTAGCGCGGGAAGCGGGTGGCGATGTCGGTGCCGGTGAAGTGCCCGACCCAGCCGTCCGGCTCGGTGAAGAAGCGGATCGCGACGAAGCTCGGTTCCGGCCCCATGTCGAACCAGTGCTGGGTCGAGTCCGGCACCGCGATCAGATCGCCACGCGTGCACAGCACCTCGTAGACCTTGCCGTCGACGTGCAGGGTGAACAGGCCCGAGCCGGCGACGAAGAACCGGACCTCGTCCTCCTTGTGGAAGTGCTCGTCGAGGAACTTCGCGCGCATCGCCTCGCGCTGCGGGTTGTCCGGCGCGATGCTGACCACGTCGACGCTGCGGAAGCCGCGCTCGGTGACCAGCCGGTCGATGTCGACGCGGTACGCCTCCATGATCGTCTCGGGGGTGTCGCCGGGAGCGACCGGCCGCGACGCTTCCCACTGCTCGAAGGTCACGCCGATCTTCGCCAGTTCGCGCGCCATCGCGCCGCGGTCGGTCGTCGCCAGCAGCGGCTCGTCCGGGCGGTCCTCGGCGAAGACCCGCAGGCGGCTCGCCAGCGCATTGCCGTTCATTGCTTGCACCCCAGCGCCCTCAGTTGCAGTTCGCAGTCGAGCAGGAATTCGAACGCCTCCAGGTGGCGGCGCGCCTCGGCCATGTCGCGGCCCCAGGCATACAGGCCGTGGCCGTCGATCAGGTAGCCCCACATACGCTGTTCGTCGAGCAGCGCGTCCACCTGCGCGGCCAGCGTCGGCATGTCCTGGCTGTTGGGCAGTACCGGCAGGTCGATCGCGGCTTCGTGGGTGGTGTTGCCGTCGAAGGCCTTCAGCAGCTCGTAGCCTTCCAGCCGCACCTGGCCGGCGCCGGCGAACAGCCGCGAGGCGATCGTCTGGGCGCGCGAGTGCGTATGCAGCACGCAGCCAACGTCGGGGAAGCGCCGGTAGAGCTGCGTGTGCAGCAGGGTTTCGGCGGACGGGCGGTGGTCGCTGCCGACGGCGCGGCCGTCCATGTCCACGACCATGATGTCGCCTTCGGTCAGCTTGCCCTTGTCGCGCCCGGACACGGTGATCGCGGCATGCCGCGCGTCGAGCCGCCGCGAGAAGTTGCTGCTGGTCGCCGGGGTCATGCCGGCGGCGGCCAGCTCGCGGACGCTGGTGATGATCTCGCCGGCGAGGTGGCGCAGCCGCTGCGTGTCGTAGGGCGTGCCGTCAGGCGTGCCGGCGGGAAGCTGGGGGGCGCTCATGCCCCCCAGTTTAGCCCCCGCGCGCGGCGCGGGCGACCAGGCTGTGCCGGTACCCGTACAGGAAGTAGATCAGGAAGCCGAAGGCCGTCCAGACCACCATCAGGAACCAGTTGTGCGCGGTCATCGTGGACAGCAGCGCCAGGCACGAGAAGATGCCGGCCAGGCACACGAACCAGGCGCCCTTGATCCGGAACGGGCGCGGCAGGTCGGGCTGGGTGCGGCGCAGGATCAGCACGCCGGCGCAGACCGCGGCGAACGCGATCAGCGTGCCCATCGAGGTCAGCTCGCCCAGCACGTCCAGCGGGAAGATCGCGGCGAGCACCGCGATGCCGATGCCGGTGATCACCGTGTTGATGTGCGGCGTGCGGTACTGCGGATGGATCTTCGTGAACACCGGCGGCAACAGGCCGTCGCGCGCCATGATCATGAAGATGCGCGGCTGGCCGATGATCATCACCAGCACCACCGACGACAGGCCGATCAGCGCGCCGACCTCCACGATCACCCGCAGCCAGCCGAGCTGCGGATGCGCGGCCACCGCCGTCACCACCGGCTCGTCGGTGCCGAGCAGGGTGTAGGGCACCAGGCCGGTCATCACCGCGGCCATCGCGATGTACAGCACGGTGCAGATCGCCAGCGACAGCAGCATGCCGACCGGCAGGTCGCGCTGCGGCTTGTGCGATTCCTGCGCCGCCACCGACACCGCCTCGAAGCCGATGTAGGCGAAGAACACCATCGCCGCGCCGCGCAGCACGCCGTCCCAGCCGAACTTGCCGGGCGCGACGTTCTCGGGGATGAAGGGATGCCAGTTCGCCGGATCCACGTACTTCCAGCCGGCGAAGATCACCAGGATGATCAGGCCGGTCTTGAGCACCACCATCGCCATGTTCATCGCCGACGACTTGCGGATGCCGACGTAGCACAGCCAGGTGAGCGCGAGCACGATGCCCGCGGCCGGCAGGTTGGCGATCGCGCCCGTCGGCTTCAGCGTGGCGTCCAGCGGCGCGCTGACCAGCGCCGCGGGCAGGTGGATGCCGAAGTGGTCGAGCAGGCTCAGGAAATAGCCGGTCCAGCTCACCGCGACCGCGGAGGCCGACACGCCGTATTCCAGCACCAGCATCCAGCCGATGAACCAGGCCGCGAGCTCGCCGAGGGTCGCGTAGGTGTAGGTGTAGGCGCTGCCCGACACCGGCACCATCGCCGCGAACTCGGCGTAGGCCAGCGCGCAGAACGTGCAGCAGATCGCCGCCAGGATGAACGACAGCATGATCGCCGGCCCCGCGTGCTCCGCGGCCGCCTGGCCGGTGATCACGAAGATGCCGCCGCCGATGACCGCGCCGATCCCCAGGGCCGTGAGGCCCCAGGGACCGAGGGTCCGGTGCAGCTGCAGCTGGTTCGCGTCGCCGGTGACGGCGTGCGGGTGCTTGGTCGCGAGCAGTCGCTTCAACATGGGCAGGCAGGCGCCGCGATCAGTCGTCGGACTGCGCGTTGCCCGGGGCCAGCTGGCTCCGGCGCACGCCGTAGAACGCGTAGAACACCAGGCCGATCAGCGCCCATACCACGAACACGGTCTTCGCCACCGCGCTGAGGTTGACGAACAACAGCGCGCAGCCGACCACCGCCAGCGGGCAGATGATCCACGCCATCGGCGTGCGGAACGGGCGCGGGCGGTTCGGCTGCAGGCGGCGCAGCATCAGCACTCCGATCGACACCATCGCGAACGCGAGCAGGGTGCCGGCGTTGGAGGTGTCGGCGAGCTTGCCGACCGGGAACAGCGCGGCGCAGACCGCCACGACGATGCCGGTCAGGATCGTGACCACGTGCGGGGTGTGGAAGCGCGAGTGGATGCTCGACAGCTTCTCCGGCAGCAGGCCGTCGCGCGACATCGTGAAGAAGATGCGGGTCTGGCCGAACATCATCATCAGGATGACCGACGGCAGCGCGAGCACGGCGGCCAGCGCGATCAGGTTGCCGACCTGCGGGAAGCCGAGCACGCGGATGACATGGGCCAGCGGCTCGTTGCTGCACACCAGCGCCCCGGCGTTGGCGGCCACCTGGCACGCCGCCATCATCTCGGGCGTGCCCGGATCCAGCGCCATGCCGTTCGCGCCGAACAGCGGCTGCGCGCCGACCGAACCGGCGGCGCTGTAGCCGACCAGCAGGTAGAAGATGGTGCAGATGGCGAGCGCGCCGATCAGGCCGATCGGGATGTTGCGGTTCGGGTTCTTGGTTTCCTCGGCGGCGGTGGACACCGCGTCGAAGCCGACGTAGGCGAAGAAGATCGAGGCCGCCGCGCCGAGCACGCCGACGCCGCCGGTCGGGCTGCCCCAGCCGGTGGGCATGAACGGGTGCAGGTTCTCGCTCTGGACCGCGGGCAGCGCCAGCACGATGAACGCGGTCAGCGCGATGATCTTGATCGCCACCAGCACGGCGTTGACCTTGGCGCTCTTCGAGGTGCCGATCACCAGCAGCCAGGTCACCGCGATGCCGATCAGGAACGCGAGCAGGTTGAAGCCGCCGCCGGAGAAGTAGCCCGTCTGCAGCCAGGTCGGCAGCGACAGCGATCCGGGTTCGACCAGTCCGAAGATGCCGCTGTTGAGCAGGCCGTTGACGTAGCCGGACCAGCCCACGCACACCGCGGTCGCGCCGATGGCGTATTCGAGCACCAGGGCCCAGCCGACGATCCAGGCGATCAGCTCGCCCATGACGCCGTAGGTATAGGTATAGGCCGAGCCGGACACCGGGACCATCGAGGCCAGTTCGGCGTAGGCGAGGGCCGCGAGGCCGCAGACGACCGCCGCGATCACGAAGGCGACCATCATCGCCGGGCCGGACTTCTGCGCGGCTTCGGCGGTCAGGACGAAGATGCCGGTGCCGATGACGGCGCCGACGCCGAGCAGCGTGAGCTGGATCGGACCGAGCTGCCGATGCAGCGACTTCTTCTCGGCGGTGGCGAGGATCTGGTCGAGCGGCTTGACGCGCCAAAAGAGCATCGTGGTGTCCCCCGGGACTGTGAAACAGCAGTCGCCGACCTTACAGGCGGCGGGGGGCGGGGCACAAGCGCCGGTCGGCACCTGAACGCGGCAGGCGGGATAATGGCGGCCCCGGGATCGCCCGGTACGGCAGCGAGGATCGGGAATGGCTCGGGAAGGCAGCGACCTCGCGGCGGCGTTCGAGGAATACGCCCGTCGCTGGCCGGGCGAGGGCGAGGTGGTCGGGCACTTCCTGGCGCTGCTTGCCGATCCGTCGGATCCGTTCCTGCGCGAGCGCCTGGCCGGCCACTTCACCGCCTCGTCCTGGCTCGTCGCCGCGGACGGCGCGCGAACGCTGCTCACGCATCACCGCAAGCTCGGGCTGTGGCTCCAGCTCGGCGGCCATGCGGACGGCGATCGCGACCTGGCGCGGGCCGCGCTGCGGGAGGCCGAAGAGGAATCGGGGCTGCCGGGATTGTCGATCGCGCCGGGCATCTTCGACCTCGACCGGCACTGGATCCCCGAGCACAAGGGCGTGCCGGCGCACTGGCACTACGACGTGCGCTACGTGGTGCGCGCCGGCGACGAGGAAACGTTCGTGGTCAGCGACGAGTCGCACGCGCTGGCCTGGCGCGACATCGCCGCGCTCGCGCGCGACGCGGCGGCGGACGCCTCCGTCCGCCGCATGGCCCGCAAATGGCTTGAGCGCTAGTCGGCGCGGCCGGCGAACTCGCCGGTGGTGGTGTTGACCCACACCTTCTCGCCGTTGCCGATGTATTCCGGCACCTGGATCTCGATGCCGGTCGACAGCTTCGCCGGCTTCGGGCGCTTGGTCGCGGTGCCGCCCTTCAGCTCCGGCGGCGTGTCGACGACTTCGATCGCCACGCTCTGCGGCAGCTGCAGGCCGACCGGCAGATCGTCGATCACCTGCACGTAGCAGCCGGTCAGGTCGTCGACGATGTAGCCCGCCGCGTCGCCGACCACGTCGGCATCGAGCGTATAAGGCGTGTAGTCCGCGTCGTCGAGGAACACGAACGCGTCGCCGTCCTTGTACGAGAACGTCGCCTGACGGCGCGCGAGGTCGACTTCGCGCAGGTCGTCCTCGGCGCCGCAGCTGAGGTCGTACTTCGTGCCGCCGGGCACGGAATACATGGTGAACCGGTACTTGACGTTGCCGCCGCGGCCCTGCGGCGAGCTGCGCTCGATGTCGCGCACCTGGTACACGGTACCGTTGTGCTCGACGACGTTGCCCTTCTTGATGTCGTACGCCTTCATTGCAGGTTCCTTACTTCGGTGCCAGGCGCGTCGCACCATCCAGACGGATGGTTTCGCCGTTGAGGTAGGTGTTGCGGAGGATGTAGGCGACCAGGTCGGCGTATTCCTCGGCCTTGCCGAGGCGCGACGGGAACGGGATGGTCGCGGCCAGGGACTGCTGCACGGCCTCCGGCATCGAGTCGACCATCGGCGTCCAGAAGACGCCCGGCGCCACCGTCATCACCCGGATCCCGAAGCGCGCCAGCTCGCGCGCCATCGGCAGGGTCATGCCGACCACGCCGCCCTTGGACGCGGAATACGCGGCCTGGCCGATCTGGCCTTCGTACGCGGCCACCGACGCGGTGTTGACGATGACGCCGCGCTCGCCGTCCTCGCCCGCTTCGTTGTGCTGCATCAGCGCGGCGGCCGCCTTGGCGACGTTGAAGCTGCCGACCAGGTTGACCATCACGGTGCCCTGGAACTGCGACAGCGGCATCGGGCCGTCCTTGCCGAGCATGCGGCCGGCGCCGAGGATGCCGGCGCAGTTCACCGCGGCGTTGAGGCCGCCGAGGAAGTCGCGCGCGGCGGCGACGTTCGCCGACACGCCCGCTTCGTCGGACACGTCGGTGCGGAAGTAGCGCGCGTTGCCGGCGCCGAGTTCGGCGGCCGCGGCGGAGCCCTTGTCGTCGTTGAGGTCGAACAGCGCGACCTTGCCGCCGTTGGCGACCAGGTGGCGGGCCACGGCCAGGCCGAGCCCGGAGACGCCGCCGGTGACGATGGCGCGGGTGGCGGACAGCTGCATGGGGATCTCCCGGAGCGGAAAACCCGCAATTCTACCGGGGTCAGGGCCGGCGGTAGACGGCGCCGTCCTTCATCACGAAGACGGGGTGCTCCAACGCCGCGATGTCCGCGGTCGGATCGCCGGCGAAGGCCGCGAGGTCGGCGCGCAGCCCGGGCGCGATCCGACCCTGCCGCGCCTGCTGGCGCAGGATCCTGGCCGCCACGTCGGTCGCCGCGTGCAGCGCCTGCGCCGGGGTCATGCCCAGCCGCACCATCCATTCGGGTTCGCGCGCGTTGTCGCCGTGGCGGAACACGCCGACGTCGCTGCCGTTGCCGATGGTCGTGCCCGCCGCGAGCGCGTTGCGGAACGCCTGCGCAGCCTCCCGCATCCGCGGCGTCGGTTCCGACTGGCCCGGCAGGTAATGGTTGAAGTAGGTTTCGGTGGACTCGACCGCGGTCAGCGTCGGCATGTAGGCCACGCCCCGGTCGCGCATCAGCCGGAACGTCTCCGGCGTGCCGCCGTAGCCGTGCTCGATCGTGTCGACGCCGGCCTCGATCGCCATGCGCATGCCCGCGTCGCTGGCGGTGTGCGCGGCGACCGGGCGCCCGGAAACGTGCGCCGCTTCGACCAGCGCCTTCAGTTCCGCCGCGGTGAACGTCGTCTGCGTGGTGCCGCCCGGCCCCCAGCGATAGTCGGTGTAGACCTTGATCCAGTCGGCGCCGTGCCCGGCCTGCTCGCGCACCGCGCGGATCGCTTCGTCCACGCCGCTGACTTCCTGCGCGCCGCCGGGCAGGTCGGCGTCGGGGCGGAAGCCGCGCGGGCCCGGGCCGTAGCTGCCGGTGGCGACGATCGCGCGCGTGGCGACGAACAGCCGCGGTCCCGGAATCAGGCCGTCCTCGATCGCCTGCCGCACCGCGACGTCGTCGTAGCCGGCGCCCTCGGTGCCGAGGTCGCGCAGCGTGGTGAAACCGGCCATCAACGTGTCGCGCGCGTGGTTCGCCGCCTCGATCGTGCGGTAGGCCGGCGACTCCTTGAGCACCTGGTCGTTCCACAGGGTCTCGTTGTAGGGATGCAGGAACACGTGCGAATGCAGGTCCACCAGCCCCGGCAGCAGCGTGGCGCCGGGCAGGGCGATGCGCTGCGCATCGGCCGGGGCGTCGATCGAGCCGGCGGGCCCGACGGCGGCGATCGTGCCGTCGCGCACCAGCACCGCCCAGCCCGCGTGCGCGGCGTCGCCGTCGGCGGTCCAGACGCGGTCCGGCAGCAGCAGCCAGGTGCCGCGCGGCGGTTCGGCGGCCGGGGCCGCGAATGCGGCCAGGGCGAGGAGCAAGGCGAGCAGTGTCCTGGTCATGCGGGTCTCCGTGCGGCGAAGGCGCCGACCGTGGGTCGGCTCTACAGATCCAGCAGGTAGAAGGTGTTGCAGCCGCCGTGGCCGGTCGCGCCCATCGGGCCGTCGATGCGGCGGAAGCCGCTGCGTTCGTACAGGCGCATGGCCGCGTCCATGCCGGTCAGCGTTTCCAGGTAGCAGCGCGCGAAGCCGAAGCCGCGCGCCGCGTCCAGGCAGCGCGCCATCATCGCCGCGCCCGCGCCGAGGCCGCGCGCTTCGGGCAGGAAGTACATCTTGCGCAGCTCGCAGGAGCCGGGGTCGCCGCCCTCGAGCGGGGCGACGCCGCCGCCGCCGAGCACGCGGCCGTCGCGCTCGATCACGAAGTAGGCGCTGCGCGGCGCGGCGTACGCGCGCGTCATCCAGTCGACTTCCGGATCGCTGATCGCGAAGCCGGAGCCGCAGGCGCCGAACTCCGGCATCACGGTGCGGATGACGGCCGCCATCGCGGCGTCGTCGGCGGGACGGATCGGGCGGATCGCCCAGGGGGACGGCGCATCGGCCGGCGGCAGGGTTTCGGGCGGCAAGGCGTGCCTCAGGCGACGGGAACGGCGACGGGCGGAACATCGGCCTGCCGCAGGCGCGCGGCATAGCCTTGCGGCGGAAGCCCCGGGGAAAACAGGAAGCCCTGGCCGACCTCGACGCCGAGCTCGAGCAGGAACCGCCGCTGCGCCTCATTCTCCACGCCCTCGGCGACCAGCGCCAGCCCGAGGCTGCGCGCGATGCCGCACACCGCCTGGCAGACCGCGACGTCGGAGCGGTTGTCGGGCACGCCCTGCAGGAACATCTGGCTCAGCTTCAGCCCGTGGATCGGCAGGCGCCGCAGGTAGTTGAGCGCGCTGTAGCCCTCGCCGAAATCGTCGATCGTCAGGGTCACGCCCAGGTCGCGCAGCGCGGCGAAGGTGCGCTGCGTGTCGGGCGCGTCCTCGATCAGCACGCGCTCGGTGAACTCGAGCTCCAGCGCCGAACCCGGCAGCCCGAACTCGGCCAGCAGGTCGCGCACGTTGCCGGCGAGGTCGTCGCCGAGGAACTGGCGGTAGGAGACGTTGACGGCGATGCGCCCGAACGCGACGCCCTCGTCGCGCCACTGCCGCGCCTGCCGGCAGGCTTCGCGCAGCACCCAGCCGCCGATGCGGACGATGTCGCCGGTGACCTCGGCGTGGGCGATGAACTGGTCCGGCCGCATCTGCGCGAACTGGTCGTTGTCCCAGCGGATCAGCGCCTCGGTCGCGACCGTCGCGCCCGTGGCCAGCTCGACCTGCGGCTGGTAGACGAGGTGGAACTCGTTGTTCTCGGCGGCGCGGCGCAGGTGCGCCTCGATGCGATGCCGCTCCTGCTGCGAGTGCGCCAGCGCCGGCGTGTATGCCTGCCAGCCGTTGCGGATGCGGCGCTTGCTGTCGTACATCGCCGCGTCGGCGTTCTGGACCAGCGCCTGCACCGTGGTGCCGTCGGCCGGCGCGCGCGCGATGCCGATGCTGGCGGTGATCGCGAATTCCTCGTTGTCGAAGCGGAAGCTGTCGCCGAACGCGCCGAGGATCGCGTCGGCGATGCGTTCCGGCCGCGACGGATCGTCGCCGACCGGGCAGGCCACCAGGAATTCGTCGCCGCCGAAGCGCGCGATCAGGCCGTCGTCGCCGACCGCGCGGCGGATGCGCGCCGACGCCGACACCAGCAGCTCGTCGCCGGCGGCGTGGCCGAGCACGTCGTTGACGATCTTGAAGCGGTCGAGGTCGATGTACAGCACGGCGACCTCCGCCGGCGCCGCGCCGGACGCACCGAGCATCGCCACCAGCTCGCCGAGGATGGCGTCGCGGTTGAGCAGCCCGGTGAGCGGATCGGTGCGCGCCTGCACGCGCAGCGACTCCTCGGCGCGCTTGCGCTCGGTGATGTCCTGCACGGTGCCCGTGAGATGCCGCGCGAGCGCGCTGCCGCCCATCGCCTCGCCGAGCGCGCGCACCCAGAACGGCGCGTCGCCGCGCCGGCCCTGCAGCTCGAGGTCGAAGCCTTCGCCGGTGGCGAGGGTGCGGTCGATCGCGGCCTGCAGGCGGCGCCGGTCGGGCTCGACCAGCACCTGCTGCGCTTCCGCCATGCCGCCGGGGAGCCGGTCCAGGCCGATGATGCGCAGCGTCTCCTCGCTGAGGTACAGGCGGTCGCGGCCGGCGTCCCACTGCCAGCCGCCGATGTGCGCCAGCGCCTGCACGCGCTCGAACAGCGCGCTGTCGCGCTTGAGGTCGGTGACGTCGGTGAACAGCGACATCACCTGGTGCGGCGTGTCGGCGCCGGCCGCGAACTGCGGCACCGAGGTGACCGCGAACCAGGTGAGCTTGCGCAGGCGCACGTTGTAGTAGCCGAGGACCGTGTTCTCCTCGACGCGCCCGTTGCGCAGCGCGCGGAACGCGGGCAGGTCCTCCGGCGCCAGCTCGCGGCCGTCCTCGCCGATGATGTGCCAGCGCCCGGGGCGCAGTTCCTCGTCGAGGCTCAGCCCGGGCTCGACGCTGAGCATGCGGATCGCGGCGGCGTTGGCGTACACGATGCGCCCGCCGGCGTCGCGCATCACGATGCCCTTGTCCATCACCGCCATCAGCTCGCGGTAGCGCATCTCGGCCTCGGCGCGGCCGCTCAGGTCGCGGGCCACGGCCACCAGGCAGGGCTGGCCCTCGAATTCGAAGTTGGCCGAATGCACCTCGACCGGGAAGCGGGTGCCGTCGGCGCGCATGTTGGTGACTTCGACGACGTGCGTGCCGCCGCCGCGCAGCGACTCGTACACCGGGCCCATGTGGTCGCGCGGCAGCTCCGGGTTCAGCACGTGGATCGGCTGGCCGATGATGTCCTCGCGCGGACGCCGGTACGCGGCGATGCCGGCGCGGTTGAGGTCGAGCACGGTGCCATCCCAGGCGATGACGCTCACCGGATCGGGCACGGCGTCGAACAGCGCGCGGTAGCGGAGGCGTTCGGCGACGGCCACCGCGGTCGCCACCTGCAGCGCGTCGGCGGCGTCCTGCAGCAGCGCGCGCGTTTCCTCGCCCGTGCCAGGATCGGCGATCGCGCCGAGCAGCATCGCGAGCACGCCCTCGGCGTCCACCGCCGGCAGCGGCGCGGGCGCGGGCGAGGGCGTGTCCTGGCTCACGCGACGGCGGCCGCCTGGGTG
This sequence comes from Luteimonas sp., assembly GCA_051953015.1. Classification (GTDB taxonomy): domain Bacteria; phylum Pseudomonadota; class Gammaproteobacteria; order Xanthomonadales; family Xanthomonadaceae; genus Cognatiluteimonas. The sequence goes on from JBQCJF010000101.1 coordinate 32,031, forward strand.
ACCTTGCTGCCGCTGGCGCGGCCGAGCAGCGCCGCCAGCCAGCGTCCCGTTTCCACCAGGCGCGGCAGGTCCACGCCGGTGGCGATGCCCATGCCGTGCAGCATGTACGCCACGTCCTCGGTGGCGACGTTGCCGCTCGCGCCGCGCGCGTACGGGCAGCCGCCGGTGCCGGAGACGGACGAATCCACCACCGCCACGCCTTCCTCGAGGCAGGCGAGCAGGTTGGGCAGCGCCTGCCCGTAGGTGTCGTGGAAGTGCACCGCGAGCGCGGCCATCGGCACTTCCGCCGCGACCGCGCGCAGCATCGCCCGCGCCTTCGAGGGCGTGCCGACGCCGATGGTGTCGCCGAGCGAGACCTCGAAGCAGCCCATCCCGTGCAGCGCGCGCGCCACGCGCACCACGTCCGACAGCGGCACGTCGCCCTGGTACGGACAGCCGAGCACGGTGGAGACGTAGCCGCGCACCGACACGCCGTCGGCGCGCGCGCGCTCCATCACCGGCGTGAAGCGCTCGAGCGATTCGTCGATGCCGGCGTTGGTGTTGCGGCGGTTGAACGCTTCCGACGCCGCGGTGAACACCGCGATGTCCTTCGCGCCCGCGGCGAGCGCGCGCTCGTAGCCCTGCAGGTTCGGCACCAGCACCGGATAGCGCACCCCGGGCCGGCGGTCGATCGCCGCCATCACCTCGGCGGCGTCGGCGAGTTGCGGGACCCACTTCGGGCTGACGAAGCTCGTGGCCTCGATGCACTGCAGGCCGGTCGCCGAGAGCCGGTCGATCAGCTCGACCTTGGCGGGCGTCGGGACGATCGCCTTCTCGTTCTGCAGCCCGTCGCGCGGGCCGACTTCCACGATGCGCACGCTGGCGGGCGTCGGCATGTCAACGCTCCAGCGCCACCAGCAGGGCATCGGCTTCGACGAAGTCGCCCGCGGCCGCGGGCACGCCCGCGACGATGCCGTCGCGCGGCGCCTTGAGGGCGAGTTCCATCTTCATCGCCTCGATGACCACGAGTTCCTGTCCCGCCACGACCTGGTCCCCCTCGCGGACCCGGACCACCACCACCCGTCCGGGCATTGGGGCCCGGACCCGGTCGTCCTGCGCCGCAGACGTGTCGTTGTCCCGACGATACACCTGTACGGGAGCGAATGGCGTGCGCTTTTCACCGTCGTGGACGACCAGGCGGCCCGGGTCCGCGTACGCCAGGAAGCGACGTCCGGTGCCGTCAAAACGGGCCTCGAGGACGCCGTCGGACAGGTGCGCGCCGGAAACCGTGACGGCCGGACCGTTTTCACGCGCGATCCGGTATTCGCCGCCGGCGCCCTGCGCGGTCGCGACGATGCGTTCGCCGCGCGCCAGGAAGGCGAGCTGGCGCTTGCCGGCGTGGCCGAGGCGCCAGCCGTCGGCGATCGCCCAGGGCGAGGTCGGATCGTCCGAGCGCGCTGCCACGACCTGCGCATCGGCTTCCTGCCCGAGCAGGCGCGCGGTGGCGGCGGC
>JBQCJF010000102.1:0-5822 GCA_051953015.1 Luteimonas sp.
GAGCCTCCATGGATGGATTCACGGCGGTCCCGCGTCGGACCCCCTCGCATCCCCGGCGACCCATCCCGAAGCCCGGTTCGCATCAAGGCGACTCAGAACGAAGCCCGGACGCGTGAGTGGGGATTGCCGCCTAGAGCCAGCCCTTCTGCCGCGCGAGCCGGAAAGCCTCGATGCGATTGCCGGCGCCGAGCTTGCCGATGGCCTCGGACAGGTAGTTGCGCACGGTGCCGGGCGAGAGGTTGAGCAGGGTCGCGATGTCGCCCGCCGACAGGCCGTCGCCCGCCATGCGCAGCACCTGGCGCTCGCGGTCGTTGAGCGGGTCGGATTCGGACCAGGCGTCGACGGCGAGCTGCGGGTCGATCGCGCGGCCGCCATGGCGCACGCGGCGGATCGCGTCGGCGAGCTGCTCGGCCGGCGCGTCCTTGAGCAGGTAGCCGCAGACGCCGGCGTCGAGAGCGCGGCGCAGGAAGCCCGGACGCGCGAACGTGGTCAGGATCACCACCTTCACCGGCAGTTCGTGGCGCTGCACGCGCTGCGCCAGTTCCAGGCCGGTGAGGCCCGGCATTTCGATGTCGGTGACGAGGAGGTCCGGCTTCAGGCGTTGCAGCTCGCGCCAGGCGGCTTCGCCGTCGGGCGCGGAGCCGAGCACTTCGATGTCGGATTCCAGCGACAGCAGCGCGGACAGCGCGCCGCGCACCATCGCCTGGTCCTCGGCGAGGAGCACGCGGATCACGCGCCCTGCTCCGTGGTCGCCGCGGGCGCCGCGGCCGCGGCGAGCAGCGAGGCCACGGGCAGCGGCACCGCGACCTCGACCGTGGTGCCGCCGCGCGCGGAGGCGAACGCGAGGCTGCCGCCGAGTTCGCGCACGCGGGCGCGCATGCCGGCGAGGCCGTTGCCTTCGCCGCCGGACGAGCCGCGCCCGTCGTCGACGATGCGCATCCGCAGCTGCCCGCCCTCGCGCGCGAAACGCACTTCGGCGCGCGACGCGCGCGCGTGCCGGGCGATGTTGGTCGCGGCCTCGCGCAATACCAGCGCCAGCGGCCGCTCGATGTCGGGCGACAGCGACGGCGGCGCGTCGTAGTCGAGCGTCACTGCGGAGGATTCGAGCAGCAGCCGCGCCGACGCGAGCTCGGCCGCGAGGTCCGCGGCGCGGAAGCCGGTGACGGCCGAGCGCACTTCGGCCAGCGCATGCCGCGCGACCCGCTCGGCCTCGGCGATTTCGGAGCGCGCCGCCGCCGGGTCGCGGTCGAGCAGCTTGCGCGACAGCTCCAGCTTCAGCGTGATCAGCGACAGCGTATGCCCGAGCAGGTCGTGCAGGTCGCGGCCGATGCGCTCGCGCTCGGCGGTCGCGGCCAGGCGGCGGACCTCGTCGTGCGACAGCTGCAGCGCGAGGTCCTTTTCGCCGGCGGCGGATTCGACGTTGACGATCACGCCGATCACCAGCGTCATCGGCAGCATCCAGGCCAGCGCCTGCCACGGGTAGCCGACCCACAGCGCGGTCGCGGCGAGGACGGCGTTCAGCGCGAGCACGTGCAGCAGGTAGCGCGGCAGCGAATGGCGCCGGCCCGTGTGCAGCATCACGCAACCGAAGACGAAGTAGCTGAGGCCCGACGGATAGAACGGCAGCAAGACCAGGCACAGCGCCACCATCGCGAGAGGATAAGTCCACGCGCTGCGGCGCGGCGCCAGCAGCGTCTTCGCATACAAGGCCAGGAACAGCGGGTACGAGGCCAGCGTCAGCGCGAGCCAGCGCAGGTCGTAATGGCCGCCGCCGAACAGCGGGGTGATGAACAGCCACGCCGACCACAGCAGGTGCACGCCGTCGGTCCAGGGCGACTTGCCGCGCCGCAGGTTGCAGGCGACGGACGAGTCGGGCGCCGGCGCGAGCGATGCGGCCAGCCAGCCGCGCAGCCGTTCGCGCCACCCGCCTTCCGTCATCGTGCCGTCGCTCGCCATTCGATTCGCCCTTCGCCCGCGCCGATGCTACTTCAACCGTGGCGGCGCAGGCGGCGCGCGGCCACGAACAGGAAGCCGGCGGTGAACCCGGCCAGCACCAGCACGTGCGGCAGGCGCGCGCCCGTGTCGAAGCCGGCGATCGACAGCGCCAGCGCGTTCAGGTGGTAGCTCGGCCAGACGGGCGCGAGCTGGCGCAGGAACGCGGGCATCGCCTGCAGCGGGAACCACAGGCCGGACAGGAACGACATCGGCAGGTAGATCATGTTGAGCAGGCCGGGGGCGCCCTGGCCCTTCAGCAGGGTGCCGACCAGCAGGCCCAGCGCGCAGAACGGCAGCACGCCGAGCGCGTCGACGAGCAGCAACGCGGCGGCCTGCGACGGCGCGAGCGGCGCGTGCGCGATGCCCAGCGCCAGCGCGAGGAGGACCGCGCCGACGACCGCGGCCACGCAGACCGCCATCAGCATCTTGCCGAGCAGGTAGGCGCCCGGCGGCATCGGCAGCGCGCGCTTGAGCGTGAGCAGGCCGCTGTCGCGTTCCAGCGCCAGCGACACGCCGAAGCCGAACAGGCCCGGCGCCATCACCCCGAAGGTGCTGTAGCTGGCCAGCATGTAGCGCGCGGCTTCGCCGTTGCCGTGGTTCAGGAGCACGCCGAACATGAGGTAGAACACGTTCGGGAACAGGATGATCGGCAGCAGGAAGCCGGGGTTGCGCAGGTAGCGCAGCACTTCGCAGCGCGCCTCGGCGAGATAGGCGCCGAGCAGGCGCGCGCGCGGCATCGCGGCGGCGCCCGCGACGGCGGCGGACAGGGATGCGGCGGGATTCGGACCGGCCATGGCGTTCATCAAGCAGCCTCGCGCTGTTGGGCGGCTTCGTCGGCCGCGTCGGTGAGTTCGGTGAAGGCTTCGGCCAGGCCCGCGGCGCGGACCTCGAGATCGGCGAGCGCGGCGTCGGCGGCGAGCAGGCGGCGCACCAGCGCTTCCGCGCGCGGCGTCGACATCCACAGGCGCTCACCGTCGGCGCGCGCCTCCGCCACTTCCGGCCAGGCGGCGACGTCGGCGGCGCGCAGCGCGGTGCTGCAGCGCACCTGCTTCACCGCGACCCGCGCGCGCAACGCATCCACGGTGCCTTCGCTGACGATGCGGCCGTGGGCGACGACGCAGACGCGGTCTGCGAGCGCTTCGGCTTCCTCCAGGTAATGCGTGGTCAGGACCACGCCGCAGCCTTCGGCGACGAGCGTGCGGATCGCGGCCCACAGCTTCTGCCGCGCCTGGATGTCCATGCCCACGGTCGGCTCGTCGAGGAACAGCAGGCGCGGCCGGCCGCACAGCGCGAGCGCGAACTGCACGCGGCGCTGCTGGCCACCCGACAGCTTCGCGTACGGCCGCGACAGCAGGTCGGATACGCCCGCCATGTCCGCGGCTTCGGCGACGCTGCGCGGCGCGGGGTAGTAGCTCGCGGTGAGGCGCAGCAGCTCGCCGACCCTGAGCGTCGGCGGCAGCGCGGCGTCCTGCAGCATCACGCCGATGTTGCGGCGCGCGGCGATGTCCTGCGGATCGGCGCCGAACAGCTCGACGCTGCCGGCGTCCGCGCGCAGCAGGCCCAGCAGCAGCCCGATCGCGGTGGTCTTGCCGGCGCCGTTGGGGCCGAGCAACGCGAGCAGTTCGCCGCCGCGCAGCTCGAGATCGATGCCGCGCAGCGCCTCGACCGCGCCGTAGCGCTTGCAGGCGCCGCGCAGGCGCGCGAGCACCGGCCCCTGCGTGCTTTTCCCGTTGCCTTCCATCGTGTCCCCATCCTGTCGCTGCGGAATGGGGCCACCTTGCCGCCCCGCGCGCTCGGACCCCAGTCCCCGGCATCACCCCATCGACATGACAGGCATCACGTGACGGCGCGCAGGCCGCTGCGTAGCCTGCACGGGACGTCGCCATCCGGGAAGCGCAGCCGCGCCAGGGGCCCGGGTGGCGGCGTCCCGGGGGCGCCGTCACACTAGGCGTTCCCGCCCGCCCCGCACGGAACACGCATGAATTCCAACGCCGACCTGCTCAAGGAACTCCGCATCGACCGCAGCGCGCGCCAGGCGCCGCCGCCGCGGCGCGGGCTGTGGATCGGGCTGGCGATCGCGGCGGCCGTCGTCGCCGTGCTGGCGCTTGCCGGCTGGTGGCTGTTCGGGCGCGCGAAGCCGGTCGAGGTGCGCACCGCGCCGGTGGTCGCGTTCTCGAGCGGCGGCGGGGCGAGCTCGGTGCTCGACGCCACCGGCTACGTCGTCGCGCGGCGCATGGCCACGGTCTCGGCGAAGATCACCGGCAAGGTGCGCGAGATCCGCATCGAGGAAGGCCAGCACGTCGATGCCGGGCAGGTCATGGCCACGCTCGATCCGGTCGACGCGGACGCGCAGCGCGACCTCGCCGCGGCGCAGGTCGCCGCCGCGCGCAGCCAGGCCGGCAGCGTGCAGGCGCAGCTGCGCGAAGCCGAGGCGAATGCCGGCCGGCTCGCGACGCTGGCGAAGCAGCAGCTCGTGTCGAAGTCGCAGTACGACGAAGCGGTGGCCCAGCGCGATTCGCTGCGCGCGCAGCTCGCCACCGCGCAGCACAACGCCAAGGTCGCCGGCGACCAGCTGCGCATCGCCGAGAACGGCGTCGACAACACCGTCGTGCGCGCGCCGTTCGAGGGCGTGGTGATCGCCAAGGCCGCGCAACCGGGCGAGATCGTGTCGCCGCTGTCCGCGGGCGGCGGTTTCACCCGCACCGGCATCGGCACCATCGTCGACATGGACTCGCTCGAGGTCGAGGTCGACGTCGGCGAGTCCTACATCGGCCGGGTCAAGGCCGGCATGCCGGTGGAATCCACGCTCAACGCCTATCCGGACTGGCGCATCCCCGGCAAGGTGATCGCGATCATCCCGACCGCCGACCGCGGCAAGGCCACGGTGAAGGTGCGCGTCGGCCTGGACCAGAAGGATCCGCGCATCGTGCCCGACATGGGCGTGCGCGTGAGCTTCCTGCAGGCGCCGGCGACGGCCGCGGCGAAGGGGCCGGAAGGCGTGCGCGTGCCGGGCGCGGCGATCGTGCAGCGCGACGGCCGCGCCGTGGCCTTCGCGCACGGCGACGAGGACCGGGTCGAACTGCGCACCCTGAAGCTCGGCGCCACCTTCGGCGACGACCGCCAGGTCCTGTCCGGCCTGGCCGCCGGCGATACCGTCGTCCTCGACCCGCCGGCCGCGCTGGCCGACGGCGGCCGTGTCCGCGCGGCCGCGGACGACGGCGACACCAACCAATAACCGGAGCCACCCATGTCGGCACTCGTCCGCATCCGCAACCTCGTCAAGACCTACCAGCGCGGCCCCGAGAAGATCGAGGTGCTGCACGGCATCGACCTGGACATCGAGCGCGGCGACTTCGTCGCGCTGATGGGACCGTCGGGCTCGGGCAAGACCACGCTGCTGAACCTGATCGGCGGCCTGGATTCGCCCTCCGGCGGCGAGATCGAGGTCGAAGGCCAGCGCATCGACCGGATGTCCTCGGGCCAGCTGTCGAACTGGCGCAGCCAGCACGTCGGCTTCGTGTTCCAGTTCTACAACCTGATGCCGATGCTCAGCGCGCAGAAGAACGTCGAGCTGCCGCTGCTGCTGACGGCGCTGTCGGCCGCGCAGCGCAAGCGCAACGCCGAGATCGCGCTGGAGCTCGTGGGCCTGAAGGACCGCGGCCGGCACCGCCCCGCCTAACTGTCCGGCGGCCAGCAGCAGCGCGTGGCGATCGCGCGCGCGATCGTCACCGAGCCTTCGTTGCTGCTGGCAGACGAGCCCACGGGCAACCTCGACAGCGCGCGCAGCGTGGAGATCATGAACCTGCTCGTGGAGCTCAACCGCAGCC
>JBQCJF010000103.1:0-9623 GCA_051953015.1 Luteimonas sp.
GGCGGCGGTCGCGGCGAATCGCGCGGCGGCGGCGAGCGCCCGCAGCGCAGCGCGCCCGCGCAGCGCCGCGAGGCGCCGGCCGCGGCGAAGAGCGATTTCGGCGGCGAAGACTTCGCCGACGACGACATCCCGTTCTGAGTCGCTGCATGGCGACCTGGTTGGTTACCGGCGGTGCCGGGTTCATCGGCGGCAATTTCGTGCTCGAGGCCGTGGCCTCGGGCGTTCGCGTCGTCAATCTCGACGCGCTGACCTACGCGGGCAACCGCGACACGCTGGCCTCGCTCGACGGCGATCCGCGCCATGTGTTCGTGCAGGGCGACATCGGCGATCGCGCGCTGGTCGCGCGGCTGCTGGCCGAGCACCGGCCGCAGGCGATCGTCAACTTCGCGGCGGAAAGCCATGTCGACCGCTCGATCGACGGCCCGGCCGCGTTCGTGCAGACCAACGTGGTCGGCACGCTGGCGCTGCTCGAGGCCGCGCGCGACTACTGGAAGTCGCTGGAAGGCGCCCAGAAGGACGCGTTCCGCTTCCTGCACGTCTCGACCGACGAGGTCTACGGGTCGCTCGGCGAGACCGGCAGGTTCACCGAGGAGACGGCGTACGCGCCGAATTCGCCCTATTCGGCGTCGAAGGCGGCGTCCGACCACCTGGTGCGCGCGTTCCACCACACCTACGGGCTGCCGGTGCTGACCACCAACTGCAGCAACAACTACGGCCCGTACCAGTTCCCCGAGAAGCTCGTCCCGCTGGTGATCGCCCGCGCGCTCGCCGGCGAGCCGCTGCCGGTGTACGGCGACGGCCGCAACGTGCGCGACTGGCTGTACGTGGGCGACCACTGCGCCGCGATCCGCGCGGTGCTGGAGCGTGGCCGCGTCGGCGAGACCTACAACGTCGGCGGCGACGCCGAAAAGCAGAACATCGAGGTCGTGCGCACCATCTGCGCGCTGCTCGACGCGCGCCGCCCGCGCCCGGACGGCAAGCCGCGCACCGACCAGATCACCTACGTCGCCGACCGTCCCGGCCACGACCGCCGCTACGCGATCGACGCGTCGAAGCTGCAGCGCGAGCTGGGCTGGGCGCCGGCGCACAGCTTCGAGCAGGGCATCGCCGACACCGTCGACTGGTACCTGGGCCACCAGGACTGGGTGGCGCGCGTGCTCGACGGCAGCTACCGCCTCGAGCGCATCGGGACCGCCGCATGAGCGCCGCCAGCGCCACGCCCGCCGCCACCGCGCGCAAGGGCATCGTCCTGGCCGGCGGCTCCGGCACCCGGCTCTATCCGATCACCCAGGCGATCAGCAAGCAGCTGCTGCCGGTGTTCGACAAGCCGATGGTGTACTACCCGCTGAGCGTGCTGATGCTCGCCGGCATCCGCGAGGTGCTGGTGATCAACACGCCGCACGAACAGGCGCTGTTCAAGGCGCTGCTCGGCGACGGCTCGCAGTGGGGCATGAAGATCGAATACGCCGCGCAGCCCAGTCCGGACGGGCTGGCGCAGGCGTTCCTGATCGGCCGCGAGTTCCTCGCCGGCGCGCCGAGCTGCCTGGTGCTGGGCGACAACATCTTCTACGGCGACGGCCTGACCGGGTTGCTGCGCCGCGCGGACGCGCAGGCGCGCGGCGCCACCGTCTTCGGCTATCGCGTGCGCGACCCGGAACGCTACGGCGTGGCCGAGTTCGACGCCACCGGCAAGGTGGTCGGGCTGGAGGAAAAGCCCGCGAACCCGCGTTCGAACTACGCCGTCACCGGCCTGTATTTCTACGACGGCCGGGCCAGCGACTTCGCCGCGCAGCTGGCGCCGTCGCCGCGCGGCGAGCTCGAGATCACCGACCTCAACCGCCTGTACCTCGAGCAGGGCGAGCTGCAGCTCGAGCGCATGGGCCGAGGCTACGCGTGGCTGGACACGGGCACGCACGAATCGCTGGTCGAGGCCTCGGCCTACGTGCAGACCATCGAGAAGCGCCAGGGCCTGCGCGTGTGCTGCCCGGAAGAGATCGCCTGGAGCAACGGCTGGATCGACGACGCGCAGCTGCGCGCGCTGGCCGCGCCGCTGGCGAAGAACGGCTACGGCCAGTACCTGCTCGCGCTGCTCGACCAGCCGCAGGCGCGGCCGATCGCATGAAGGCGGTCGCGACCGGCCTGCCGGGCTGCCTCGTCCTCGAGCCGCAGGTGTTCGGCGACGACCGCGGCTTCTTCTACGAGTCGTTCAACCGCGACAAGCTCGCCGCGATCGGCTTGCCGCCGCACTTCGTGCAGGGCAACGTCTCGCGTTCGGCGCGCGGGGTGCTGCGCGGGCTGCATTACCAGTGGCCGAAGCCGCAGGGCAAGCTGGTCAGCGTGCTCGACGGCGAGGTGTGGGACGTGGCCGTCGACGTGCGCCGCGGCTCGCCCACGTTCGGGCAGTGGACCGCGGTGGTGCTGAGCGCGGAGAACAAGCGCCATTTCTGGATCCCGGAAGGCTACGCGCACGGCTTCGTGACGCTGAGCGAGACGGCCCTGTTCAACTACGTCTGCACCGACACCTACGACCGCGAGGCGGACGCCGGCGTGCGCTGGAACGACGCCGCGCTGGCCATCGACTGGCCGGTCGCGTCGCCGCTGCTGTCGGACAAGGACGCGAGACTGCCGTTCCTGGCCGACGTCGCGCCCGACCGCCTGCCGCCGTACGCCGCCGGATGAGCGCGCCGCGAATCCTGCTGCTCGGCGCCGACGGCCAGCTCGGCACCGAATTGCGCCGCAGCCTCGCGGAGCAGGGTGAAGTCGTCGCCGCCACGCTGTCCGGCGCCGTCGCCAGCGCGCCCTGCGAGACCGCGGATTTCTCGCAGCCGGACACGCTGCCCGCGCTGCTCGAACGCGTCGCGCCCGCGATCGTGGTCAACGCCGCCGCGTACACCGCGGTCGACCGCGCCGAGCAGGACGTCGAACTCGCGTTCCGGATCAACGCGGAGGCGCCCGACGTGCTCGCGGCCGAATGCGCGCGGCGCGGCGCGGCCTTCGTCCACTATTCCACCGACTACGTGTTCGACGGGCAGGGCACGCGCCCCTACCGCGAGGACGACGCGACCGCGCCGCTGGGCGTCTACGGCGCCAGCAAGCTGGCCGGCGAAGTCGCGGTGCGCACGTCGGGCGCGCGCCACATGATCTTCCGCACGGCCTGGGTGTACGCCGCGCACAGCCACAACTTCATGCGCACGATGCTGCGCGTCGGCGCCGAGCGCGACGCGCTGCGCGTGGTCGCCGACCAGGTCGGCACGCCCACGCCGGCAGCGCTGCTCGCCGACGTCACCGCGCGCGCCCTGCGCGCGGAAGCGGCGCCCTCGGGGCTGTGGCACGCGACGCCGTCGGGCCTCACCAGCTGGCACGGTTTCGCCGAGGCGATCTTCGAAGGCGCGGTCGCCCGCGGCCTGCTGCCGCGCGCGCCGCGCGTCGAAGCGATCGCGACCGCCGACTATCCGACGCCGGCGGCGCGGCCCGCGTACTCCGTGCTTGACTGCGGCGCGCTGCAGCGCGACTTCGGCATCGCATTGCCGGACTGGCGCGAGGGCCTGGCCGCCACGCTCGACGAGCTCGCCGCCTCTTCGTAGCGTCGTGGCGCCGCAGCGCCGGCCCCCGACCCGCGCGACCCGCCGCCGTGGATCCAGCGCCGCAGCAGCGGCGCCAGCACCAGGAACACCAGCGCCGCGCCGAGGCCGATCCAGGCCAGCAGCCCGAACAGGTGCCCGTACTTCGCGGCGGCGTCCGCCATGTCGATCGCGCCGCCCTCGCCGCCGTTCGCAAGCGCGCCGTCGAGCGACGCGAGCTTGCCGAACTGCGCGGCCAGCAATTCCGAATACGCCGTCGCCAGCCAGAAGCCGCCCATCATCAGCCCGACCACGCGCGCGACCGACAGCTGCGTGACCGCCGACAGGCCGATCGGCGACAGGCACATCTCGCCGATCTCCAGAACGAAGTAGGCAAGCACCAGCCACCACACGCTCGCCATCGCGCCCGTGCCGGCCACCTTCGCCGCCGCCAGCAGGGGCAGGAACGACAGTGCCGCGAACGCCAGGCCGATCGCGCTCTTCATCGGCTTCGACGGGTTCCAGCCGCGCCTGTCCAGCCACGGCCACAGCCACGCGAACAGCGGCGACAGCACGACGATGAAGAACGAGCCGAGGAAGGTCAGCGAGCCCGCGGTCTGCGGCACCAGCACCACGTCGCGGAAGCAGGCCACCGCCATCGCCAGCGACATCACCCCGACCAGCGTGCGCGCGGTGCCGCGCGCGCCGCGGTCGCTCGCGCGCAGCGCCGCGACCATCAGCACCGGCGTGGCCGCCATCATGTACAGCGACCACGGCAGCGTCCCGGACGCGTCGCTCACCAGCGACGGGAACATGTCCTTGGTCATCAGCCGGTCGGTGAACGTCAGCCACGAGCCGTAGGTCTGCTCGTACAGGGTGAAGAACACCAGCACGCCGACGATCATCAGGATCAGCGACACCATCTGCTGGCGCTGCACGCGGTTGCACTGCCGCGCGAGGAACCAGGAGAACCAGGCGAGGAAGCCGGCCAGCACGAGGTGCATCGCGCCGGCGACGGTCCAGCTGCGCTGGATCAGCTGCCACACCACGGCGACGCCTGCGCACGACAGCAGGTAGATCCACCATTCGCGCGAGAGTCCCGCGACGCGCTCGCGCAGCCGTGCGCGCGGCTCCGCGTGGCCGTGCAGGTACTTCTGCCCCCACAGGAACATCGCCAGGCCGGCGAGCATGCCGACGCCGGCCGCGCCGAAGCCGTACTTCCAGCCGTAGGTCTCGCCGAGGAACGCGCAGATCAGGCCGGCGAACAACCCACCGACGTTGATGCCCGCGTAGAACAGGGTGAAGCCGGAATCGCGGCGCGGATCGTCCTCCGCGTACAGCTTGCCGACGATCGTCGAGATGTTGGGCTTCAGGAAGCCGACGCCCATGATGATCAGCGCCAGCGACAGGTAAAACACCTGCAGCGCGTGCGCGTCGCGCACCACCACGCCGTCCACCACCCGCGCGTCCGCGCCCTCGAACGCCATGCCGAAATGGCCGAGGCACAGCAGCACGCCGCCGAACACCACGGCCTTGCGCATGCCCAGCCAGCGGTCGGCGATCATGCCGCCGATCACGGGGACCGCGTACACGAGCCCGCCGTAGGCGCCGATCAGGTCGTAGCCCATGTCGTCGGTGAAGCGGTGGTGCTTCAGCAGGTACAGCAAGAGCAGCGCCTTCATCCCGTAGAAGGAGAAGCGCTCCCACATCTCGGTGAAGAAGCAGACGAACACGCCCTTGGGATGGCCGAGGAAATCCGCGTGGCTGCCCGCGGCGGCGGGCACGGCGCCCTGCGCGGGGAGCGGTGGAACGTTCGCTTCAGGCAAGGCGGGATTCCCGGGCTGGCTGCGGGGGAGTATAGATGCCATCATCCGGCGGTTGCCGGCCGCCGGCCGGTCCGTCCATGCAAGGGGAGCAGCCCGGATGAGCACGCCTTCGCCGAACCGACCCGTCCCGCAACTCACCTTCCGCGCCATCGTGCTGTCGATGGTGCTGGCGGTGATCCTCGCCGCCGCAAACGCCTACCTCGGCCTGTTCGCCGGCCTCACCATCGCGACGGCGATCCCGGCGGCGGTGGTGTCCATGGGTGTGCTGCGGCTGCTCGGCGGCGGCACGATCCTCGAGAACAACATCGTGCAGACCGGCGCCTCCGCCGGCTCGTCGATCGCCGCGGGCGTGATCTTCACGATCCCGGCGCTGATCATCCTCGGCTACTGGCAGGACTTCCGCTATTCGTGGGTGCTGGCGATCGCCGGCCTCGGCGGCCTGCTCGGCGTGCTGTTCTCGGTGCCGCTGCGCCGGACCATGATCGTCGAGGATCCGCTCCCGTTTCCGGAAGGCAAGGCCGCGGCCGAAGTGCTGAAGGCCGGCGAGAATCCCGGCCCGGGCCTGCGGATCCTGGCGATGTCGGGCTTCATCGGCGCGATCGTGAAGCTCGCAGCCGCCAGCGGCCTGCGCATGATCCCGGACAACGCGGTCGGCGCCGGCTTCATCGGCAAGTACCTCGGCTACATGGGCACCGGCCTGTCGCCCGCGCTGCTGGGCGTGGGCTACATCGTCGGCCTGAACGTCGGCATCGTGGTGGTGTCGGGGAGCATCCTGTCGTTCAACATCGCGATCCCGATCTACCACGCGTTCTTCCTCGGCAGCGATCCGGCGCTCGCGGCCTCCGTCGCCGGACTGTCCGCCGCGGACACGGCCGGCGCGATCTGGTCGGCGAAGATCCGCTACCTCGGCGTCGGCACGATGCTGATCGGCGGCATCTGGACGCTGTTCTCGCTGCGCAAGTCGCTGGCCTCGGGCATCCGCAGCGGCTTCGCCGCCGCGCGCAAGGGCACCGGCAAGGTCATCGCCGAGACCGAGCGCGACCTGCCGATGAAGTGGATGCTGATCGCCCTGGTCGCGTTCGTGATACCGCTGGCGCTGCTGTACCAGGCGATCGTCCACCAGTGGATGGTGAGCGTGCCGATGACGATCATCATGATCGTCGCCGGCTTCCTGTTCGTCTCGGTGTCCGCGTATCTCGCGGGCCTCGTCGGTTCGTCCAACAACCCGGTGTCGGGCATCACGATCGCGACGATCCTGTTCGCCTCGGTGGTGCTGGTGCTGCTGCTCGGCCGCGGTTCGCCGATCGGCGCGGTGGCCGCGATCATGATCGGCGCGGTCGTGTGCTGCGCGGCGGCGGTCGGCGGCGACAACCTGCAGGACCTGAAGGCCGGCTACCTCGTCGGGGCCACGCCGTGGAAGCAGCAGCTGATGCTCGCGATCGGCGCCTTCTCCTGCGCGCTGATCATGGCGCCGGTGCTGAACCTGCTGTCGCAGGCCTACGGCATCGGCCCGCCGACGCCCGCGCATCCGAATTCGCTGGCCGCGCCGCAGGCGACGCTGATGGCCTCGGTCGCCAACGGCATGTTCGGCGGCAAGCTGCCGTGGGGCATGATCGCGATCGGCGCCGGCATCGGCGCGCTCACCATCGCCTTCGACGCCTGGCTCAAGGCGCGCGGCTCGCGCTTCCGCGTGCCGGTGCTCGCCGCGGCGATCGGCATCTACCTGCCGCTCGAGCTGATGGTGCCGATCTTCCTCGGCGGCCTGCTGTCGTGGCTGGTGGAGCGGAAGAAGGGCGTGCATCCGGACGACGAGGACGCGCGCGACCGCATCCACCGCCCCGGCACGCTGTTCTCGGCCGGCCTGATCACCGGCGAGGCGCTGATGGGCATCCTGATCGCGATCCCCATCGTGGCCAGCAGCCGCGCCGACGTGCTCGCGCTGCCGGAACAGTTCCAGTTCGGCCAGCTGGTCGGCCTCGCCGTGCTCGTCGTCGTCGGCTGGCTGCTGTACCGCAGCGGCACGAAGCGCGCGCTGGGCGAAGCCGAGCCGGGCCCGATGTGACGCGGCCCCGGCTGCCCGACCACGACGCGACAACGTTGAAGCAGGAGGACCGATTCCAGTGAATGCCATGAAGCTCCGCAATGCCATCCTTCCCGCAGCGCTGCTGCTGTCGCTGCCGTCGCTCGCGCTCGCCGCGCGCGGCTTCCAGGCCAGCGACATGGTGGCGATGGACCGCTACTCGTCGCCGGTGCTCTCGCCGGACGGCCGCAAGCTCGTGTTCGCGAAACGCACCGTCGACATGGCCAGCGGCAAGGCGACGACCTCGCTGTGGATCGAGGACCTGTTCGCGCGCGACGCGGCGCCGCCGGCGCGGCTGACGCCGGAGGGCTGGAACGTGAACTCGCCGGCCTTCTCGAAGGACGGCGCATCGGTGTACTTCCTCAGCGGAAAGAACGGCACCTCGCAGCTCTACGCGATCCCGGTGGCCGGCGGCGAGCCCGCGCAGCTGACCGACTTCGCGCTCGACATCGACGGTTTCGCGCTGTCGCCGGACGGCCGGCGCATCGCGTTCGCCGCCGCCGCGTTCCCGGACTGCGCCGGGGACCTGGCGTGCAGCCGCAAGCGCTTCGACGACAAGCCGAAGTCCAGCGGCACCGTCTACGACCGCATCTTCATCCGCCACTGGGACACCTGGGCGGACGGCGCGCTCAACCGCGTCTTCGCCGCGGCGCTGCCGGCCGCGGGCGCGAAGCCCGCGACGGCCGCCACGCTGCTGGGCGGCGACCTCGTCGCCGACGTTCCGTCCAAGCCGTTCGGCGACCTGTCCGATTTCGCCTGGGCGCCCGACGGCAAGTCGGTCGTGGTGAGCGCGCGCCTGTCGAACGCGGAAGAGCCGCGTTCGACCAACTTCGACCTGTACCGGCTCGCTGCCGACGGCAGCGGCAAGGCCGTGAACCTCACGGCCGCGAACAAGGCCTGGGACGCGGGCCCGGTGTTCAGCGGCGACGGCAAGACTTTGTACTACCGCGCGATGAAGCGCCCCGGCTTCGAGGCCGACCGCTTCGGCCTGATGGCGATGGACCTCGCCAGCGGCAAGGCGCGCGAGATCGACCCGCAGTGGGATCGCTCCACCGACAACATCGTGCTTTCCGCGGACGGCCGCACGATCTACACGAACGCGCAGGACATTGGCGAACACCCGCTGTTCGCCGTGGACATCGCGACCGGCCAGGCGACGAAGGCGATCGGCAACGGCAGCATCGGCGACTTCTCGATCGCCGGCCCGACGACGGTGTTCACCCGCAATTCGATGAAGAGCGGGGCGCAGGTGTTCACCGGCGGCCTCGACGGCGCGCCCGAGCGCGCGATCACGCCGAGCGCGGGCGACATGCTGCCCGACGTGAAGTGGGGCGACTACCAGCAGTTCTCGTTCAAGGGCTGGAACGGCGACACCGTGCACGGCTACGTCGTGAAGCCCTGGAACTACGAGGAAGGCAAGCGCTATCCGGTGGCGTTCCTGATCCACGGCGGCCCGCAGGGCAGCTTCGGCGACGGCTGGAGCTACCGCTGGAACCCGCAGACGTACGCGGGCCAGGGCTATGCGGTGGTGATGATCGACTTCCACGGCAGCACCGGCTACGGCCAGGCGTTCACCGACGCGATCAGCCAGCACTGGGGCGACCGCCCGCTCGAGGACCTGCAGAAGGGCTGGGCCGCGGCGCAGGAGCAGTACAGGTTCCTCGACGGCGCCAATGCCTGCGCGCTCGGCGCGAGCTACGGCGGCTACATGGTCTACTGGATCGCCGGCGTGTGGAACACGCCCGCGTCCGGCGCGTGGAAGTGCCTGGTCGACCACGACGGCGTGTTCGACAACCGCATGATGGGCTACGCCACCGAGGAACTCTGGTTCAGCGAGTGGGAGAACGGCGGCACGCCCTACGACAACCCGGAAGGCTACGAGAAGTTCAACCCGATCAACCACGTCAAGGACTGGCGCGTGCCGATGCTCGTCGTGCACAGCGCGAAGGACTTCCGCATCCCGATCGACCAGGGCATCGCCGCGTTCACCGCGCTGCAGCGCAAGGGCATCGAGTCGAAGTTCCTGACCTTCCCCGACGAGAACCACTGGGTGCTGAAGCCCGCGAACAGCCTGCTCTGGCACGACACCGTCAACGCCTGGCTGCGCGAGCACATCGGCGGCGGGGCGCAGTAGCCGCGAGGCGATGGCCGGCCCCG